>CALAQT010000108.1 GCA_937888775.1 uncultured Actinomycetes bacterium | reverse complement strand
CAACAGCACGTCAGGCTCTCGCGACCGCTCGGATTCACCCCCAAATGACGAGGAGTCCCCGAAATGTGAAGTCGCTGTGAAAGCGAGAGACGTCTCAGCGGTATTCGGGGTTGGGGTGATCCGGGTGCGAGAGATCCCAGTCGTGGGTCGAGTTGCCGTAGGCGGGGATGCCGCCGGCGTCGTTGAGCATCCGTGCCAGGTGGAGCAGGTTCCAGGTCATGAAGTTAAGCGTGACGCACCCTTCGATCATCAGCGCGTTTCCGGAAAGCTCTTCCGTAGATCACCGCGCTCAACGCTGCCCCACACCGCGCGATTCCGACGGCAGCCGCTTCGACGGGGCGTGTGATCCACGCCGTCAGATGCTACGGACGAGCTCCGAGGACGACGTTGAACGGGGTCTCGCTCGCGCGGCGGAAGCGGGTGAAGCCGCCGGCGGTGACGACCTCGCCCAGCCGCTGCTCGCCGGCTTGGGCACCGAGCGGCTCACCATCGGCCATCACGCGGTAGAGCCCGAGGCGGTCGCCGATCACCACCAGCGCCGCGCTCATGCAGCGCCGAGGTCGCCGACGAAGCGACCCATGAACTCATCCAGCTTGGCCTGATCGATGGCCTGTGCAGCAGTGGACATGTGATTGATCCTTTCGCCCGTGGAGTGCGTTTAGCGGATTACCGCTCGTCCCAGACCTGGACGACGGTCTGGCGTGAGATCAGCCCGCCTTCGAGCTCGATCACCGTCGCGCACAACACGTTTGTCCCGTCGGGGTAGCGGCACGCCTGCGTGTAGGCGGCTCCGGACTCGTCCTTGACCCGGTGTTGGACCGAGTGGGTCATGTCGCGGCCGTAGGTGTCCTCGAGCCAGGACCTGATCTCCGCGCGTGTGCAGAGCACTCGCGGTGAGCCGGGCTGAGAGATCCTGTCGGCGATGGTCACGGTGGCGTCCGGGGCGTACATCGACAGCTGGGTCGATGCGTCGCGTTCCTCGGCGGCACGCGCGAAACGGTCGAGATCGAAGGTGGGGTTAGTCGTCGTGCTCATGGCGTTCTCCTTTGTTGGTGTTGGGTGCCATGGGAGCTAACGTTGCGCGGACCGCGTGTGAACGCCGTCAAACGAGAGTCAAAGAGCGCGGCGGTAGGCTTTGACGTTGTGCTGCGCGCACGCCTGTTAGGGCGGCTCGCGGTCGAGCTGGACGGGACCGTGATCGATTCGCCACCGTCGCACCGCCCATGGGCGGTGTTCGCGTACCTTGCGCTCACGCCGCGATCGGTACCTCGAGCCGAGTTGGCGACACGATTCTGGCCCGACGTGCTCGACCAGAGCGCGCGAGCGAGCTTGCGCAGCGCGCTGTGGACGCTACGCCGCCAGCTGGGCGAGCGACTGGTCGTCGAGGGTGAGCGGGTCGGCCTGAGCGACGAGGGAGGTCTGTGGATCGACGCTCGCGAGTTTGAGTTGCTGGCCGCAGACGCCCCCGAGCAAGCGCTGGCGCTGTGCCGCGGAGAGCTGCTGGAGGGAATCGAGGATGACTGGGCGCTGTCGGCCCGCGCGCGCCACCGGGAGCGGGTGATCGAGCTGCTAGAGGAGATCGCGCACGCCTGCGAGCGACGCGGTGATGCTCGTGAAGCGATCGACCTCAGCCGTCGCCAGGTAGAACTCGATCCGTTCGACGAGGGCGCCCATCGGCGGCTGATCACCCGGCTCGGTGCGGCCGGCGATCGAGCCGATGCGCTGCGTGCCTACCGCGCCCTGTCCGAACGCTTGCGCCGGGAGCTGGGCGTGGCGCCCTCCGCGCCGACGCGCGAGCTGGTCGAGCAGCTGCGCGCAGACGTGGAAACCGGCGCTCCCATCAGAGCCAGCCCGTCGCCGCCGACGCCGGGGCTGCTGCCGCTCATCGGCCGCGATCGGGAGCTGGCAGGGCTCGAGGAGACGTGGCGATCAGTCTTGGGTGGGTCGGGAGCTGTGGTGCTGATCCGCGGCGAGGCGGGGATCGGGAAGACCAGGCTGGCCACGGAGCTGCGCGAGCGCGTGACCTCGGCCGGCGGATTGAGCGCTGCGTGCGCGGCGCTTGACCTCGGCGGCACCGCGCCGCTAAGCCTCTGGGCAGAGCTGATCCGCGAGCTCTTGCCTTTCCTGCCGGCGCCTCCATTGGACGCTGCTTGGCCTGAAGAGCTGGCCGTGCTGGCGGCAGAGCTTCCGGCGCACTTCGCCCGCAGCGGCGAAACGGGCACCAAGGTCGCGCCAGACCTCCAGCGCACCCGGCTCTACGAGGCGGTCGTCGCGCTGCTCAGCTGGGCCTCGCGCACGGCGCCGCTGCTGCTCGTACTCGAGGATGCTCATAGCGCTGATGCGCCGAGCCTGGAGCTGGCCGGCTATGCAGCCCGGCGCGTGGCGGGTCAACGGGTCATGGTCCTGATCACCCGGCGCGAACTGCCGCACAGCGCCGACGCGGACCGGCTCGAGCACGCGCTACGGTCGCGCGGGCTGATTGCGTCCGAGCTCGCCCTCGGGCCCCTGCCGGCCGAGCGGGTGGCGGCGCTTGCCCGCAAGGCAGCGCGCCTGGGCGAGGCTGACATCACACGCGTCGTGGAGCGCGCGGAGGGCAACGCGCTGCTTGCCGTGGAGACCGCGCGCGCGCTCGGACGAGGTCAGGACGAGGTCGCGCCGAGCCTTCGCGGATCCGTGCGGGCGACGCTCGCACCGCTTGCGGGAGAGGCCCGCAAGCTCGTCGAGATCGCCGCGGTCGCCGCGCGGCCGCTCGAATCCGCCGAGCTCGGCCAGCTTGGCCTGCGAGATCCCGAGGAGGCCGCGACCCAAGCCCTTCAGACAGGTATCGTGCTCGCCGGCGCCGACGGTCAGATCGGGTTTCGCCACGCGCTGCTGCGCGCCGCGGTCTATGAGGAGATCGCCGAGCCCCGCCGCCGGGGGCTGCACCGGCGCTGGGCACAGGCGCTGATCGAGAGCGAGCAGATGGGCGCGATCCCCCGCCCGGCCGAGGTGGCCCGGCAGCTGCGACTCGCGGGCGCCGACACCGATGCAGTCCCGCAGCTCGCGCGCGCCGCCGCGGATGCCCGGAGCGTGGCCGCACTGGAGCAGGCGGTCGCCTACCTAGACGAGGCGCTCGGGATCGCGCCAGAGCGAGCCGACCTGTGGCTCGAGCTCGGCGAGCTCGAAGCCTGGCGCGGACGCCGCGAGCAAGCGGAGGCAGGATTCGAACGGTCGCTGGCGCTCCTGGCGGAAGGCGAGCCGCTGCCGCTCGCCCGAGCCTGGCTGCGGCGAGCGCGGGCCTACCACGGCCCGATCTGCGTCCCGCGCGCGGTGCTCGAGAGTGCCAGCCACGCGATTGAACTGCTCGATCGCACCAGCTTGCCCACGCAGGAGGAACGCAGCGAAGCGCTCGCGGCGCGCGCCTGGGCCGAGGCCGTCGCCGGCGACGTCCAGGAAGCCGAGCGGCTGCTGGGGCAGCTCAGCGCCGATGCCCCGGTGACCAACGACTTGCGAACCTACGACGTCGGACACGCCCGCGCGCTCGTACTGATGCGGAGAGGCCGGTTCGTCGATGCCTACGGCCCGTCGATCGCCGCCGGGGAGGCCATCGCCCGGGCGCGACGGCCCGACCTCGCGTTCGGGTGCTGGGCAAACGCCGCCGGCGCCGCAGCCGCGGCCGGGGAGCACGAGCGGGCCCTCGAGTTCCTCGATCGCGGCATGACCGCAATCGCCGGGCAAGGGCTCCAGAGCTTGGAGATCCATCTGCTGGCCGCCCGGTCCTTCGTTCTGAGATGCCTCGGGCGGTTGGAAGAAGCCCGCCGCGCGGCTGAGTCCGAGCAGGCACTCGCTACACAGCTCGCGCAACCTGAGTTGCTGGCGATGGCGAGCCACGACCGCGGCCTGGTCGCCCTCCAGCAGGGAGCGTACGAACTAGCCGCCGGGCTGCTCGCCGAGTCGCTCGCAGGCGATGCGCGCATCAGCCGGCCCCTGACGCGTCTGGCGCTGGCCGAATCGCTCGCCCGGAACGGACAGCCGGAACGAGCTGCTGAGGAAGTCCGAGCCACGGTGCTCGAGCCCGTCCGCCCCCAGGACTTCCCCAACGCGCTCGTGCCCAAGCTCGCACGCGTCCAGGCCCTGATCGCGCTCGCCTGCGACCGGCACGAGGAAGCCGAGCGGCGAATCAAGGAGTCAATCGCAGGCTGGGAACGCCTGCTCGAGCAGACCGTCCGTGCCGAGAGCATCACGACTGTACTGGCCGACCTCGGACGCCCCGTAGTGGGCCTCGTCGAACCCGAGCTCGAGCTTGCCAAGGCCCGCGCCGAGCTCGACGAGATGCAGTCATCAACTCCAAAGGAGAGGTCGAATGCCGTCGTTCCATGACACCGCGACCTCGGACGCGGCGCCGGAGGACGTTTGGAAGCTCCTCTACGACCCATCGCGTTTCCCCGACTGGTGGACAGGAATCGGCACCATCACGGTCACGAACGACAGGGAATACACCATGTACCCCGAGGGCTACCCCGACTTTCCGATGGGCCAGCTGCTGGAAACCCAACGCGACCAGCAGCGGGTCACGGTCTCCTGCCTGGTTTCCGATCTGCGCTTTGAATGGCGGCTGGAGCCGGCGGGCGAAGGCACGTTGATCACCGTGGAGGTCGAGATCCCCGATGCCGAGGTCAACCGCCTCGAGACCCAGCGCGAAGTCATCACCACGTCAGTGCAACGACTCGCGCGGCTCGCCGCGGGCTGCTGAGCGCCCCTGAAGCGGCGCCCGGTCGACTTCGCTCCGCGCGTAAAGAACAGCGCAGCCGCGAGCGCCCGCCGCTGCGGAGCGGGCAGAGAGGCGACGGTGTCTTCAGCAGCCCGTCGAATAGATCGCCCAGGCCCGCGAATGCAAGCGACGCATCCGGCTCGGCCGGCGCGGTTGAGATCACCCGGTAGCCGCGCCGGCGGGCGCTCGCAACGCGCAACGCGAACGCCCCTGCCGTCTCCGCCGTTCCTCGACGAACGCTCGTCGTCGACGGCTACGTGCGCTCACGAACTGAGAACACCTCGAGCGCCGGCTCAGCGTCGATTCAGCGCTGGCAGATTGCAACTTGGGCCGCCGCCCGCGGCTGGCGTCTGGGGCGCATCTTCGAGGAACCCGTGTCCGACCAATCGGCGTGCGCTGATCAAGATCACCGGTCTCAGACGGCCAGGAACAGCTCGCGATGTGGACGCCGGGGCGGCCAGGCAAGTGGCTGACCACAGCATCGCTCGTGTTCCGGCGATCAGCTTATGTGTGTATATAAGCTTCGGTGAAGATGGCTCAGGCTTCCGGATCACGATTTCGTGCCCGCCGGCATAAGCCGCGCGCGCACTTCGTTCATATTGGCAAGACCGGAGGCAGCGCCTTGAAGGCAGCGCTTGCACCCCTCACCACTGAAGGGAGCTATGAGATTGTGCTCCACAGCCACGACTGCGAACTGCGTCAGATTCCGTCTGGGGACAAGGTCTTCTTCACCGTCCGCGCGACCCTATTGATCGCTTTGTTAGCGGGTTCAATAGCAGGAAGCGCCGCGGCCAACCGCTCTTTGACAATCCGTAGAGTGTGGAGGAGCAACGTGCTTTTTGGGAACCTACTGACGCATCCGTGGGTTGTGTCACCGTCCGGGTAGGGGTGGGCAGA
>CALAQT010000107.1 GCA_937888775.1 uncultured Actinomycetes bacterium | reverse complement strand
GGTAGCCGCCGGCGCCTCCGGGCGCGTCCTGGCCGGCGCCGTTGCCGGGGCCAGCGCCGCCGCCGCCGCCGGCGACGAGAACGCGGCTGGAGAGGTCGCCCGAGCTGTTGCGGATGTCGGTGGCGCCGCCGCCTGAGCCGGCGAACGGTCCGCTCGCGCCGCCTCCGTTGTAGCCACCGCCGGCGCTGTAACCGTTGGGGGTGCCGCCGTTGCCGCCGACGTAGATGTAGAGCGTTTGGCCGGGCGTGGCGGGGATGGTCGAGTTGACGGTGCCGCCGGCCCCGCCGTCAGCGTGGTAGTAGCCGGTGCCTGAACCGCCGGTGGCGCTGACCTGCAGCGAGTTGACGCCGGCGGGCACGGTGTAGGTCTGCACGCTCCCGGTGTAGCCGAAGCTCTGGGATGCCGCCGACGCGCTTGCGGGCGAGATGGCCACGGCTGCGAGGACGCAGGCCAAAAGAAGCACGGTGAGCACCGGCAGGCGCCGGAAGAGGAGTGGGAGCGTGAATGGCATTTAGCAGACGGTAGGTGCCGGGCGGACGCGGACCCGGGATGTTGGCTGAAAGTCGACGCTCGCCGGACGCCCCTGCCCCGAGCATCGACCAAATACCTGCCCAGCATGAATGCGCCAGTACGCCGCGTCCTCGCGAAAGTGCGGGGACGGGGAACGGTTCCCTCTGAGCTGGTCGGGGTCGGGGGCGGCACTGGAAGCGGGGCCGGGCGTCGCTTCAGTCCCACAGGGGCGCTGACGGCGGGAACTGCTCGGCGCCGTCGGCGTGGTAGCGCACCGACGCGTACCGGCGGTCCGGGCCGATGAGCTCGCGGGCGGCCGCGACGGCGGCGTCCCTCGACGGGAACCGTTTGACGGCCTTGACCTTGTCGGAGTCTGAAACCTCGACCTTCCAGCCGTCCACCTCCGCCGCTTTGAGGTCGGTGAGGAACGTCTGCCAGCGGCGACGTACGCTTCGAACGCGGGCACGCAGGGCTCACCGTGGTTCTTGAAGCTGAACGCGGGTTTGTCGGCCACGAGCAGTCGTCACGCGACCCCGCCGGTGCCGCGCCCGCGAGTGTTGCCGAGCGCCCGCCCGAACCCGCTGTCGACCTTCTCAAGAGACATCGGCGGTGAACGTCATGCAATCAGATGATCGCTTCTGAGGCCCCAGCTGTCCGGATGTCGACCTCGAGGCGCGCTGTCGGACTGCGGAGAACCGAGAAGCGCGCCGACGCTGCCGCGCACCTCAAGCCAGCCGACGACGACGCTCACAATTTGACAATCCGCCGGCCCCACGGCCGGGAACGCACTGGCTAGCTTGAGACACGATGGCGCCCCGTCGCCGTGTGACCTGGTACCCGCGGCAACGCGGAAGCAGGGCGGCACCGCCACAACGGACCCGGCCCCGCTTGTCGCCAATACGAGGAATCGTGTGCTTGCAGACGCCGCGCTAACGATTGGGTGGAAGCGGCAGTCCACTGCTATGTCGATCTGGCTCCGCCCGGCACGATCTCAGGCGTCTCGCCTGCGCGAGCTTCGCTGCTGGTTTGTCGCCCCAGCAGCCACGACGGCGACGCAGCTGCTTCAGCTCGCCGCCGGCCCGAAGCAGAAGCAGGGCGAGCCCCCAATCACGGTGGCGAGGTGCCCGCTGGTTCGTGGAAGCGGCAGTGACCGGCGGACTACAAGGCGCACCTCGTTGTCGTCCATCTGAGCGGTGGCTTGGGCAGCGACCTCGTGCCTGCTCGAGCGGCAAAGCGGCCACCGATCCGCAAGACTCCGAGGTGTCCCCCGAGTTGTCGCCCAGAACAAACTGGAGAGCGCCACGGTCGGTGGGTCCGCGTTGCGCGAGCTCGGGCAGAAGGCGCGAGTCTGACGGAGGGCACGCCTTCTGGGTCGATCCAGAGCGTCCCCGGTATTGGCGAATTGCGAGACTCGACCCATAGGTGAGACGAGACCTGCATTCGTCGTGCGGCGGGTCCGCGTGACGCGTCGGAGCTGGAGCGACGTGCTCCTGTTGCACCATCTCCGGCCACGTGGCCGCCACGGATCTTGTGGCCGCATTCGACGAATCTCAGCAACTCGTGTCACATGCCTTTGGACGACGAGCCGACCAACGAGATTCCTCTGTCGTCACGAGTCCGACCGGTCTCACAAGGACGGAGCCTCGAGCCGAGCAGCCGGTGTGCAGGCGTCCGTCGGCGGGTTCGTCGCACGCATCGCCTGTCAGGTCGTGGTGTCCGTCGACCGCCACTTCTTCGGCGGTGGGTAGACCGCCCGGGCGATGGTGGCCGATAGCCATCCGATCCACCATCCGAGAGAGATCAGCCAAAACGTGTTCTGTGTGTGAGGGGTCGCGCCATCGATCTGCGTCCCGATCAAGATCACGGCCCACACGGCGGCGCAGCCGATGCCGTACGACGTGTAGGTCCTGAGACGCGTTTTCATTGTTGCGCTCCTCTGTTGGGTCTGATGGTCCCGGCGGCAACGGTCAGGAGGTCGACGGGCCAGAACTGCGCGATCTGCGAATCTGCGACAAGGCCTGCATCGGACCGAGGTCGCAGACGTCGGTCTGTGGCTACTGCGAGTTGAGGTAGGTGATGACGGCGAGCACACGCCGGTGGTCGTCGGGTGATTGTGGGAGCTGCAGGGTGCCGAGGATGTTCTTGACGTGTTTTTCGACGGTGTGCTCGGTGACGAATAGGCGCTCGGCGATCGCGTGGTTTGAGCGTCCTTCGGCGATCAGGGCGAGGACTTCGCGTTCGCGATCAGTGAGGCGCTCGAGCGGGTTGTCACCTTGGCGGCGCCGGCCGACAAGCTCGCCCACGACGGCCGGGTCGAGGACCGATCCTCCGTGCCCGACCCGATTGACGCTCGCCGAGAGCTCGTTAAGGTCGGACACCCGCTCTTTCAGCAGGTACCCGACACCGTCGGTCCCGGTGGAGAGCAGTTCGAGCGCGTAGCGTGGGTTGACGTGTTGGGAGAGGACGAGGATTCCGATTGCGGGCCAGCGCTCGCGGATGACCTTGGCCGCGCGCAGTCCTTCGTCGGTGTGTGTCGGTGGCATCCGGATGTCGATGATCGCGACGTCCGGGTGGGTGCGCTCGATCAGCTCGAGCAGAGCGTCGCCGTCGGCGGCGAGCCCGACGACCTCGAAGCCGGCTTCTTGCAGCAGGCGCGAGAGGCCTTCGCGCAGGATCACCGCGTCGTCGGCCACTGCTACGCGCACGGGATCTCCGCTCGCAGCGTGGTGCCTCGGCCCGGTGGGCTGGAGATCGTGAAGCGTCCGCCGAGCGCCTCGATGCGGTCGGCAAGCCCGCGCAGCCCGGAGCCGCCGGTGGGGGTGGCGCTGCCGATGCCATCGTCGCCGATCTCCACGGTCAGGCGTTGACCTCGGTAGGAGGCGAAGACTCGGATCTCGGTGGCGTGGGAGTGTTTGGCGGCGTTGGTCAGCGCCTCGCTGACCACGAAGTAGGCGGCGGTCTCGATCTGGTCGGGGAGGCGCCGCTCGATCGTCACGTCCAGATGGGTGGGCAGCGCCGCGCGGCGGCACAGCTCGTCGAGAGCCTCTGCGAGCCCGCGCTCGGTGAGCAGCGGGGGGTTGATGCCGTGGGTCAGCTCGCGCAGCTCCGCGAGGGCGAGGGCGAGCGCTTCTCGGGTCTCGCGCACGAGGGGTTGGGCGGCTTTGGCCTGGTCTGGGAGCTTTGTCTCGAGCAGTCCGAGTGACATCGCGATCGAGACGAGCCGCTGCTGGGTGCCGTCGTGGAGGTCGCGCTCGATCCGTCGGCGCTCCGCGTCGGTCGCCTGCACCAGACGCGCGCGCGAGGACTGGAGCTCGACCAGCCGGGCGCGCAAGTCGGCCTGAAGGCGCTCGTTCTCCAATGCGAGGCTCGCCGCCGCACAGACCGAGCTCACGAGCTCGGCGTTGTGCTCCAGCACGGGATCGTGCAGCAGCACGGCGATCGGCTGTCCGTCGCGTTTCACGAACGTCGCACGCCGCCCGCTGTCGTCATCGGGGAGCTTGACGGGGGTGCCGTCGAGGTCGACGTAATGCAGCTCGGGCGGGAACCAGAACGCGAGCTGCAGCGACGGGTCGCCCAGGGCGCGGGCCAGCGCCTCCCGCAGGTCGACGGAGGCGCTCGGTCCGCCCAGCTCGACGACGAGCCCCGCGACCATCCCCCGCGCCAGCCGTCGTTGCAGGAACACGAACAGCACCGCGACCGGCACGGTCGCCATCAGGGTGAAGTACACGTTCGCCGGCAGCGCGCCGAGCGGGTCGCCGAGCAGGTCAAAGACGACCGTCCAGCCAAGCGCGGCGAGCGTGGCGCACCCCGCCACCAGCACCGGCGCGACCGCGCGCCGCTGAGCCGTGCTCGCCCGCAGCCAGCGCCTGACGAGCAGCGCGATGATCGCGGCGATGAGCGGGGCACCGATCAGGCGCTGGAGGCCCAGCAACCCGAGGGCCTTCTGATTCTCGTGGACCAACTGCAGCAGGTTGTTCGTACAACCCGGACAGCGCAGCCCCGCCTTGTTGCCGTCCAGCATAGCCAGCAGCTGGAGACCGACCCCAGTGACGCCCCCGATCGTCACCAGCCAGCGGTCAAGCCGGCCCGGCAACCGCCCCGACGGGAACGAGAGCAGCAGCCAGACCAGCCCGATGATCCACACCGACTGCACGGCCAGTCCGATCGTGTTCAACCACGGCGCCCGAGCCTCGATCAGTTGCGCAGTAAACCAGGCAAAGCCGGTGAGTACCATGATCTTCCCGACCCGGTTCTCCGGCCGGGCTCGCCAGCTGGCAAGTCCGCAGCCCAGCAGCGATGCACCGACAAGCAGCGTGAGCACGGGGCCGGGCTCGGTCGGGCGACCGGCCGGCTGGTGCGCCGCCAGCCAGACCGCGCCGACGCCCGCCAGCACCCCGGCACCCGCGACCACGGAGAGCTTTGCCTTCATCGCAGGGGATTGTGGCGTGCATCGACCACTCACACCACGCCAATTGGGAGCCACCGCAGAGTCGCGCAGCATCTCAGATTAGGATGAGCCCGGGATTGGCACTCGCCGTCTCGGTCATTCGGCTGCGATCGCGGCGAGCACGTCGAGTTTGGCGGCGCGGCGGGCGGGCCAGCTCGCGGCGACTAGGCCGAGCAGGGCGGACAGGATCAGGAACCCGAGCAGGCTGGGGAACGGGATCGCGATGGTGGTGACGCCGTCCTGTCGCAGCTCCGAGGCCAGGGCGATGCCCAGTCCGGTGCCGATGATGATGCCGACGACGGCGCCGAGCAGGGCGATGATCACGGCCTCTGAGCGGATCATCGCCCGGACTTGGCGGCGTTTCATCCCAACGGCTCGCAGCAGGCCGATCTCGTGGGTGCGCTCGAACACCGACAGGATCAGGGTGTTGACGATCCCGATCAGCGCGATCAGGACGGCGAGCGCGAGCAGCACGTAGATCAGTCCGAGCTCCTGGTTGACCTTGCTCTTCTGCGAGGCTTCGGACTGAGCCCGGGTCTTGAAGGAGACGTTCGCGTACGGTTGAAGCGCGCGGTTCAGGGCCGGGCCGAGCGCGGCGGCGCCGGGCGCGGTCCTGAGCAGGACGTCGATCGGGAGTGGATTGTTGAAGTGCGACAGGAAGAATCCATCGCCGACGATGAAGCTGCCCACGAGCGGGTTGGGTTTGAAGACACCGCCGATCCTGATCGTGGTGGACCCGGTCTGGGCGAACTTAACTGCCACCACCGACCCTATGTGAAGGTGGTCGGCGTTCGCCGTCGTGGTGTCGATCAGCAGCCGCCCCGCGGCCATCGCGGAAGCGGCGCTGCCGGCGGTGAGGTGCAGGTTGACCGTCTGCGACAGACGGTCAGGGGACGCGGCAACCAGGGTGGCCAGCGAGCCTTTGAACTCGAACTGCCCCTGGTATACGGTCGTGGTGGTCGTAACCCCGGGCAGGCGCGAGACCGTGGCGGCAACCGACTTGCTGAATCCGCCCGACCCGCTGATGATGTAATCGGCGTTCACAGCGCTGTCGACGCTTGAGGCCGCTGACTTGCTCAGCGACGCGCCCAGGACGGCGATCGTCGACACCAGCCCCATTCCGATCATCAGCGCGGCGGCGGTCTGGGCAGTCCGGCGCGGGCTGCGCATCGAGTTCTCCCGTCCCAACCTGCCCGGCATACCCAGCACGGACGCCAGCGGGCGTCCAAGGACGCCGGCCAGCGGCCGCGCGACGACCGGCACGAGCATCCCCGCGGCGATCAACACGGCCACCGCGCCGAGACCCACCAGCACGATCGCCGGCCCCGTCAGTCCCGCCAGCACGGCGATCACGCCGGCGATCCCGACGACGCTGCCGGCGATCACTCGCCCGCGTCGCAGCGAATCCGGCCCGTCTTCGCTGTGGGCCACCAGCGCGGCGACCGGCGCGATCCGGATCGCGCGCCGGGCCGGGATGACCGCCGCCAGCACGGTCACCCCGACACCCACGGCGATCGCAACGAGCGGCGTGCGGGCCTCGAACACCAGCGGCGCGGAGGGCAGCGTGACCCCGAACGCCCCCAGCAGCGCCTTGAGACCGAGCGCGGTCACGACCCCGAGCCCCAGCCCGATCACCGACGCGACCAGTCCCGTCAGGGCGGCTTCGCTCAGCACCAAGCCGAACACCTGGCGCCGGCTCGCGCCCACGACGCGCAGCAGCGCCAGCTCGCGGGTTCGCTGACCGACAGTTATCGAGAACGTGTTAAAGATCGTGAAGCCGCCGACGAACAGCGAGATCAACGCGAAGATCAACAGGGCCGTCGAGATGAACGAAAGCTCGTGGTCGACCTCGCTTGAGAGCTGGTTGGCGACCGTTTGGCCGCTGACCACCTGCACGCCCGCAGGCAGGATCCTGGCGATCGCGTGTTGCAGCGCGACGCTGTCGGCGCCCGGCTTGGCCAGCACGTCGATCGTGTCGTAGTGCCCGTGGGAGTGAAACAGAGTCTGTGCCGTTGGCTGGTCAAAGCCGGCCAGCGTGATCCCCGCCAGGTTGTTGTCGGTCCCGAAGGTCACGATCCCGGTGATCGTGAACGTCTGCGGCCGGCTGGGCAGGTTGACGAGCACCCGGTCGCCGACCGCGAAGTGGTACTTGGTCGCCGTGGCCTTGTCGATCACCACATCCTGCGCGGTGGTCGGGGCTCTGCCCTGCACCAGCCGGTAGGGGGACAGGTGCCGGTTGGGGTCAAACGAGAACCCCAACGTCGAGCTGCCGCCGTTGCCGATCGCGTTGTCGGCGCGCGTCATGAACTGGGCATAGCCCCCTACGGACCCATAGACGTACGCGACCCCCGGCAGGCGCCCCACCGCCGTGGCGACCGACTGCGAGACCGGCTTGCGGTCAGCCGTGCCCTGGCTAGCGGCAGCACTATCGCCGTTCAGGACCGCCGTCCCGCGGATCTCAAAGCTGACGTGTTGGTAGGCGGTGCCGATCACCGTGTCAAACGTGCGATTCAGGGTGTCGCCGAGGACCAGCGTCCCCGACACGAACGTCACCCCGAGCACGATCGCCAGCGCGGTCAGCGCCAACCGCAGCTTGCGGGTCCGCAGACCCTTGAATGTGACCTTGCGCATCGCTAGCTCCCCGCCTTCTTCGGCGCCGATACCGGGTCCCCCAGCTTCAGCATCTGCTCCAGCACCGAGTCGGCCGTCGGCGAGAGCAGCTCTCCCACCACCCGGCCGTCGGCGAGGAACACGACCCGATCGGCGTAAGCCGCCGCCCGCGGGTCGTGGGTGACCATCACGATCGACTGGCCGTGCTCGCTCACCGCGCCCCGCAGGAACGCCAGCAGCTCGGCCGAAGCGGTCGAATCAAGATTGCCCGTCGGCTCATCAGCGAAGATCAACTCGGGCCGGCCGATCAGCGCCCGGGCGCACGCGACCCGTTGCTGCTGACCACCGGACAGCTCGCTGGGACGGTGCGACAGCCGGTCAGCGATCCCGAGCTGACCGACCAGATCATCAAACCACCCCTGGTCGATCTCGGTCCCGGCGAGATCGGCCGCAAGCGTGATGTTCTCGCCGGCCGTCAGCATCGCGATCAGGTTGAACGACTGAAACACGAACCCGACCCGATCCCGGCGCAACTCGGTCAGCCACGCGTCATCCAGCAGCCCGATCTCCTGCTCCCCCACGAAAGTGCGGCCCGACGTCGGGACGTCGAGTCCCGCCATGCAGTGCATCAACGTCGACTTCCCTGACCCGGAAGGGCCCATCACGGCGGTGAAGCGACCACGCTCGAACTTGACGCTCACGCCGTCGAGCGCATGGACGACTGCATCGCTGTTTCCGTAGGTCTTGGTCAGGTCAACGGCGCGGGCAGCCGGTGATACCGACCCCTGGTCGAGTTGGCCCACCAGGCTTCCCGGTTCGCGACTGTCGGGGTCCGGCTGTGAAGAGCGCATGGGTCGTTCACTCAGCGAAGACTCGGCGCAGCCTGCAGGACCTGGCGCACCTTGCGGGTGATCCAGAGCGTGTTGGTCAGGCGTGGCCAGCCCAAACCGCCGGGGTTGACGTGCAGGATCGTCTTCCCGGCGTCCTGGGAGATCCTCACCTGGGCGCGGAACAGTCGCGTCGAACCGGTGCCGACCACGATCGTGTCGGGATGATCAGGCCGCGGGCCGCCGACCGGGTTCCAGTTGACTCCCGTCCCCGGCAACACGCTGTACCGGGGTCCGAGGCCCCGACGCAGCGCGTCGGCTATCTCGTCGCTTGTGACATCAGATCTGGGGACGGTGATCGTAGACATGAGGCTTCTCTCTGGGTTCGGGGCTCCCGGTCGGCTCCTCAGCGAGGAACAACCCGGGGAGGCGGCCGAATCAGCTTCTGTGCCGGTGCGACGTTGCTCTCAGCCGCCGGCTTGCTCGTTTTGACCGCCTGACCACACACTGCACGCTGCGTAGCGTTCTGAACAGCCGGACACCACGTGTCTTGCGTGGTACGGCTAGCCCTACCACTCAGCCGCGCAAGAGGATCAACCAAGTCCGCCTCGAGAGTCGCGGATCGGCACCTCCCGCTCCTGCTTTCGTCAGTCGACGAGCACCGCAGTCAAATCGGCGCCTGCCCTCCTCCGCGCGGAACTCGGGACTCGGCGGGCGGTCGCGCCGGGCGCCAGGACGGACGGTCGCTGCTTTCGAGGCCAGCGCCGGCAAGAGCGGCCACCTGGCCAGGCGGCTGGTCGAGCGGCAATGCAGCTAATTACTCCGTGGCTGGGGCGCTCTCACACCCTGCGATGACGATCAGGCGTGGCGGTTGAGAAAGTCGATCTGGTCGGCGACGACGTCGTCGAAGTACGGTTCGAGGTAGGGCTCGAAGTGTTGGCAGTCATAGCTGCGGATCTCGCCTTTGGGGATGCGTTCGGCTGCTTTCATCGCGACGTCGTAGGGGGTGACGGTGTCTCGCTTGGCGATCTGGATCAGGGTTGGGACGGTGATCTTCTCGACGGTGCGGCCGGGTGAGTAGAACGGGACGCGGAGCGCGATCCGGGCGGCGACGTTGTTCTCGGGCTGGAGTTCTTCCCAGCGGTCGCCGGCGAGGCGTTCGGCCATCGGCAGCGCGTCTGGGGAGGTCATCATCGCGATGCTGCCTGGCTCGCCGGCTGCGCGGACGCGGTAGGGCTCGCGGCCGAGCATGGCGCCGAGCTGGTCGCGGATCCCGGCGAGGAGGAGCTGGGCGATGAGTTTCGGGGAGTTGGCGAACGCAGCCGCCGGACCGCTGATATGGGGGACTTGGGCGATCACGGCCGCGATCGAGTGATCCCGGGCGGCGAGGTACAGCGCATGACCCCCACCGAAGGACGAACCCCAGGCAACCAGTCGGCCGGTGTCCACCCCGTCGAGCGTGCGGGCGTATGCGATCGCTGCCCGCCAGTCGGCGTGCTGGGCGCGGACGTTGAGCACCCGCCGCGGCTGTCCGTCGCTGTCGCCCCATCCGCGGTAGTCGAACACCAGTGCTGCATAGCCGGCCTGTGCGAAGCGTTCGGCGTACTCGTGCAGGCGCAGCGCACGGATCGCCGCGAACCCATGTCCCATCACGATGATCGGCGGGCGCTCGACCCCGTCAGGGCGGTACAGCCATGCCGCGCACGTGGTGCCGTGGGAATCGAAGGTGAGGTCGGTGCGGGTGTAGGTGCTCATCGGGATGTCGCTCTCCCGGGCGTCATCTTGATCGCCGCTCAAGACGACGCTAGTAGGAGCCTAGCAAACTGTTGATTGCCGTTCAAGACTCTGTAGGCTTGGCATCGTGCCGGCAACCAAGCGCCTCCAGGACCGCGAGGAGAAACGCGGGGAAATCGTGGCTGCGGCCCGCCGCCTGTTCATCGAGGACGGCTATGAACAGACCTCAATGAGTGCGCTTGCGAAGACGGCCGGCGTTGCGGGCAACACGATCTACTGGTACTTCGCCGACAAGGACGATGTGCTGATCGCCGTCCTCGATGCCGTGCTGAGCGACGCGTCGGCTGACTACCAAGACCTCGCCGAACGTTCGCCCGAAGCACAACTGCTGTGGGTGGTCAAACAGTTACGCCAGATGCACCGTCTCGTCGCCACCGTCCACGCACGGGTCGAGCAGTCACCTGCGGTCAGTGCATGGCATGACGCCTTTCACACCATGACCGAAGCGCTCCTGCGCGCCACGGTCGATCAGGCCACAGCGACTAAGACCCGCGCGAGCATCGACGCTGAGGTCAAGATCGCCGTCTTCGCGATCGAAGGCATGCTCACACACGAGCTTGACGAGACTCAGCAGCAGGCGATCTGCCAACAACTCGCCATGCAATGGACGCAGCGATAAACCCGAACGGCTAATCACGAGGTGCCAGGCGACCATCGCATCGTGGCCGCATTGCCGCTGGAGCAGACGCCAGGTCGTCGCCCAAGTCACCGCTCGGTTGGACAAGCCGCGGTAGTCCGTAACAGGGCGGTGTCCGCTTCTGGTTTGTCGCCAATCCAGCAGCGAGGCCGAGGGTGCTGGTTCTGAGCAAGAGCAGCACTGTCCTCAGGCGCCGGCAAGGCGGCTCCTCTGAGCTAAACGCGCGGTAGCTATCTATCTATGAGCCGCCCGACGAACGCGCTGAAATCAAGCAGCAGCCATGCAGTTATGCGAAACACGACATCCCGGACGCCAGCCCGGCAGCGGGCATCCAGGGGCGACTTCAGATAACGCCAGGCTTCGCATAGAAGGCGTTATCCGAAGTTTCGGATAACGCCTGGACCGCACGGGCCTCCTCATAGGGGTTGAGCTGCTTGCGGGTGATGTTCTCGGTCGCCGCTGCCGCCTCGGTATCTGCTTCGCGGATCACGATGGGGATCTCCTGCAAGCGCAGCTCGGCCGCCGCGGCTACCCGATGGAACCCGGCGACGAGAACGAACTTCCATCCGCCAAGCGCGACATCTCCCTCTGCCGGCCGCACGACAACCGGAACCAGCATCCCCTGCAAGCGGATCGAGCCCGCGAGCGCACGCACGTGATCCGCGTCGAGCGCGCGAACGTTGTTTGCGACGTGGATCTCCTCGAGCGCAGCGGTGCGGTCGGTCGCTGTAGTGGTGGTGGCCATCTGGCCCTCCCTTTGATGTGGGGTGGCCCGCCCCGTTGGCGGGCCGATCCCCAGCCGCCCGCACGCCCGCCAGGGCGTGCCACCATTGGCGGCGGGTCGGACCGACAACGGGGCGTCGCGCCGCGCCGATGCTGTCGAGAAGCGACGTCGCTACGCGCTGAGGCGCTCGATCTTGGGCAAGTCCATGCTCGGCTCGTGCCCCAGGCGCCGCAGCAGCTCCACCAGCTCCATCGCGTGTTCGTACACGCACCCGTCGCCAACCAAGAGATCCTCGCGTGGTTGCTCGTCGTGGGTCAGCACCGGTGCGTGCCCTGGTGGTCCGAGCGTCAGGTGTGTGACGGCGGTCGGCGTGCCGGGATGCCCGGTGAACGTCGAGTGCAGCTCGATCGCGAGGTCGGGCTGCGGGATCACGGTATGGACGCTCAGCACGTACGGACTCGCCCAGGCGTATGTCGTCTCGCTCTGGACCCGAACGCCATCGAGCGACAGCTTCACGTCGATCCTCGCACGCACGGACACCACCGCTGACCCTACCGCCGCCGCCGGCCGCCGGCGAGCGTCAGGGACGCCGAATCAGGTTTCAGCAGCAACGGCGCCAGCGCCGCGGCGGGGTGGCAGCCTCGCTTCTGAGGCGAATCTCAGGACCGCGACCGCCGCTGCGGTCGGCCCTGCTTCTGTGATTCGCCGCTACTCTGCCGGGCGACCGCAAGCGTGGCCAAGCAGTCGCGGGCGCCGACACCGCCCGACGCGTCCTGTGTCGCCAACGCAGTCGCCAGCTCGGAAACGCTCGCGCTCGCATCTGGGCGAATGCGATCGCGCGCCGAGCCGCGGGGCTGGCTCGATCGGCGTGATTCCTATGTCGCCCTTGCGATCGTCCGATGCCGCGCCCAGCGCGAGATCAAAGCAGTCGTGCACGGCGGCACACGACGGCGCTCGCTACTGGGCGATAGCGCGAGCGGCGAGGGTCCAACCGGCACCGACATGCTGACGAGCGCTTTCGCAGAATGCACGCGTGCGCCACGCCCGGCGGCTGCCATCGTTCCCGGGCCCAGATGACGGACGCCTGCTTGCCGTTGATTCCGGTCGTCCGCCGTAAGCCGCTGAAATGACGAAAGCGATCGTCAACAACCGGCGAGGCTGACGCTCGGATCCGAGGCGAAGCGGTCGCACGAGCCGGAGCAGACGACACGCGCTCGCTCGAACGCGATCGCGCGTAGCGCCAGCGATCGAGCCGGCTCCGGGCGATCGCATCGTCGCCGAAGCGATCGTGCACCGCAAGTCGCCAGGAGCGCGAAAGCAATCATGGGGACCAGTCGTCATCCGGACACTCAAGCGTTCCGCTGTCCGCGCGGGAGTTCGGCAGGCGTCAGCTCGAAGCCCAATTGGGAATCGAGCATCTCGCGACTCCGGCTGAAGTTGCGGCGCGTGAGCCGGTGGCAGAGAATGTGACGGCAGCCGCCGTCCGCGAACATCACGTCACAAGGAGGGGAACAGCTTGGCCAACGAACCGACGCCGGGCACACCGACCGCCAGCCCAACCCTGCCGAGCGGGACAACCTCGCTAGAACGGAACAAAGCCGTCTCGCGCCGGTGGATCGAAGCGTTCAACGAGCGCGACAACGCGGCCGAGGCTGAGGTCCTTGCCACCAATTACGTAGCCCATGCTCCGGCGAGTCTGGAGCCTGCACCGCTGGACTCCGAGGCGTGGACTCGGTTCCTCTCGGGATTTGTCGAAGGGTTCCCTGATCTTCGCCTCACCGTGGAAGACGCGGTGGCAGAAGGCGACCTGGTCGCACAACGGATCCACTTCGCAGGCACCCACACCGGGACCTTTCAAGGGCTTCCGCCGACCCAAAGGAAGGTCACGTTCTCCGGCCTAGAGCTCAACCGCTTCGTCGATGGACGGGTTGCAGAACACTGGTTCCAGCTTGACGCCCTCGGGCTTCTTCAGCAGCTGGGCTTGGTCGTCGTGCCCGGCCCGCGGTTGCTGCCGCGCATCCTGACCCATCAGCTCAAGAAGCTGCGCAACAAGGGGTGACGAGCACTTTAGGCCGGCGTCCGGCCTCGGCGTCGTCCCGCCGCTCCGAAGCCCTGCGGCACAAACGCAGGTCTCACCCACGGACCGCGCCGGTCCTGCTTGTCCCCCAAGCCTAGGTCTCGCTGGCGGGACTCCAGACGTGCGCCCGGGAAGTAGCGACGCCTGCATCGTCGCCGAAGCACTCGCCCGCCTCGCGCCGTGCAGCCGGCAAAAGCGATCGTCCGCCCGGGTGGCCGGTCGCTCACGCCTTTGGGCGCAAGCAGGAGTCCGGAGTCGGCCGTCAGGCGCCCGATCCGGACGAGTGCTTCGTCGCCGAAGCGGTGGCGCGCCATCGGCCGGCCGAACAATCGAAGCGGTCGTGCGCCAGGGCGCTGCTTTCCGCGCGCGAAGCGGGTCAGCCGTTCCGTGGCGTCTCGATATGCGCCCGGAGCCGAGCGGGTGTTCCGTTAGCCGATCGATCTCCGGCGCAAACCACGCGATCGGCGGTGCGGGACCAACGGGGCTGTTCGCAGGTCGCGCGGATGGCGCCGCTCGGTCAGTACTGGAGATCATCCACGTTCGGGAGGTACCCGCGACCGAGACCGTGGACTCACGGATAAGGCTGGCCGCCCAGACGACGCTCAAGGTGCGTCTGGGCGGTCCGGATGAGAAGCGCGACCCGTTCCGAGCTCACCGCAGCCGGCGCGTCCCCCGCCAGGGACCTTGGTCCTGGCAGGCCTCTCCGCCAGGGCTGAGTTGCGTGGGAGCGCCCCTACGTTGTCTCCTCGGACTCCCGCTCAGTCTGGGCGATTTGGCTCTCGTACCGCGCCAGCGCCTCCCCGCTCGCCGCGAGCCGCTCTCGGACGCGCTCAAGATCGAGAGCGCGTCCAGTCAAGCGCTGCGCAATAAGCTGAGCTGCACGCTCAGCAGCAGTCCGAGCCTGCCGAAGAAGCTCGAGCGGATCGCTCGCCTCCCTGCGTTCAGAACTCGGCACGGCCGCAAGACCTTGAGACGGAAGCCACTCGAGGGCCGGTGTTGCGTGCCACTATGACAGGCATCTGCCGACAGTAGCGGTGTCGTCCACCACCCTGCCGCCGTACACCCAATACGCAACTATGCCCCGGGAGGGGGCGGCATCGCGATGGCTCCATGCACGAGCGTCAGAAGCACGGCTAGCGCGTTCCGTAATAACGCTCTCTCCGGTCTTGTGGGTTGCGCCCCGTCCGTCCGGTACCAGGTCGAAGCATGAGCACAATCGGTCGGGTCGGTGGCTTGCGGCGTATGTTCCACCTTCATGCCCAGCATCCTGATCGCCTCCACCTGCACTTCGAACACGAGCGGGCGATGGGCCTCTGCTACATCGCTTGGACCGAGCCCATGGATGTCGATGAGGTGCTCGCGCCACCGGCCTGACCAGTCGGGGTCGAACTGCAAAGCGGTTCCGGCCGGGATCCATCGCTTCTCATCGTCGTGCCACGCCAGGTTGCTGGCATCATGTCGCACCGACCTCCACAGATGGTCCGCATCGGGCACGCAGGCCAGGGTACCGCAGCTCTCGTGGTTCACTTCGTTGCTATCTCCCGCAAAAGCTGACGCAACACTTCTCGGTGAGTGTCAAGCTCCCCGTACCATGTGTCGTCACTCTGGCGGGAGTGCGCCCAGACCATTGTGCCGGTCGCCTCAAAAGTCACTTCGACGTCCCAGCCGCCCTTGTGCCACACAAAGGTGACGCCGCATTCGTCTGACGGTACGACTGATGGCGTCGGCGTTCCATCATCAAGAATGCCTAAACCTTCAGTCCACGCTCGAGCGATAACTGAAGGCGTGATGGTCGCGCCGGGCTCAAATGCTGTGCTCGCGCGCATCTCGTCGAGCCGTCCTAACACGTACCGTCGAGCGGTTGACATAGCGCTGCCGAGCCGTGTGCTGAGTGTGGCCGAGCCTGCGGAGGCAACCGCGTAAGCGACGGTCGCCGATTGGAGCGTGTCGCCTGACGTCACCTCATAGAGGCCCCGATATAGGTGAAGGAAGTCCAAATCTGCATTGGTGATAGCGCTCAGCGTCGAGCGTCTGGGGGTGACGTTGGAAAAGATGGACTGGTCGGCGTGTCTGGTTCCGAGTGTCACGAATTGACGGACTACGGTAGTGGCATGCGGACCTGTCAAACGGCTACGAGCGGAGGTGTCCGAGAGTAGCTCGATCTCTGTCATTGGCTTCGGTCCCAATGTTCGTGCGCGGCCTCTGTCGTGAGGTCGGTAAACCCGCGCACGATCGCGTTTCGTGCTGCACTCAGCATCTCCTGCAATTGTGAATCGAACGACTCGGCCGCGCGCCACGGTGCGAGGAAGGTCAGCGACATTTGGCTTCCGGGTTGGGGAGCCTCGGGCAGCATGCGTACGGCGGGGACGCATTGCACATGCAAGCGAGCTATCGGGGTACCGTCCGGTTGCCTGACAAGGTATCGACCTGTCCAGCTCTGCTCCTGTGGCCACTCGTCGACGCCAGGAACGGCGACACGCGCACCCTCAGCAGCTCGAAGAAATGCCTGAGGGAGCAACTCTGGAATCCAGTTGATGTAGGTGACGTCGAGTTGAAGCGGAACGGGATGCGCCAGAGTTTCGTGCTGTAAGAAGGCAATGAAGCTCGCATACTCTGACTGGAAGGCGTCTGCGAGATCGTCGAAGTGAGGGTATTCGTCCTCGCGGCGCCGCCAATTGCGGTAGAAGCGGCTGCTCTGGATCTGGAGGAGATATGAGTCGTCATCACTGACGAGGAACGTTCGACCGCCTTGAGGAGGTCCGAACTGAATCGGAAAAGATTGCATTATCGGGCCGTCGAGCACCTCCGGTGGGGACTCAACCCTGTGTTGGGTTTCCGCCTTGGGATACCGATCTCTCACGTCGCGCCAATAAAGGCCGGCGTGGGCGTCAGTGAAGCCGGGCACTGGCGCCTGAAACTGAATGCCGATAGCCACCTCGTCGATCGGCGGCCGCTTGTAGTCCGGCAGATCGGGCGGGCGCGGCACGGGTCCCAGGATACTGGCACGTGCGGCAGCGAAACGCCGGGCAGTTCGCCGCTGCCGCCGGACGCGTTACCGGCGTGCCAGCAAGCCCGCCGGTGGGTGGGGCGCGAGGCGCCGGCTGCGGTGAGCTCGGAACGCGGTTCAGGTTCTCGTCCGGACCGCCCAGAGGCTTGAGCGTCGTCTGCGCGACAGCACACGGATGTCAGAGCTTCGGCGTCCTTGGAGGGCCCCGGGGTTCTGCGGACGAGGGCCGTCCGGGCGGTAAACAGATCTCGGTGCGCTGTCCACCGCACCCACCAGCTCCTCTCCCAGAGCAGGCACCTCACGCCCCCGGCCGGACCCGCCCTGAGCCTAACAGGCGCGCATCCGGCCGCCGCACTCCGGGTGATCGCATTCGTCGTCGCGTCAGCCGATGGCGCGCCGTCGCTTTGGTGACAACGCAGGCGCCAGCGCCGGCACGAGCGCGCGCGCCGGGGTCACGACCCGGC
>CALAQT010000106.1 GCA_937888775.1 uncultured Actinomycetes bacterium | reverse complement strand
CCGGGCTGTGGCGGCCCGGCGCCCGCCCGGGCGGCTGGGAAGGCGGCTTGCGGACGGGCGCCGCCGGAATCGCCAGCACCTGCGGCTCGCCGGTGCCGACGGTGACACGCTGGCCGTGATGGCTGATCTCGATCGGATCGCCGTCCAGCAGGGCGTAGCTCGCC
This sequence comes from uncultured Actinomycetes bacterium, assembly GCA_937888775.1. Next base: position 8,288 of record CALAQT010000106.1, on the reverse strand, counting down.
TGCTCGTGTCCCACCTCCACCCGCAGCGTCCGGCCGCGCGGGCTGAGGCGGAAGCGCAGGCGCGTCAGCTCGGCGGGCAGGCGGGGGGCGAAGCTCACCAATCCGTCGTAGTCGCGCATGCCGCCGAAGCCCGCCACCGCGGCGATCCAGACGCCGGCCACCGACGCGATGTGAATCCCGTCACGGGTGTTGTGCTCCAGATCCTCCAGGTCCATCAGCGCGGCTTCGGCGAAGTAGTCGTAGGCCAGCTCCAGATGGCCGACCTCGGCCGCGATCACCGCCTGGGTGCAGGCCGACAGCGAAGAGTCGCGGACGGTCAGGCGCTCGTAGTACTCAAAGTCGCGTGCCTTCTCCTCGTCGCTGAAGTAGTCGCCGCACAGATGCAGCGCCAGCACCAGGTCGGCCTGCTTGACGACCTGCTTGCGGTACAGGTCGAAATAGGGGAAGTGCAGCAGCAGCGGATACTCCTCGGGCGATGTCGTGTCGAAGTCCCAGGGCTGATGCTCGGTGAACGATTCCGCCTGGGGATGCACCCCGAGTGTCTCGTCAAAGGGGATCAGCATCTGCTGCGCAGCGTCACGCCAGCCCGCCGTCTCCTCGTCGTTGACGCCGAGCGCGGCCGCGTGGCGGGGATGGCGCTCGGCGGCGTCGGCGGCCGAGCGCAGGTTGCGCTGGGCCATCAGGTTGGTGTAGACGTTGTTGTCGGCGACGGCGCTGTACTCGTCGGGCCCGGTGACGCCGTCGATCCGAAACCGGCCGGCCGCGTCGTGGTGCCCCAGCGAACGCCACAGCCTGGCTGTCTCCACCAGCAGTTCCAGCCCGACCTCGCGCTCGAAGTCCTGATCGTCGGTGGCGATCTGATATCTCCGCACGGCGTCGGCGATCGCGGCATTGATGTGAAACGCCGCTGTCCCGGCCGGCCAGTAGCCGGAGCACTCCTCTCCGTGGATCGTGCGCCACGGGAACGCCGCGCCGGCCAGACCCAGCGTGCTGGCGCGCTCGCGCGCCAGGCCGAGCGTCGCGTGGCGCCAGCGCAGCGCGTCGCCGGCCGCCTTGGAAACCGTGTAGGTGAGCACGGGGAGGACGAATGTCTCGGTGTCCCAGAACGTGTGGCCGTCATAGCCGGGTCCCGTCAGCCCCTTGGCCGAGATCGCCCGCTGCTCGCCCCGCGCGCCGGCCTGCAAAATGTGGAACAGGCTGAAGCGAACCGCCTGCTGGAGCTCGGCGTCACCTTCCAGCTCGACATCGGCGCCGTCCCAGAACGCGTCGAGATACGCGCGCTGCGCGGAGACCAGGCCGTCCCAGCCGGTGTGGCGCGCGCCGGCCAGCGCCGCCACGACCTGATCCTCCATCGCGGGCAGCGAGCGATCGGCCGACCATCCGTAGGCGAGGAACTTGACCAGGCGCAGCGGGCTGCCAGGGGCGACGTCGGCGGTGATCATCAGGCGCGCGAGGTCCTCAAAGCTCTCGATCGTCGTTTCGGTTCCCGGCGGTCCATCCACTGCGTGGTCCATCGCCGCTGCCATCCGCAGGCCGCTCTGCTTGGTCGAATGCACCAGCAGTGCGCTCAGGTCGTGGCTCCCGAAGCGCTCGGATCGCAGCGGTGCGGCGAGCTCGGCGGAACCGCGAGGATCGCCGCTGGGTGCCGCGGTCACCGCCTCGTTGGCGACCAACTGTGACTGCACGACGACCCTCAGCGGCTCGTCCAGCGGCTCCACCTCGTACTGGATCGCCGCCACCGCACGGTGGGTGAAGGAGACGATCCGGGTGGAGGTGATCTTGACTCCTCGCCCGGTCGGCGACACCCACTCGGCGTACCGTCGCAGCGATCCCGCGCGAAGATCGAGCACGCGCTCGTGGTGCAAGACCTGGCCGTAGCGCACGTCAAACGGCTCGTCGTCGACGAGCAGGCGGATGATCTTGCCGTTGGTCACGTTGACCACGGTCTGACCGTCCTCCGGATAGCCGAAGCCGGCCTCGGCGTACGGGAGCGCGCGGGTCTCGTAGAAGCCGCCGAGATAGGTGCCCGGCAGGCCGAACGGCTCACCCTCGTCGAGGTTGGCGCGCAAGCCGATGTGACCGTTGGACAGCGCAAACAGGGACTCCGTATGCGCCAGTTCATCCAGCGGCAGCTCGATCTCACGGATCGTCCACGGCTCGACCGGAAAGGCAGGATGGCGGATCATCGGGGGGGCAGCAGTTCGTCGAGATCGCGCACGACGACGTCGGCGCCGTGATCATGCAGGGCCTGCGCCTGGCCGACGCGGTCCAGGCCGACGACGAAGCCGAAGCTCCCTGCCCGTCCGGCCTGAACTCCGGCCAGCGCGTCCTCGAACACCGCCGCCTGGCCGGGCGCCAGACCGAGCGCCTCGGCGCCGGCCAGGAACGTGTCCGGGGCGGGTTTTCCCTCCAGCCGGTCTCGGATGGCGACCTGACCGTCGATCACCGTCTCGAACAGATCGGCGATCCCGGCCGCGGCCAGCACGTCACGGCAGTTGGTGCTGGAGGAGACCACGGCGCGCCTCAATCCCGCCGCCGCGGTTGCCTTCACGTAGCGGACCGAGCCCTCATAGGGTTCTACGCCCTCGTCGTGGATCAGCCTCAGCAGGATCTCGTTCTTGGCGTTCCCGACTCCGTGCACGGTGCGCGCATCCGAGTCGTCGTCGGCCTGTCCTTCGGGCAGCTCGATCCCCCGTGAGCCCAGGAACGAGCGAACGCCCGCGTCCCTGGGCTTGCCGTCGACGTATTCGTCGTAGTCGCTCACCGGATCGAACTCTTCAAACGGCTCGTGATGCTCATCTGACCACCGGCGCAGGAACTCGTCGAACGCTTGCTTCCAGGCGGCGGCATGGACTTTGGCGGTCTGGGTCAGCACACCGTCGAGGTCAAACAGGCAGCCTCTGACGTCATCAGGGAGGCCGAGCACGGATGAGACCGTACCGAGGCTCCGCGTCGCCCGCGTCGCCGGCGCGTTATTCCGGCCCGAGTACGTTATTGCGATGATCGATGCCGAGCTGCTGCTGCGCCGCGCCAAACGCCCCCTGGTCCTGGGTATGGGCGGGGGAGGGGATGTCGTCGGGGCTCTGGCGACCGCCGAGACGATGCGCCTGTACGACGGCGCCGACCCGATCGTCGGCGGGCTGACCTGGGAGCGGCGTCCGATCGATCCGGTCCCCGGGCCCCGGGGCGCCGGCGAGATCGAGGGTGGCGAGGTGCTGGCGACCGGTGTGATGCTCGCCGGATCGCGGACGCGGGTGCGCGGGCGCGATCTGCTGTTCGCCGAGTCACGGATGGCTGCGTTCCTCAATGCGCCGACCGTGCTGGTCGACGCAAACCTCGGTCCCGGGGCGATCGCCGATGGCCTGGCCCGGGCGGCGGCGGGCTTGCGACGCGACTTGATCGTGTTCGTCGACGTGGGCGGGGACGTACTTGCCCAGGGCGACGAGCCGGGGCTGCGCAGCCCTCTGTGTGATGCGGTCATGCTGGCGGCGTCCGAGCGCCTGCGGCAGGCCGGGCACGCCGTCCTGCTGGGGATCTTCGGGATCGGCTGCGATGCTGAGCTGACCGCCGACGAGGTCCTGGCCAGGATCGCCGACGTGGCGGCGGCTGGGGGGTTGTGCGGGGTTCGGGGTCTGACCGAGCCCGTGGCCCGGCGGCTTGAGTCGGCGATCGATCTGGTTCCCACCGAAGCCAGCGCCCAGGCCGTCCGGGCCTTTCGCGGCGTCTCGGGGCCCATAACGATCCGTGACGCAACGCGCACGCTGCAACTGGGCCCGGTGGCCGCCCAGACGTTCTACCTCGATGTGCAAACCACGATTTCGACCGCCGGTCGGCTGGCCCGAGCGGTCGCCGCTGCGTCCGATCTCCAGGCCGCCAACGCCGTACTGCGGGAGTTTGGCTTGGCCACCGAGCTCGACTCAGAGCTCGATGCTGCCGGAGCCCTCGGTGGCGCCTGAGCGCGGCCCGCTGCGCCGCATGCCGCGCCCGGGCCGTCGCCTCCGCTCAGGCGATTGCTCGGTGCCCGGCGGCCGTGGCCCGCTTGCGCCACGGCTCGGATTCCAAGCGCTCGAAGGTCATCCGCGCCTCGTCGAGGAGCGCCTGTGACTCGCCGGTGCCGGCCAGCGCCTCAGCGTGCTCGGCTAGCACGACCGCCAGGCAAAACGGGTCTTCGAGCTCGCGCAGCGCGGCGACGGCACGGCGAAATAGTGGCGACGCGGCCAGAGCGCCCTCCCGGCGTGCCGCGATCCGGGCCGCAAAACGGTCGGCCTGCGCAGCCAGATAAGGGACTTCACCGTGGGCGGCGATCGCGCGCGCCTCGGCAACTGCCTCCGTCGCCAGGGCGAGCTCGTCGAGCTCGAGCATCGCTTCCAGGGCCTGGACGCGAACCTCCTGGATCCACACATCCAGCGCGATCCGGGTGTTGCCGGCCAGCCACTCTGTGACGAGCTGCAGGGCACCGCGGCTGTCGCCCGTATGTCGCAGCAGCGCGGCGCGCATGGCGATCTTCATGCCGGCGTATTCCTCATGCTCGATCGTCTCGCGCTCCAGTAGCTCGAGGTCACGGGCGGCTCGGTCGATCTCGCCCCGGGCCAGGAGGATCAGCGCCCGGCCGACCGCCGCTTCCACAGCCGAGAATCGATCTCCGACGTCGTCCGCGGTCAATCGCTCGGCCACCGCGAGCGCCTCGTCCCAGCGGCCGAGGCGGAACAGGACCACGGGCATGATCCCTTCCACCAGCCATTCGCCCCGCCGCGAGCCCAGCCGTACCGATAGCGCCCGTGCCTCCTGCAGATGGGTCAGCGCCTCGCGGTTGGCGAAGCGGTTGATGAATAGCGCCGCGAGGTTGTTATGGGCCCGGATCGCCCCAAAGGGCAAGTCGTGTTCCTGGGCCAGCAGCAGCGAGTGTAGAAGCAGCCCCCGTGCCTCCTCCGCGCGGCCTCGGGCATACAGCATCAGGTTCTTGAGGTTCAGCCCGCGGCTGATCACCTCCGCCAGCCGCAGCTTCTCGGCCAGCTCCAGGGCCTCCTCGTTGTATCGCCAGGCCGAGTCATAGTCACCTGACTCGCTGGCGTTGGCCGCAAGCATCACGGTTATCTCCGCCAGATCCGCATCGCGCTCGCCAGAGGCCAGCAGGGTCTCGTACGCGCGCTGGATGCGCGTTAACTCGTCGCTGTAGCGGCCCGAGGACTCCGCCAGGAAGCGCCCTACCCGGGCCGAGCAGACGGCGGCGCGCCGAGGTTCTGCCGCCTGCGTCCAGAGCGAGATCGCCTGCTCGCCGTAGGCGTTGGTGCGTTCGCTGTCTCCGGCCTGGATCGCCGCCTGCATCGCCCGATCCAGCAGCGTAGCCCGCTCGCGCTCGGTCTCGGCCAGCTCGGCCGCCTGGCCGAACAGATCCGCCGCCCGCTCCCCGGCCGCCAGCCCGGATGCCCGCTCGGCGGCCGCGACCAGCGTCTGGCGCGCCTCGCCGGTGATCGCCGGTGCGTCGGGCGCCTCGGGCTCGGCCCTGACCGCGTCGAGTAGATGCGCGGCGCGCACGTCGGCGACCTCTTCGGCATCACCGCCCCAAGCGGCGTGCATGTGCTCAGCCGCGCGGAGATGGAGTTGCTTTCGCTCGCGCCGGCCGAGGCTTCGGTAGGAAACGAGCCGGACTAGCGCCTGAACGAAGCCGTACTGGCCGCCTTGCGCTGAGCGGGGATCGGTGTCTCGGGCCACGAGCTGGCGTTCGGCGAGTGCGCCGAGCCCGGCCCGCACTTCGCTCTCAGACCGGTCGCTGACGTCGATCAGGCCCGCCTCGGAGAACCGCAGGCCCAGCACCGATGCGGCCTGGAGCAGGCGCCGGTGCGCGGTGGGCAGACCGTCCAGGCGGGCGGCGATCAGCGCCTGCAGGGTCTCCGGGATCTCGACGTCGACCAGCGGTGCGGCCAGCTCGTAGCCGTCAGCGCGCGCCGCCAGCACGCCCCGTTCAACCAGCATCCGCACGATCTCGGTCGCGAACAGGGGCACGCCCTCGGCGCGGGCCGCGATCCGCCGGCGAAGATCCTCCGGCGCTCCGGGGATCAGGGCGCCGAGCAGCGCATCCATCTCGGTGTCGGCCAGCGGCGCCAAGCGCACCGTTTCGGCCCGGTCGAGGTCTGCGTCCCGCACGAGACGCGCCTGAGCCAGCTCTGGGCGAGCGAGGGCGATGATGAAGATCGGCCGCGACGCGGACCACTCCACCAGGTAGAAGATGAAGTCCAGCAGGCCGGCGTCGGCCCACTGCATGTCCTCGAACACGAGCGCCACCGGTGCCGACTCGGACATCCGCTCGATGAACAGCCGCCAGCCGGAGAACAGGTCGGCCTGGTCTGCGACTGCGCGGCGCTCCAGCCCGATCAGGGCGGCCAGGCGGGGCTCCAGCAGTAGCTGCTCCTCCGGGTCTGGAACGTACTGCGCCACCGCCTCGCTGAGTTTTGCCCGGGCCGATTCCGGCTCCTCCTCTTCCTCGATCGCCGCCCGAGCCCGGATCATCTCGGCTAGTGCCCAGAACGCCACGCCGTCGCCGTAGGAAAGCGAGCGGCCGCGATGCCAGAGCACGCTATCCCGGACGCCGTCGGCGTGCTTCTCGAGCTCCCAGGCCAGTCGGCTCTTGCCGAGGCCGGCTTCGCCGATTACCCACACGAGTCGGGCGCCGTCGCCTGCCAACGTGGCCTCGAACGCGCCGATGATCGCCTGGCGCTCGCGGTCGCGGCCGACGAGCGGTGGTTCGGGACCCGATCCGCGGCGCGCACCACCGACGCCGGCGACAACGCGCAGCGCGCTCCAGGCGTGAACGGGCTGCTCACGGCCCTTGACCTGATGGGTGCCGGCGTCCTCGTAGGCGATCGCCGCTTCGCTGGCGCGGCGGGTGACGTCGTCGACGAGCACCGTCCCGGGTGCCGCGATCGACTGCAGGCGGCTGGCGGTGTTGACGGTGTCGCCGAGCACCATTCCCTCGCTTTCAGCGCCGACCTCGACTGCCGCGTTACCCGTCAGCACGCCGGCGCGGACCCGCAGTTCGGGCACCCCGACCTCCGCGCCGAGTGCGGCGACGGCTTGTGTCAGGGCCAGCGCCGCGCGGACGGCCCGTTCCGGATCGTCCTCGCGGGCGACAGGGGTGCCCCACACAGCCATCACCGCGTCGCCGATGAACTTGCCCACCGTGCCGCCGTAGCGTTCGATCAAGGTGCGGCAGCGATCGAAGTAGTCCGACAGCAGGTCGCGTATCTCCTCTGGGTCACTGTGCTCGGACAATGTCGTGAAGCCGACCAGATCGGCGAACAGCACCGACACCAGGCGGCGCTTGGACACCGATGGGGGCGATGACGTCCCGGCGTTGGCTTCGGAGCCGGCCACTGCGGCAGCGGCGAGCGCCGACCCACACTGGCCGCAGAAGCGGGCACCGGGCTCGTTGACGACCCCACAAGCCTGACACCTGGCCTCCAGCGGCACCCCGCAATAAGCACAGAACCGTCTGCCGGGACGGTTGTCCGTACCGCAGGCCAAGCAGGGCGTCACAGGCGAGATCTTAACCGCCCACAGCGAGCCCCAACATCCTGAGCATCGGCTGCGGAGGCCGGCGCATCCCCGATCGAGTCAGATCCCCTGCGTTTACCCGCTGACCGGCGGGCCCAAGGGCGCTAGAAGCCGAGTTAGACAGTGCTCACCGGTCGATTCGACCCCATTGACATTGGGTACCCAATGGGGAGGGAATGGTTCCCGCTAGGGGGTGCCGTTACGCGGTAGGCCTGACCCCTCGCACGCGTGACCCACCGAAAGGAACACTCCGAATGAGCGATAAGCAGCGACCCCGGACCACGACCGATGCCGGCATTCCCGCGGCCAGCGACGAGCACTCGCTCACAATCGGACCCGACGGCCCGATTCTGCTCCAGGACCACTATTTGATCCAGAAGATGGCGCAGTTCAACCGAGAGCGTGTGCCCGAGCGAGTCGTTCACGCCAAGGGCGGTGGCGCGCACGGTTTCTTCGAGGTCACCGAGGATGTCACCCAGTACTGCAAGGCGGACTTCCTGTCCGAGGTCGGCAAGAAGACACCGCTGTTCATCCGCATCTCGACGGTTGCCGGCGAGCTTGGCAGCGCCGACACGCTGCGTGACCCGCGCGGGTTCGCGATCAAGTTCTATACGGAGGAGGGCAACTACGACCTGGTCGGCAACAACAGCCGATCTTTTTCGTGCGCGACCCATCCAACTCGACTTTCGTGGTTTCAGGCGGCGGCGCACGCTGGTGGTGATTGGGGGTGCGTGAGT
>CALAQT010000105.1 GCA_937888775.1 uncultured Actinomycetes bacterium | reverse complement strand
TCGGTTAGGAAAACTTGTTGCAGTTGGGGTTTACAAGCCGGGACACGGGGCGTATGCTGATCGTGACGAAGGGCAGTCGCGCCGGGGTCTAGATCTATTGGGGATCTGGGCAGCGTCGTCTGACTTTCTTGTTTCGCTGATATCGATCGCGATGCAAGGAGGATCAGATGTCCAACGTCGCAATTGCAGCGCCCGACCCAACCAAGGCCCGGGACTTTTCGCGGTTCTCGTGTCGGCGTTTCGACACCGCCGGCACAGTTCGGGTAGCGGTGGCAGGGGAGTTGGACATGGCTACCGTCCCCGAGCTTGACCTGACGCTGCGCCACGCTCAAGCCGACGCCCGGGTCGTGGCGCTCGACTTGCGCGAGCTCGAGTTCATCGACTCAAGCGGCGTGCACCTGCTGTTGGCGGCCGGCCGCCGGGCACGTGAGGCGGTGGCCGGCTGCTCGTCGTCCGGGGCGCCGCGCAGATCGACCGATTGTTCGCGCTGCTCAGCATCGATCGCCAACTCGAGCTCGTCAACCAGCCGCGACGCGGTGGCGGCTACCGCGACGATTGAGCACGCGCGATGACCTTCACGCGCCCTAAGGTAGCGAGGTTCGGGTGATCGCCCTGGAAGGCGAGCTCGACCCGGGGATGATGATCGCGCTGCAGCCGAAGATCAATGGCGCGCTCAACGGCCGCCGCGGTCGTGTCGTGATCGATCTGGGCCCGGTGACTGATGTGGGCGCGCAGACCCTGAGCCTGTTCGGCAGTGCGCTGCGGCGCCTGAACCGCAGCACCGCACTCGCGATCGTCGGCGCGAATCCTGGCGTGCCGAGCGTGCTCGAGCGGTGCGCGATCGATGGCTTCGCGCTGTATCTGACCGTCAACGCGACGCTGGCCGCCAGAGATGACCGACCGGTGCCGGCCTGGTGGCCGAACGGTGGGGACGCTGACGCAGGCCGACCCGGACAAGCCCAGGTCGATGGGCCTGCAGGAGGCCTATCACGGCCACGCGGCAGGCTGGCTGCTGGCGCTGATCGCGAGCTTGTTCCTGATCGCCACCCACACCCTGTTCTTCGGATGCGTAACACGCGATGAGCTCTCGCACGACATCTCGCGCCGTTCGGCAGGCCGTGGCTGCAGGGCCTTGCTGGCAGCGACCGAGCTTTCCCCCGGGCGACCCGCCGCCCTCCTCTCCCTCCTCGGCGGCGGGTCACCCACTTCCACGGCGCGAACCGTCACCAAAACAATCTTCAAGGAGTCATCCGTTATGGCCACCCCAGCCGCCGCGAGTATCGGCACCAGCGTGCAGCGGGCCCTGAACGGGCCGCTACCCCAGCTAGACCGAAGGCCCCCGGGGGAGGGTTCCGGTCCTGGCCGCGGCGATTAACTGACCGAACCGCAAACGAAAGCTAACGATGGCACGTACACAGAGGACGAACAAGAGGACCTCGCTGGCGAAGGGGCCGGTCTGGCTGATCGGGCTGGGGCTGCTGGCCTACGGCATCACCGCCCTGATCTTCGGCGGCCACAGCTTCGCGCAGCATGCGCCCACCGGGGCGGTGCACGGCAAGACATGGCTCGGCTTGGAGGTCAACGGCTGGAGCGGCCTGCTGTTCATCGCCGCCGGCCTGCTGCTGATCCTAGGAGCCCCGCTGCACTGGGGCGCCAAGGGCATGTCGCTGCTCGTCGGGATCGCGCTCGTCGTCGTCTGCCTGATCGCGCTGGCCAACCGCCACGGCGCGGTTGGCCTGTTCGCGGCCAACCACCTCACCGAACTCGTATGGGCCGCGGCAGGCGCTCTGCTGATCGTCCTGTCGCTGCTGCCGCGCGTTGGCGGCCGAACCCGGCGACGACGGGATGACCCCGACCCTGCCGAGCGGCGCCCCGCCAGGCGGCGTGTCGAGACCGAGCCGCAGATCGTCGAGCGCGAACCGCCCGCTGACCCCACGCGCGGGGTCGAGCGACAGGGCTACCCGGCCGACGGCACTCTCGCGAGTGCACGCATCATCACCCCCGCAGCGGCGACGACCGTCCAAAACCGCGAGACCACCACCGAATCCGATTCAGCGAACGCTCGCCAATCGGCAGCGCCCGGCGTTCAGCCCGCAGCTCCCGCAACGATCACACCATCAACCCAAACCCCCCGGAAGGATCAACCATGACTGACAAGCATGTCGACAAAACCAAAGGCCGTCTGAAAGAAGCCGCCGGCAGCCTCACCGGCGATCGGCGCTTGAAGAACGAGGGCAAGGCAGACCAAGCCAAGGCAAAAGTCAAGGACACCGTCGACAAGGTCGCCGACACCCTCACCGGCCACAACGAGACCTAACACGCACGCGCAAGCCAACCCACCCGAACACCAGAAGGTGAACATGCTCACAGTCCTCATCATCGTGCTCCTATTCCTACTGCTGACCGGCGGCGGATACGGCTTTCGCCGTCGAGGCCGCCGCACGTAGGCACAAGGACCGCGAGTCATTATGCCCCGCAACTAGAGGTCAGGAGACCTTATGATCGTTTTAGGCATTATCCTGCTGATTGTCGCCGCTCTCGTTTCGAAGCTCGCCGTCCTTTGGGGCGTCGGCATTATCGTGCTGGCGGTCGGCGTGATCCTCGCGGTTCTCGGCACCACGGGACGTGCCGTCGGAGGTCGACGCCACTACTACTAACCATGCGCGGTACTTAATGCTCAGGCGCGTGCCCCGCGGGGCGGCAGTGGTGTGACCTACTGCCGCGTGATGCGAGCCGTGGGCTGCCAGAGGCAGCGCGCTGTCGTCGATCGCAGCTCACGCCGCGCGAGCGTCAGCCCTGACCCGTGCGGAGTGTGCCGCCCTATATGAAGTCGCTCCCTGTTAGCAAATAGACGAAGGGAACCAAGGAAACGATCGTGACGATGGCCCACGTAAGCTTGGCGATCAGCCCGATGTCGCGGCGCAAAGCGAGGTTGATCCAGATGAGCACGACGGCGATCGGGTGCAGGACGCATAGCACGAGTTCCAGTACTTCTTCACAGCGGCTCCGTTGCTCCCCCGGGGGACGTCCAAGCTACCACTCCGCTCGAGACGAGCGGTGGCCGAGGGCAGCTTCGGCAAACCGCCTCCCCTCTTGGGCTGGCGCGGCGGCTCTAGGGAGCGCTCCGCTCTTCGTTCTCGCTCTCGTCGCCGCGACGGCTCAACCGCGAAACTGCAAGCGATAGAGCTCGCGCCTCCCCCGGGGCTGACAGAGGGGCAGCCTCGGCGGCCCCGATCCAAGTGTCCTGAGTCGTTAACGCCTCAGGACACTAGAGATGAGTGATTCCGTTTTAGTGGTCGTATGCGGTGAGGTGGCGGCCGGGGTTGCCGGTGTTCCAGTTGTGCCAGAGGCCGGCGGCGAGTGCGAGCAGGCGTTGGGAGATGCGGGTCATCAGGCCGGGCATCGTGATCGCGCCGTGTTGTTCGAGGGAGAGTTGGCCCTTGAGCGTGTCGAATACCGATTCGATCCATTGGCGGATGCCGCCAAGGCCACCGAAGCGGGGCTCCTCGCCTTTGCGGTCGGGTCGCTGGAAGATCGCTCCGAACTCTGCCATCAGTTGCTCGAAGTCGTGGCCGGCGAAGCCCTTGTCGGCGATCACGGTGTATCCGTCGAGCTTGATGCGCGCGAGCATCTCGGCGGCGACCTTGCGTTCGGGGACGTTCGCGGGGGCGAGTTCGAACGCGATCGGCATGCCGTCGGTCGCGCACAGCAGGTAGAGCCGGAAGCCCCAGAAGCAGCGGCTGTGGCTGGCGCAGTAGCCGTAGGCGGCGTGGCCGGCGAACTCTGAGCGTTTGACGGTTTCGCGCGACTGCCCGCACGGAACCGGCGTGGAGTCCAGCAGCCGCACGTTGTCGCACCAGGACGGCGACTGGAACGCGATCAGGTTCAGCAACCTGACGATCTGCGGCGCCAAGGCGCGCATCCGCTTGTTGTAGCCAGGCTGCTTGGGCAGGTAAGGGAACAGATGCCCGAGTCGGCACATCGCGAAGCGCAGAAACCGTCGCTCGCTGGGGATGTCCAGCAGGATCTGCGCGACCGCGAGACACGCCAGCTCGGCGTCTGTGATCTGAGGACTTCGTCGAGCGTGCCGCCGGCGTGGCAGGACGTCGTCCGCCAGTACGTAAAGTGCGGTCAGGAGGGTGTCGAGATCGGCGGTCACGCGGACCACCCCTTTCGGTGGGTGGACGTTGGCGATAGCAACGCCGACCTTCGACACCCTTCTTATGTCCCCTCGCAACCCCGTTCCGCCACACCCGGAACGGAATCAGTCATCTAGTGGCTACGGCGGTCGCGCGCTCAAGCAGGAGCTGGGGCTGGGTCGGGTGCCGCGAGTCGCCAGCTATCAAGGCTTCGTGTTCGGCTCGTTCGCCGAGGACGGGCCATCGCTGGCCGAGCACCTGGGTGCCGCGGCCGATGCGTTTGACCGGCTGGTGCGGCTCTCGCCCGAGGGCGAGGTGCAGCTGACCGCGGGGTGGGTCAGGCACCGGGTGAAGGCGAACTGGAAGATGCTGGTCGAGAACGAGACCGACGGCTACCACCCCCAGTTCGTGCATGCCTCGATCTTCAGCGTGGCGCAGAGCGGGATCGGCGAGCTGTACGGCGACAAGTCGACGGCGGTATCGCGCGACCTCAGGGGCGGGCACACCGAGAACGATCTGCGCCCGGAGTTCCGTCGCAAGGGCAAGCCGCTCGGGTGGTTCGGCACGACGCCGGACCGCGTTCCCGATTACGTCGCCGGCATGGAGCGCACGTATGGCGAGCGCGCTCGGGAGATCCTGATCGACGGCTCGCCACAGGTGATGGTGTTCCCGAACCTGTTCATCGCCGAGATCCAGCTGTTCGTGCTCCAGCCGCTCGCTGTCGACGAGACCGTCCAGCACGTCACCGCCGTCCAGCTCAAGGGCGCGCCGGAGATGAACCAGCGGCTCCTGCATCAGACGATCGGATCTGTCGGCCCCGCCGGGCTGCTGCTCGCAGACGACTCGGAGATGTACGAGCGCAACCAGCGAGGGGTGCAGGCGCGGCGCCCGGAGTGGCTGGTGCTCAAGCGCGCGATCTGGCGCCACTACCGCTCGCTGATGGAGGCGTGAGGTGGCCGAGCTGCTGCGCGAGGTCGAGCAGTTCATCTACCGCGAGGCGCGGCTGGCCGACGAGCACGCCTACGACGAGTGGGAGGCGCTGTGGACCGACGACGCCGTCTACTGGGTTCCGTACGGCGACGACGACAGCGATCCGCACACGCAAATGTCCGTGATCTACGACAACCGGTCGCGCATCTCGACTCGGATCAAGCAGTACCACACCGGGAAACGCCATTCGCAGTCACCGCCCTCCCGCCTGCGGCGGCTGATCTCCAACGTCGAGGTGCTGGGCGACGACGGTCGGGAGGTGCTCGCCGCGGCGAACTTCGTCGTCTACGAGTCGCGCGAGCGCGGGATCACGATGTGGGCGGGGCGCGTCGAGTACCGCCTGCGCCGGGACGGTGAGCGATGGCGGATAGCGACCAAGAAGGTCTCGCTCGTCAACAACGACCGGCCGCTCAACACGCTGGCCTTCCTGATCTGATGAGCGAGTTCGAGGCGGAGGTCACGAGCGAGTTCGCGGCGGTGCGGATCAGCGTCGATCACGCCGGCAACGGCCCTCGGCTGCGGATCGAAGACCTCAAGACCGGCCGCGTCGGCTACCTCGACGCACTCGAGCTCGAGACCCTGGCATGGCTGCCGGAGGGCGGGCTGCACAAGCTGCTTGACCCCTCGCTGGTGCGATGGCGTGACCCGCAGAGCTGCACTGCGGGCGCCGGGTTGGTTCGGCGTATCATCCGCCCGGCGACATCGGTTGCGCCAACACCGCGATCCGGACGAAGGCGGAGGGGTTATAGGGCCGTGAAGATGATCGGGGCACCGCGAACGCTGGGGCACGGGTGGCGATTCGCGCGCGGCCGGGCCGCGTTCGTGCTGGCGCTCGTATTGCCCGTGGCGAGCCTCGGCCCGGCGGCCGGGACCGCGACGGCCTCGAGCGCGAACAAGTCTTCGTTTGCCTGGTCCGCGCCGCGGCTCGTGGATACGGCAACCCGGTTCGATCACCCCGCGGTGCTGAGCGGCCTCTCGTGCCCGTCGACGACCCTGTGTGTCGGGGTGGGCTCCTACGGGTCGCTCGAGACCTCCACCAATCCGAGCGTCCCGAGTGGCTGGAACGGAGCGACCATCGACTCCGGAGCCCTTGAGAGCGTGTCATGCCCATCGACATCGTTCTGCGCGGCGGTTGCAAGCGCGGGTGATCTGCTCACGTCGACGAATCCCACCGGGGGCGCCGAGGCGTGGAACCCGGTCAGCAACCTGCTGGGCAACCCTCAGACCGGCCTCGGCGGGATCTCGTGCCCAACGGTGTCGCTGTGCGTCGCGGTCAACGGTAACAGCGACATCTTCACCTCGACGAACCCGGCCGGAGGCCCCGCAGCGTGGAACAAGCGGACGAGTCCAGGATTTCACCAGCTCGACGGAGTGTCGTGCCCAACCGTGTCGCTGTGCGTCGTGGTCGACTTTGACGGGCAGATCGTCACCTCGACCAATCCCACCGGCAATGCGTCGGCGTGGACGGACATCACTCCTACCTTCGGTGGTTCGGTCTTGCTGTCGGTGTCCTGTCAATCAGCCTCGCTCTGCGTGGCCACCGACGATGCCGGCGAAGTGGTCGTCTCGCAGGACCCCGCCGGTGGCGCGCAGACCTGGAAGGCGGTCATCGTCGACAGCCCCAACACGATCACCTCGGTTTCGTGCGCCGCCGGTGGACCGTGCGTGGCCGGGGATTCGAATGGCAACCTGATCGCCTCGTCCCATCCGAGCGGCGGTGCGCAGGCCTGGGAGTTGGCTAAGGGGGTCGATCCCAGCGGGTTTGGCTCGATCGCTTGCCAGTCGGGATCGTTGTGCCTAGCCGGCGATACCCAGGGCAGCGTCGCAGTCTCGACCGCCCCCACAGCGCCCGCTCCCGGCTGGATGCTCTCGCCGCAGCTTGGCGGCGGCCCGGTCCAGCACCCGGGGCTGACCGGCGTCTCGTGTCCGTCACCCTCGCTGTGTGTCGCGGCCGACAGTGCCGGTGACGCGATCAGCACGACTCGGCCGACCGGGCAAGCGACGACGTGGAAGGTGACCGACATCAACCCAGGATTCAGCATCAGCGGGATCTCCTGCCCGTCGATCCGCTTCTGCGCCACGGTCGGACGTGACTACGTAGCGACGACGACTCAGCCGACCGGCGGGCCGCCGGCCTGGACCCTCGCGGATCTCGAGCTGTTCTCGCCGGACAACAACGGCGTCACCCAGATCGACTCCCTCACCGCGATCGGCTGCGCGCCAAACACGCTGTGCGTCGCCCCCCGCTTTGCATCCAATTACAACCTGGAGGTTTCCCGCCACCCGCTCCAGGGAGCGTCGACGTGGCAGGCCGAAGCGGTCGGCCAGTACGAGTACGACTTCTTCCGGACCGTTTCGTGCCCCTCCAAGTCGCTGTGCGTCGCCGCCGATGCCCAGGGTGGGACGGTCGCGGTCTCGACCAACGGTGCGCAGGACTGGAAGTTCACGTACGTCGAGGCGAAGTCGGCCATGAACGGCTCGTTGACCCCAGCCGTTGTCGACGTTTCGTGCCCGACGAACTCGTTCTGCGCTGCGGTCGACGATGTGGGCAACGTGATCACGACCCATGATCCGGCGGGGCGCGCGAAGGGGTGGCACCGTGCCCGCCCCGAAGGGCATCACGAGCTGGCGTCGATCTCATGTGCATCGGCGTCGTTCTGCGCGGTGCTCGACCGGCGGGGCAACGTGCTGTTGTCGAATCGGCCGACGGGAGGTGCTCGGTCCTGGCGGCGAGCGATGGTGGGCAAGGGGCTCACGGGGCTGTCGTGTCCCTCCGCCCGCCTGTGCGTCATCTCGACCGAGTCGGGTGCGGTGATCGTCGGCCAGGGCCGCGGCTAGCCGGAAGTTTTTGAGGGTTTGAGGCCCGATCCCCAGTGTTTGTGGGGGTCGGGCCT
>CALAQT010000104.1 GCA_937888775.1 uncultured Actinomycetes bacterium | reverse complement strand
CGCAGGCCCGCTCAACACCCCCCCAGCCTACCAAATACTGCACACATCTGCAAGACCGCGAGGACGAAAAACCTCAACAAAACCGGGCCAAATCGGCCCCACTACCGGAGGTCTGAGCCTCCAATCCAGCGTGTTCACTCGTAATGTGCGACCTCGCGTCGCACACGACAATGCGGACGAAGGTGGCGTGGCTCGACCTCGGCGGGAGCGAGCCGGTCCGCTTCGCCCAGAGAGAAGTGCGCTGAGCCGGCGCAGCCTCTGCGTCTGGCCGCGCGCGCGAGCGCTTTGCGCCTTGTGCTTTCGTCTGGATCGGAACGCGGCGCTCCCTTGTGCTCCCGCGTGCAACGGGCGGCGCCAGCGCCGTTGCCGTCGAGACAACCCCTTTGCCGCTGAAGCGGCCATGGCAGATCGGCTCGGAGTTAGCTGACCCGCCGGCAGCGAGCTAGCACTCGGAGAGCGCTCGCTCGGGGCGGCGCCGGCTTGCGCTTTGCCACGAACTGGAGCGCCCACGGCGAGTAGACCTGGCGCTCGCCTTCGCGTGGAAGCACGCGCCGGCGACTCAGAGGTGGGGTCGAGCACTGCCGACTGCTGCTCTCCCAGAAAGCAAGCGTCCGGACTTGTCCGCCCCTCACTCTTTTCTCGCTCGTGCTTTCGCCCAGATGCGAGCGCCCGATTCCACCGTCGCGTGCCTGCCGGGGATGAGGACCGTGCGCGCTGGCTGGCACTTGGCGCGTTTCGCTTCGGCACGGTAAGCGAGAACGTCGATGAGGATCGGCGCTGGCTGCGCTACGCCCTCGCGGGGAGACGCCCATGCGCCGCCGTCCTGTTCGGCATCGTCAGCGCCCTTGCCTCTCAGTCGTGCTCTCCCTCGACCAACCGTAGCTGTCTGTTGCCGGGTCTGTGTGCGGGTCGTTGGAGTGTCACCGGCGCCGATGAAGATCTCGGGCTCGTGGGACTCGAACAAAGCGACGCGTAAACACTTGCCCCGGTCACGCGACCGCGGCCATGCCAGCATCCGCTCGCGCTCCACGCGATCGCTGGCATTCGATTGCGGTTCACGGCCTCCGACCGGATCGTTTACCGAATGGGTCCTACAAGACTCGGCTGATCTCCCAACATGCCGAGCGGCGCCCAGCCCAGCCTAATGTCCGCTCTAGGAACCGGCAAGCTCGGGCGCGGGCTGGCCGTCCAGCGATCCGTCTGGGATCAACGATCCCAGTTGCGTATTGACCGATACGCCTGCGCTCGCGCTACGGTCAACAACCGTGGCGAACGTGCATGGCGATCTCGCTTTCGAGGTGTTGCTCGACGAGCGGTCCTGCGAGACGCACAGCACCTACTGCTGGGCTGGCGGAGGAATGGTGTTGACGATCTCCACGGTGCTGCCCGAGCGCGGCGTCGCGCTTGAGCTGATTTCGACCTACGTCGGGCACCCGCACACCGGGACGATCGCCACCCACCTGCTGCTCGGCCCGGTTGGCCACCGGTGCGAGATTCACACGACCGAGCACGAGCATGAGCATCTGGATCCGGTTGATCGCCCGCGCGCGTGTGCGTATGACCATGCGCATCAGCTGATCGAGACGCTGCGGGCGGCCGGATGCCACGCGAGCGTTGGGTTTGACGAGCTCTCCTTCGCAGAGCTCCAGCGCGTCGAATAGCACGGCGTCTGGATATCCCCCGCCACCACGTGAGCGAGAGAGCCCGAACGGGCACACGTTCAATGGTTACGAAAGCGGTCCCCAGCAACCTAGGTCGCTCGACGCCTTTTCCCGACGGCCTCGCCCAAACGCGAGCGCCCAAGTCCGGCCCGCCGCGTGCACGCGTTGGACGCGCCGATCACCTGCCCGTCGCTGTGCCGATGGGGGCAGCAAGACGATTCCGAGACCGTGGCTATCACGATGGTCGGAGAGGTCGAATACCGCTTCGCGACCGACGTCAGGGGTCTCGCGACCAGCAGAGATGGTCTACCTCGAATTCATCCAGCGCGACCCGCGAGCCGATCGTGCCGTCGGCATCGCCCGAGTCGTTGCTCATCCCAGGTGTCGTGGACGATCTCATCGAGCGGCTGTCCGCAGGCAGGGCGCGCCCCGCGACTAGGGTTTGTGAGCGTTCTTCGCGTAGGGCGGGACAAGGCCAGCGTGGGTCTCTGACCCAGATCCAAACCGGGTTATCGAGACTGCCGCATTCGTTCTCGGGCGCTGCGCAGGGCAGGCCCGACCGACTGGCCGAGTTGACGCCGATTCCTGAAATGGCCGATGAAGCGCGGAATGTAGCTCAGCCACCATCCGATGTCTCGCACGGCAGGCGCGCCTAGTGGATGCGGAAGTGGTTGGTGACGGCGTGCACGTTTAGGAGCCCAAGGACTAGCAACACAATCGCGACCGTGCCGATGAGTGCGAGCACAATCAGGATGAACCGCGCGATTCGGTAGGGCGCAAAGCGCTGCGGGCGACGTGGCAGCCGCCCGGGCCGTGCGTACGCCGGGAGCGGTTTGGTAGTAGCCATCCGATCCGGATACTACGCCGCGAGCAGTACGCGAACGGCGAACTTTCCCCTTAGGGGGCCTAGCTCGACTGCTGAAGGTTGATCCTGAGTCCGAGCCAGCCGAACGTGACTCCGAACAAGCTGCGCCACGGTTGGGTTCGTCAGCGCACACATCGGCCCGTTCAGACGCCCCGACCCCGGTCGGGGCGCTCACCTTGCTGCAAGATTCGGGCTAGGGGTTGCGCAGCTGGAATCTGAGCCGTGGTGCGGCACCGTTGACGCGAGCCTGTTGATCGACGGGATCGACCGCCGGCGCGCGGGAAGGGGTCGCTAACGTTGCTAGCACGATGATGACCGCACAGCCGATGATTGCTCGTGGCGCCCACTACACGGCGCTGCTCGACATGATCGATCAGCGGGGAGCCACCAAACTGCACGCCGGGGAGCGGGAGCAACTGCTGGAGGCCGCGGATGTCTTGCTGTTCGGCGAGCCTGACAGCGAGCTGACGGTTCGGTCAGCCGAGGTTCTGATCGAGGCCTTGGGGACCAGTGAGCGGTGGTCAGTGGAGAGCTGTGATCAGGTGCGCGAGCACCTACACGGCTGTGGCGCTCCGACGGGGGCATCGTAGGAACCGAGCGCTCGGGCCGGCGAGCCTCGAACGGGGGCCGGCCCTGCTCGGTGGGCGCTGTCACTGGGGCGGTCGCCGCCGGGCGGGTTGTGCGTTGGCTCAGACGGGGGACACCAGCGCCCGCTGATCAGCGCGAAGGAGCAACCACCGTCCGATAGGCGGTCTCGTAAGCATGTGCGACAACGTCGACGTCGCAACGCTCCGCTACTCCACGGCGACAGAGCTTCGGGTCTATGTGATCGCCTCGACCGATGGCCTTGACGATCCGCGGTTCATCATTGACGTCCCGGCTCACGGTGCGGCTATCTACACGGCGGACAACGACCAAGCGGGCTGCCGACGACGACGCGGCGGGTTGCGTGGGAGTTGCTCCGCGTCGGCTCGGCTCTGCGCTCCGAGCTTTCGAGCGCGACGTGTGTCGCGAGCAGCTCATCGATGGCGTCAGGCACACCGTGGGGTTACCGGAGCGCGGTGACCGAGAGCCACGGACGACCAACGTCGCCGACCACGGTCACGACCTCGACCGCGTCCCGATCTGCGTGCTTCTGGTCCCGTTTGCCGAGGAGCGGTCCGCGGCCCGCGGGAGTCGGTCAGGCTGCGCAATTGATCCGATGATCCGGTGGGAGCCGCGCGATGGCTGGGCGGGTGGGCTGATATGGTCGCTTGGTCAGGTTGGGCAGCTTGCCCGACGCATGTAGTGCCGGCGCTCGTAGCCTTTGCTTTGTGCAATCTCGGCGTTCGCAGCACGTAACGACGCGGGAGGAAGCACAATGGCTACTGGGACGGTGAAGTGGTTTAGCGACGAGAAGGGCTTCGGGTTTATCACGCCCGACGACGAGTCGAAGGATCTGTTCGTCCATCACTCGGCGATCGTCGGCGGGGGCTATCGCTCGCTCGCGGAGGGCGCGAAGGTTTCCTACGAGGCTGAGGCCGGCGACAAGGGTCCCAGGGCCGTCAACGTCCAGCTGGTCTAGCGATCCCCGCTCGCCTGCCGACCGTCACGGGTGGGCAGGCCCGAGCGCTGATCGGCAACAGAACATGCCTCGCGCGACGTCTGCCGACAGGTCGGGGCGGAGCCAGGAGGAACTCGCCCATAGGAGGTGTGTAGATGGGGACGACGGGGTCGGCGCAGGGTGGCGCGCGGGAGCAGTTCGTCGTTACGGAGGCTGAGCGGCAGGTCGCTGACTTGCTGCCGATCGAGGTCGACCCGGTTCTCGCTCGCGCGACTGTCGAGACGGTGCCGTTCTGGTTTCACACCTTCGCGCTGAACCGCGCTGAGGGCATCTACACGCCCGGCGCCGCACGCGACCATCGCTACCGCGTCTCCGCGCTACGCGAGGACTTCGCCGGGATGAGCGTGCTCGATGTCGGCTGCTTCGACGGCTTCTACGCCTTCCTCGCCGAGCGGCGGGGGGCCGAGAGGGTCGTGGCGGTGGACAACGAGCAGTATCGGCTCTGGGTCGCCTCCCGATGGGGCGTCGAGCTCGAGGGCGGGGAGGGCTTCCGTGCCGTCCATCGCCTGCTCGGCTCGACGGTTGAGTACCGGCGGATGGACGCGTTCGCGCTCGACGGGCTCGAGGAGCGCTTCGACCTCGTTTACTGCTTCGGCATCCTGCACAGGGTCGAGAACCCACTCGGGCTGCTGCGCCTGCTGCGTGGGCGGACGGTGGATGGCGGCACGGTGCTGGTCGAGACCTACGGCGTCGGGCCGGAAGATCGAGACGGCCCGGCGATCCGCGTTTCCGAGCCCGGGGAGGTTTACGCGCGCGACGACTTCGTCTATTGGGGGTTCGGGGACGCCGGCCTTGAGCGGCTTGCCCGGATTGCCGGCTTCTCGCGCGCCGAGTCGCTCATCAACGTGGAGGTCGACGGCCACCCCCGCATCATCGGCCAACTGATCGCATAGGTAGTGGCTCCCGGAACGGCGTTCTCAACAACCTGTTCACAAGACAGTTTGCAGCCTCGCAACG
>CALAQT010000103.1 GCA_937888775.1 uncultured Actinomycetes bacterium | reverse complement strand
ACCGATTGGACCCCGGGAATTATTTTGCCCAGCCCCTTGACTTTCATCGGTCGCCAGAAGCGAGAGCCAGATCATCGGCCTTCCGTTCCCGGCGGGGGCTGCTTCAGAGAAGTGACGTTCTCTGAAGTAGACTGCGGGTGTGGCTTCAGAGAACGCGCAGAAGCGGCGGCTGAAACCGGCGGAATCTGCTTCAGATCAGAGAACGGGCAGGACGATCGACGCGGACGGCGAGGGCGAGCGCCGGTCGAGCTTCCCGCCGGCGCGCGCGGCGTGCTCGATGCCTATGTCGAGGCGCTTCGGGCGGCGCCGCTGGCGGAGCAGACGCGTCGTACGTACGCGTCGAAGGTGCGGCAGTATCTGGTCTGGCTTGCGGCGGTGGAGGGCGACGGCGATCCGCTGGGCGACGCGGCCGCACGCGACTGGGCGGTTCGCGACTACCGGGGCTACCTCCAGGCGGTGCTCAAGCGCAGTCCGGCGACCGTGAACGGCGCGCTGGCGGCGGTGGATGACTTCTATATCCGGCGCGGGGTTGGGCCGGCCAGGGCGAAGCGGGCGGATGTCCCAGCGGTCGCGCCGCGTGCGCTTGCCCCGAAGGCGCAGATGCGTTTCCTGCGCGCGGCGCAGGCGTGCGGGTCGACGCGTGACCGGGCGCTCGCGCTGGTGCCGTTTTACGCCGGCACGAGGATCGCCGAGACGGTCGCGCTCGATGTTGATGACGTGCGCTTGTCGGCGCGCAAGGGCGCGCTTCGAGTGCTCGGCAAGGGAGACCGCTTGCGCGAATTGCCGATGCACCCGCAGCTGCGGGTGGCACTGTCGGAGTGGATCGCGGAGCGCCCGGGCTGGAGCGGGGCGGCCGAGACCGCGGCGCTGTTCGTGAACCGCCGAGGATCGCGACTGAGCGCGCGCGGCGCGCACGACGTGATCACGGGCATCGCCGAGAAGGCGGGGCTGGATGACCACGTGACCGCCCACGTGCTGCGGCACTCGTTCGCGACGACGCTCGTGCGCGGCGGGACGGATCTCGTGATCGCAGCTGAGCTGCTCGGCCATGCTCGGCTTGAGACGACTCGCGTGTACACGCGCCCGAGCGCGGAGGACCGCCGCCGCGCGGTCGAGCTGCTGCCCGCCGACGAGTGAGCTGACCAGGCTCTCGCTCACCCCGATCGCGCTGGGCGGCGTCGGGTGAGGGTTCGATAGGTACGGTAGGCGGCGTCGAACCCGACCTGGCGCTCGTCGAGCTGCCAGCGGAGCTCCGCGAGTCTGTATTCGGCGAAGTAGTCCGGCGAGAGCTCGAAGGCGCAGGCGAGGAGCTCGAGTGCGCGGCGGCTTGGGAGCTCGCGGCCGGCGGCGAGGTTGACGAGGTGGCTGTGGCTCAGCCCGTTCCCTTTGCGGTCCAGAAGCCGCGTCTGTGCGGCGAGCGCGCGGTAGCTGACGCCTTGAGTGCGCATCAGCGCCGGCAGCGTTTCGGTGAGGGGTGCGTCGGCTGGTGGGGTGCGAGCCATCGTGGGTCGTCGAGCGTAGTCCCGGTCGGCTCTGCGCCGAGTGGGATTTCCCCTCAGATTGCGGCTCTCAGCTCGTGACCGACGCGCCCGTGGCTTGCGACCGCTGGCTTGGCGTG
Organism: uncultured Actinomycetes bacterium; assembly: GCA_937888775.1. The sequence goes on along the minus strand of CALAQT010000103.1, from coordinate 8,093 downwards.
GTTTGGTCGAGGCGAACCGGGCGAAGGGATGGTGTGAGATGGGTGAGCTCACGGGCAGCTCGCAGGCCGAGCTGCGCTGCGGCATCGTCGAGCGGCTGGCCGCGGCACAAAAGGCGGCGCCGCTGAGTCGCCGCTTGGTCGGGGAGGCGGCGACTGCGTGCGGGGTGGCGGAGAGCACGATGTGGCGGTGGATCGCGTCTGCCGGCCCACCGTCGCGGCGGTCGAGCGGGGTCGTCCCGAGCGAGCGGGCGGTCGAGCTGCTGTTGGCGTGGCGCGGGAACGTCGCGGCGGTGCATCGACAGCTCGTGGAGGAGGGCGAGGAGGTCCCGTCGGTGCGGACGCTGGCGCGCGCGTTCGAGCGCGGGTTGAGCCCGGCGCAGCGCGATCTGGCCCGTCGTGGCGACGTGGCGGTGCGGGACCGGGCCGTGTACCTGCGGTACGAGGCGCGGTTCCGCGCGGAGTGCTACGAGGGTGATCACAAGCAGCTCTCGATCGAGGTGCTCGCCCCGCGCGCCACGCGGCCGCAGCGACCGTGGGTGACGCTGTTCGTCGATCAGTTCTCCAGGTTGATCGTGGGGTGGGCGATGTCGTTGCGCCCAACCCAGGCGGAGGTGCTCGCCGCGCTGCGGATGGCGGTGACAGTCGACCCGGAGCGGGGTCCGTTTGGCGGCGTGCCGGTCCTGCTCAAGTGGGATCGGGGGCTTGAGTTCGCGGCCGACTCGATCGCGCAGGCGACGCTCGCGCTTGGCTGCGTCTCCCGGCGGACGGATGCCTATTGCCCGTGGCAGAAGGGAAAGATCGAGCGGCTGAATCGGACGATCGAGCAGGAACTGCTGCAGGGGCTCCCGGGCTGGACCGGCGGGCCGCGCGACGTCCGCGGCCGGCTGGTCGACCAGACCCCGTGGACGCTCGAGCGGTTCGTGGCCATGTTCGCCGACTGGATCAACGGCTACAACACCGCTCGGCCGCACACGGCGCTGGCGGGCCGCACGCCTGTGGAGGTGTGGCGGTCGGACGCGACGCCGGTGCGCGCGCTTGAGCACCAGGAGGCGCGGTGGATGCTGCTCGCCCGCTGCACGCATGTCGTGCAGAAGGACGGGATCCATCACAACAGCGGCATCTACTTCGCGGATGAGCTGTCGGGGATGCGCGGCGAGGAGGTTGAGGTCGCGTACATGCCGCACGACCGTCGGTGGATCGAGGTGTTCCACGAGGGCCGGTGGTTGGCGACCGCGCGGCCGTCGGTTGAGCTCGACGCGGCCGCGCGTGCTCGCGTGCTCGAGCGTCGTCGCGAGGACGAGCGGGAGCTGAAGGCGTGGGCCAGACGCGCACGACGTCGTGCGCGGGTGCGGGTCGCGCCGATCACCGGCCCGGGTGAGATCGAGCCGCTCGACCCGCCCGCGCCGCCCGCGGACACTGAATCGACCACGGGTCGCGCGACGCTTCGGCTGCTCGGCTGGGAGGCCCAGCTCAACCAGCCGCTCGACGAGCCCGACGACGCCGACCAGGCCCGAGAGCACGAGCGATGACGCCCACACACCATCTCGGTCTGGTCGGCGCGAGGGTAGTGCAGACCGCGCAGCTTCTCTTGACCCGCCGCGCGATCCGGGACCTGCTCTCGGCCCGCGCGCTGGGGGTGATGCACGGGCCGGCGGGGTCGGGCAAGACGTTCGCCGCCGAGCTCGCGGTCGCCGAGTTCAAAGTCGAGCGGGCGTGGGTGCAGTTCCCGAGCCGCCCGACGATGCTGCATGTCGCCCGACGGCTCTACCGGGAGTTGACCGGCGCCGACCCCGGGCGTGCGAACCGGTTTGAGCTCTCCGATGAGCTGATCGCGCTGCTCGCCGGCCGCGAGTGGCTGCTGGTGGTCGACGAGGCGCAGTGGCTGAACCGCGAGTGCATCGAGTACCTGCGCCACCTCCACGACCATCCGCGGACGAAGTTCTCGCTGCTCTTGGTCGGTGGCGACGGGTGCTGGCGGGTGCTCTCAAGGGAGCCGATGCTCCGTTCGCGGATCTATCGGCGCGTGCGGTTCGCGCCGATGCGCCCGAAGACGGTCCTCGATGTGATTCCGGGCTACCACCCGCTCTACCGCGACGCTCTGCCAGAGCTGATCGCGATGGTCGATGACCGATACGCGCACGGCTGTTTCCGTGAATGGGCCAGCTTCACCCATAGCGTGCTCGCGCTCTGCCACGATCAGAGCAGCGAGGTGCTGACTGAACCGCTCGCGCGTGCGGTGTTGGAGCTGCACGCCGGCGGCGAGCTCGGCGAGGCTGCGTGACCGGGCGAGTCCAGATCGCCCACGCGGCGCCGACATTTGCGAGCACGGTGGCGGTCGACAGCCGGCACGATCTCGGCAACAGGGTGATCGTCGTGCATCCGACGCCCGGGCACGGTGGTGAGGGCATCGCCCGTGACGTGCTCCAGGCGCTCGGCAAGCAGTTCCGCGAGCGCACGCCCCGCGACCCTCGGCGGTTGCAGGTGCTTGCCGGGATCTGGCTGCGCGCCGAACTGACACGGGACCTGGTGATCGTCGGAGCAGACCGTCGCCCGGCGGCCGACTGGCGGGTCCTGCTCGACCTGTGCCGCGAGACGCACACGCGGTTGACGTTTGTCGTCGAGCGGCGCCCGGGGCGTGATCAGCGCGACGCCATTAGTGAGGACGTTCGCGAGCTGACGGTGCCTGAGCTCGTCCAGGAGCTTCCGCCGCCGACACCGCCCGACACGTGCGGGGTCTTTGATGAGAGCGGCAGCCCGGACGAGCGTCCCGGATATCCGCCGGTCCCGGATGTCGACTTCCCCTACTTCCCAAGCGCTTGCAGCGACCTGTTGCCCGAGCACGACGCGGCGCGTGTTCTGCAGGCGTTCGAGCGTGCCCGAGCGCGGACGATGCTTTGGTTCGAGCTGCGCCGCGGGTTCGAGCCTCGCCACGGTCCGGGCCCGCGGCACGCGCACGCGCTCCTGGACACCCTGGTCGCGCCGTGCGCCACCGTCGACGGCGCGATCACCATGCTGCGCGGCGCGCAGGCCTCCTTCCTGCTCAACGGGACACTGCTCCAGATCGACCCGGACGCATTCGCCGCCGATCACCAGGCCCACGCCGGCTCGCCCGCGACGAACACGACCGCCGCGATTCTGCGCAGCTACGTCGAGCCGCACCTCGCCGCCGCCGGCGCGCTCGCATCCGCGACCAGAGCGAACGCCGAGCAGATCGCCGAGCTGACGCTCGGCTCGGTCGCGCGGGCCAGCGCGACCTTCGCAAGCGGCCACCGGATCCACCCACCGTTCCAGGCGCCGGTGGCTGCGGAGGAGCTCATGCGTCGCGCCGCCGGCGCTGACGACATCGATCCGCTGTTCCTCACGCCCGATCAGAGGCGACCGGCGACCCCCCGGCAAATCCACAACCTGCTCGAGCGGATCGGACGGGAGACCGGTCTGCGCTTCGACACCGCGACCGGATGGAACCGCTACGCAACCCGACCCTGGGCAGCCTTCCACCAGCTCGCCGCCGGGCTGGTGACGGCCTGAACGGCAGATCCGCGAGCCCATCCGCCGCGTGTGCGAACAGCCGACGGGCCTCGGGGAGGTCGTCTGGGACGGGCAGTACCGCGACGCCCCCGGTCATCCGGGACGCGGCCCGGCCTACACGCTGGACCGCTACCGAACCGCGGATGACCGCGCAGTCGAAGCGATGCTCGCCAGCGTCCGGGAACCGTGCACCGCATCCCAGCTCGCCAGCGGGCTCGAGTGGACGCTGCCCCGAACCGTCGACGCCTTGGAACACCTCGAAGCGGCACTTGCGAACACCGGCCAGACCCTCACCCGAATCGGGCACCACCAGTACACCCTCCAGCCCCGAGGCGGCCTACTGCACAACCGGGAGATCGGCCGCTGCCTACGGCACACTCGCGGCCCTCTCGACCTCACCACCGCCGCGGTGCTGCACCGCGCGCTCACCTGTCCGCGGGAGGACTGCGCCCGCGACGCGCTCGGCAAACCTACCGAGAAAGCGGCCGCTGACCGGCTGATCGCCGCCAGGCTGCTTGAAGACGACGATGGCTTCCTTCGGCCAACACCCCTGGCCGAAGCGACCTTCCGAGCCGCCGCCGATCGTCGCCATCTGCGCTGGACCGCATAGATCCTGACGTCCGGCACGGCCAGCCGCTCTCACCAGGCCGACCGATTGCTCTCATCTAGCTGACCGAACCGCTCTCACGAAGGTGACCGGCCACATATTCGCGCATCCAGCACGCTCATGCAAACCAGCTTCGCTGCGCTGCCGCGCAGCTCCGCACACAGTTGCACTCTTCCGAGTGCGTCCGACGCCGGTGGCATCCTCAGCGCCAATGTCGGACCTGCCATGGCCAGCTGAGAGCCCGCCGCGGCCCGCCTGCCGCCGCGGCCACGACTGCGCGTGCTCCGTGCCCCCGAGTTAAGGAGGGTGCGGTAGTGCTCTCGATCGGAAAGCTCGTCGTCGGTCAGCATCGCTACTACGAACAGCAGGTCGCGCAGGGTGGAGACGACTACTACTCCGGTCGCGGCGAGGCGCCCGGCCGGTGGGCCGGCGCCGGCGCACGTGCGCTCGGGCTCGAAGGGCGTGTCGCCACCGAGCTGTTCAACGCGATGATCGCGGGTGCCGATCCGACGGATCCATTTGCTCGGCTGCGCGACTGGCGGGCGCCGAAGGTAGCGGCGCTCGACCTCACGTTCTCCGCGCCAAAGAGCGTCAGCGTCCTGTACGCGATCGCCGACGAGGCGGTCGCGGACGAGTTGGTGCAAGCGCATGAGGCAGCCGTACGGGCGGCGGTCGACTGGATCGAGGACACCGCCGTGCAGGTCCGCCGCGGTGCACAGGGTCGCTTCACATATCCGGGAGAGGGCCTGATCGCAGCTGCCTACCGGCATCGGATGTCGCGCGCGCTTGACCCGCAGCTGCACACGCACGTCGTCGCTGCGAACCTCACGCGAGGACCAGATGGCCGCTTCACAGCCCTGCACGGAAAGGCGCTGTACCACGCGGCGAAGACCGGCGGCTACCTCTACCAAGCTCACCTACGGGCCGAGATCACCGAGCGGCTCGGACTGGAATGGGGGCCGGTGAGCAAGGGCGCCGCCGAGCTGAAGGACGTGCCGCAGACTGCGGTTGAGGAGTTCTCGCGGCGGCGCCACGAAATGGAGCGCGCGGCGGCGGAGGGCGGGTTCTCGCTTGGAAGCAAGCGCTCGGCCGAGGCGGCGGCAGTGGATACGCGCGAGCGTAAGCAGTACGGGATCGAGACTCACACCTGGCGCGAGGAGGTGCAGGCTCGCGCAGCTGAGCACGGACTCGGGCGGGACGACGTCGCTCAGCTGCTCACGCGCGGCGAAGCCAGACGGGACCGCGTCGCGGGGCGGGTAAACGGGGGAGCGATCCGCGTCGACCCGGATGAAGATCGCGATCTCCGCGAGGTCGTCGAGCGGCTCGTCGGAGAGCATGGGTTGACCGAGCGCTCGAACACGTTCGACAAGCGCGCCGTTCTCCAAGGGTTCGCGCAGGCGGCGGGGCAAGGCGCCCGGGTCGTTGAGGTCCGCGGCCGCGCGGACCGCTTCACGGATCGGGACGACGTGCTCCGAACCCGGGACGGCGAGATGACCACTGCCGACCTCGTCAGTTGCGAGCGGCGTCTGGTGGACTCGGCGCTCCAGCGCGTCGACGAGGGGTGCGGAGTCGTTCCCAGCGGTCAGATCGATCGTGCCGTTGCTGCGGCCGATCGCCGCTTGACTGCGGATCAGGAGGACGTCGTCCAGGCGACGGCGAGTAGCGGTCGCGGCGTGCAGGTCGTCGAGGCGCTCGCCGGAACAGGAAAGACCTACACGGCCGGTGTTATGCGCTCGCTCTACGAGGCCTGCGGCTATCAGGTGATCGGGCTGGCCCCGACCGGCCGCGGCGCGCGGGAGCTGACCGACGAGGCGGGGATCCCGGCGTCGACGATCGACCGTGCGCTGATCGACATCGAGCAGCTCGGAGTGGGATTCCCGGAGCGATCGGTGATCGTGCTCGACGAGGCCGGGATGGCGCCGACCCGTCTGACCGCTCGCCTGCTCGAGCATGCCGCACGCGCGGGGGCGAAGGTGATCGCCATCGGCGACTCGGGGCAACTTCCGTCGGTCCTCGCGGGCGGATGGCTGCGAGCGGTCGGCGACCGCGTAGGGGCGCTCCGGCTGACCGAGGTCATGAGGCAGCTGGACCCCGGCGAGCGCCGCGCTCTTGGTGCGCTTCACGATGGGGTCCCCGACCGCTATATCGAGTGGGCCTTCGGCGAGCAGCGGATCGACGTCGTGAGCGGAGCTCAGCTCGTCGAGCGCGCGGTCGAGGAATGGATCCCGGCGGCAGTCGAGCACGGTCCCGGCCAGGCTGTGATGATCGCCCGCGACAACGAGACTCGATCACGGCTCAACGAGGCGGCTCGTGCTCACCGCGCCGACGCCGGCGAGCTCGGCGAGGAACGTTCGTACGGCGGGACGCCGGTGGCGGTCGGCGATCGCGTCATCTGCCGCAACAACGACGCTCGCGTTGGCGTCGATAACGGAACTCGCGGGACCGTCCGCCACGTCGACGGTGTCTGCCTGGTGCTTGAGACCGACGGCGGAGCCGTCCGTGAGCTGCCGGCGAGCTACGTCGCCGATCATGTTGAGCACGCCTACTGCCTGACCGGGCATGGGATGCAGGGGGGCACCGTCGACCGCGCGTTCGTGGTCGCTTCGCCCGAGGACCTGACCGCGGGGTGGAGCTACAGCGCCCTCTCCCGAGCGAGAGGGGTGACCCAGCTGCTGATCGGCGACCACGAGCGTCGCGACGCCGCGCGCGCCGAGGTCGCACCGGAAGGGGAGCGGGCGACGCCGGTCCGTTCCGAGGTTTTGGCACGGGTCGCCCGGCGGATGCTCGTTCGAGACGACGAGGACCTGGCTGTCGACCAGATAGCGGCTGCCGGTCGTGAGGACGACCCCGCGCTCGCCTCTCACCGCGCCGCTGGCGGCTCGCTAATTCAAGAGCGCGCCGCCGATCGAGCGGAGCCGATCGAACCTGCGCCGAGCCTGAGCCGCCTGATCGAGCTGCGCGAGCAGATCAGCCGGCTGCGGCTTGTCCTCGGGGCTCTGCCCACCAAGCCGCTCGAGAGGTTCGAGGAACTCGACGTGAAAGAGCGAGATCTCGCTGGGCAGCGCGCCGAGCGCGAAGATCGGCTCGTCGCGCTCGAGCCGAAGCCGCGCCGACTCGGCCGGGGCCGCGATCCCCACGCCGAGGAAAGAGCGTTCTTGACTACCGCGATCGGGATGGATGATCAGGCTCTGTCCGACCTTCGCGCCGACCGGGTGCGGCTCCAGCGCGAGCTCGGCGATCCCGATCAAGTCCGGTCTGAAAGAGGCGGAATTGAGAATGCGATCACGGAGCTGCAGAGCGACTACGACCGTGTCCGTGCTGTCCTCGTCGACCGAACGATCGACCACCGGCCGGCCTGGCTGATCCGGCCGCTCGGCGAGAGGCCGGAGGACTCTCGCCAGCGCGAGACTTGGGACCAGGCCGCGCGAGCAGTCGCGGGGTTCAGGCTCGACCACGATGTCGTCGACCACGACGCGCCTTTGGGTCGCGAGCCGGCCAGCGGTGACTACCACCGCGAGTGGGATCGGGCGACCGCGGCGCTCGAGCGTGCGCAGCGACAGCTCGGGCGGGAGGCAACCACGCGCGACCGAGGCGTCGACCTCGGCATCGGATGAGAGCCCGAGGCATCCGGGAGCGTCCGGTCGAGGTGCCACCGTTGGGCCATGTCCGAGATTGGGGTCATCTGGGCCCGTGCACACTCCCTCGAGAAGCTCGAGAAGGAGCTGACCCAGCTACTTGCGGATTGCGCCGCCGACGACGTGCTCGGGGTGTCCCACACAACGGCCGCTGTATCGAGCAAGCAGTCCGGCGGAATCTGGAGCGGCGCAAGTCAGGCGCACAAGCTCGAATACTCAGCGGTCGTGCTAGTGCGTGCTGCCTAGCTGACGACGTCAAGCTCGCCTTTCGCGGCATGAAAATGGCGTTTGAAGGGTCCGTCCGGTCGGGGCCGAACGTTTGG
>CALAQT010000102.1 GCA_937888775.1 uncultured Actinomycetes bacterium | reverse complement strand
GCAATCGCCCAATCTCGAGCGTCCGGCTGCCGCGGTCCGCACGATCGCTTTCGTCCTCCCGCGGCCTCGCGTCGTGCGATCGCGTTGGCGACGTAGGAGGCGTCCCGGTCGGGCCCGATCCGCGCCGTGGCGCACGATCGGAATCGCCCAGAAGGAGGCGCCGCGCCCCCCTGCAGCGCCGGTCGCTCGGTTTGCGACGTGCGCAGAACTCGCTCGACTTCATGGCTAATCCGCCGCGACGGGCAGGTGACAAGTGCGGAGCTCCCGGCAGGCTGGCGGCACGAGATTGAGCATCGTCGCCTCGTCTGCCGCGACCGATAGGGGGCTGCTCGGTGTCGTGGCCGGGGATCGGTCTGCACCTTGCTGTCCAGCGGCACCGGCTAGCGTAAGGGGCATGATCTCTCTCGGACGCACCGACCTCGACGTCTTCCCCATCTGTCTCGGCGGGAACGTGTTCGGCTGGACCGCCGACGAGTCGCAGTCCCGCGCGATCCTCGACGCGTATGTCGGCGCGGGCGGCAACTTCATCGATAACCTCTGAGGCGATCATCGGTCGCTGGATCGCTGACCGCGACGCCCGCGACCAGATCGTTCTAGCCACGAAGGTCGGCGGCGGCCGCGGCGCGGTCCGAAACCTGCGGGCGGAGACGATCGAAAGCGAGGTGCACGCCTCGCTTGAGCGCCTGCAGACCGACCGCATCGATCTCTACTACGCGCACTTTGACGACGAGCAGACGCCGCTGGAGGAGTCGCTGCGTGCCTTCGACGCACTCGTCCAGGCGGGCACGGTCCGCCACATCGCCGCCTCCAACTACACCCCGGAGCGACTCGCCGCCGCACTGGAGCTCCAGCGCGCGCACGGGCTCGCTGAGTTCACGGTCCTGCAGCCTCACTACAACCTCGTCGAGCGCGACTTCGAGCGCACGCTGCTGCCGGTCGCGGACGCCTGGGACCTTGCCGTGGTGCCGTACTACGGGCTGGCCAAGGGCTTTTTGACCGGGAAGTACCGGCCGGGTGGCGGGGCCATCGAGTCCCCGCGCGCTGAGGGCGCCCGCGCGTACCTCGACCGGGGCGGGGCGGCGGTACTCGAGGCGCTCGACGAGGTCGCCGCGACCCACGAGACCACGGTGGCCGCCGTCGCGCTCGCGTGGCTAATCGCCCACCCGCGGGTCGTCGCCCCGATCGCCAGCGCGCGGACCACCGAGCAGCTCGAGCAGATCCTGCCAGCCGCCACGCTGGAACTCACGCCCGCGGAGGTCGACCGGCTGTCGGGCACCACGCCAGGGGCGTGAGCGAGATCCACGACGCGTCTGCGCTCGTCGCCGGCTTTCGCTTTCATCCTGCGCGGCTCGCTGCTCCTTTCGCGTGGAACGAGCGGCGGCGACCGCGTTTCCGCAGCCGGTGCCGACAGCCCGGTCGGCCCCCCTGCTCGCACGCGATAGGGGCACGGAGCTGCTCGGACCCACCGGACGAAAAGCTGGCATGAGCAGGCGACGTAGCGGCCCGGTGAAGGCGGCCGGCCCACCGCGTCGAATGACATAGGTTGAAGGCGCGCGCGGTAGCAGCCGCGCGGCCGGTCACTTGAACACGAAGGGCCGACCGTGACCCACGGTATGTGGTGGGTCGGGCTGAACGCTGCCCGCGCGGCGGGTTCGACGCGAGGAGGGATGACGATGGCGATTGTGATGGGGTTGGATCAGCATCGGGCGCAGATCACCGCGGAGTGGGTCGATACCGTGACGGGTGAGGTGTCGCGGGGTCGGATCGTGCCGGCGGACCGCGCGGGCGTGCGGAAGTTCTTGGCGCGGTTCGGTGGCCGGGAGCTTGAGGTGGCTTTGGAGGCGACGACCGGCTGGCGGTTCGTGGTCGAGGAGCTCCGCCGGGTCGGTGCCGAGGTTCATCTCGCGGAGGCGGCGCAGACGAGCGCGTTGCGCGGGACCAAGCAGCATGCGAAGAACGACCGGGCCGACGCGCGGCATCTGCGGGAGTTGTTGATGGCCGGCCGGTTGCCGGAGTGCTGGATCGCGCCCGGTCATCTGCTTGATCTTCGCGCGCGGGTCCGGTTGCGTCACACGCTCGTTGACGAGCGTGTGTGGCGGTTCGTCCTGTCGGTCATGCCGGTAGTCCATGTCCCGTCAGGTAGTGGCAGCAAGCCGGGGACGGGCGCGCCTTTGGGCGGTAGACCTGGTCGGTCAACAGTCGTGCTCTCAAAGGAGGGAGCCATGTCATCTACCCACCTGCTGCTTGATGCGGCTGACGGCCGGCGCTCGCCGGCGACCACGCCCGGCTTTCACGCAGGCCGGGCCCCCTTGCAACAAAGGCCAGCGCTACCCCGCTGATCCGCCGACCGTCGATGAGATCGTGGCCGTGATGCGTCAGGCCGGCCACACGCGCCATGGCAACCGGCTCAACGCCCTGATCGTTGTTCTCTGGCGCGCCGGGCTGCGGATCGGATTCAGGAGGCGCTATCGCTCACCGAAACGGACTTGGACCAGCAGCGCGGCTCAATTCTGGTCAGGCATGGAAAGAATGACCGCCGGCGCGAGGTCGGGATGGACGCGTGGGCGTGGGCTGCGCTGGAGCCGTGGCTCGCTGACCGGGCCAAGCTTCCCGTGGGTCCGCTGTTCTGCGTGATCGACGGCCCGACCCGCGGGCGCGACTGGTCAGCCAGCGCGGCCAGGATCGAGCTTAGGCGCGTCGCCGAAGAGGCCGGGGTGCGCCGGCGGTTCGCGCCCCACCCAGCTCCGCCACGCGCATGCAGTCGAGCTGCTGCACGAAGGCATCGCGCTGCCGCTGATCCAGCGCCAGCTCGGCCACTCGCAGCTCTCCACCACCGGCACCTACCTACGAGGGATCGACTCCGAAGAGATCATCTCCACGATCCACGGCCGCCGAGCGCCGATGATGCACGCCAGCGCCGGGCTCGCGCTGTAGACCAACCAACTGCGGGAGCGCTGGATGCGCGCCCGCCGACTATCAACGGCGCCACTATCTGCCATGATCGCTGCTCCTCCTCCACCATCCAGCAGAGCCGCGGTCGCGAGACCGCGCCGGTGGATCTGCTCACGAGCAGCACAGCGCGCCGACACTGCCGCATTCGCCTGGCTGAGGGGGGATTGGATAGGGCATCGCGCTGGGGCGCTCTTCGTCGTCCTTTGCGACACAGTGATCGGCGTCGGGCCGGGCCGCCGCACTGTCGCGAATGCGCAGCTGATGTCGAGGGCGCCTCGGGCGGATTGGAATCGGGTTGCCTTCTCGCGATAGAGTCGGCGCGATCTTGCGTGGTGGTGTTGGCTGAGGATGGGGGATGCGTGATGTCTGGCCCTGCCGAGGCTGTAGCGGTTGCGTGGTGTCGGGGTGGGCGGCGAGCGCGCGCGGTGGTCGCGACGGGATTGCTTGGACCCGGTGGCGTCGCGTTGGGGGTGCGGATAGTCGTTTGCGCGGTGGTGGGGGGTGTGGCGCTGGCGCTGTGCCTGGCGAGTGCTGCGGCGGCTGGCGCTGCGGGCTGGTCGATCCAGCGGACCCCCAACCCCGCCGGCGCGAAGTACAGCGTCCTCTCCGGTGTGTCGTGCGTGTCGCGGAAGGCTTGCACCGCCGTCGGGTACTTCACCAATCGCGCCGGCGCAGGAGTGACGCTGGCGGAGCGCTGGAACGGCACCATTTGGGCGATCCAGCGGACCCCTAACCCCGTCGGCGCAATGAGCAGCCTCCTGTTCGCCGTATCGTGTGCCTCGACGACGGCATGCACTGCCGTCGGGAGCGTCACCAACCGCTTTGGTATCACGGTGCCGCTCGCGGAGCGCTGGGACGGCACCAGCTGGTCGATTCAGCCGACCCCCAACCTCACTCGAGCGAACGGCCGCGGTGTCAGCTATCTGGGCGGCGTGTCATGTGCGTCGAGGACGGCCTGCGCCGCGGTCGGGCACTCTGGCAATAGCCTCGGCACGACCGGTGTGACGTTGGCGGAGCGCTGGAACGGCGTCAGCTGGGCGATCCAGCCAACGCCCCACCCCACCGACGCGACGGTCAGCTTCCTCTCCGGGGTGTCGTGCGCATCGCCCAGGTCCTGCGCCGCCGTCGGCTACTTCATCAACGGCGCCGGTGCCGGAGTGACGCTGGGGGAGCGCTGGAATGCCACCGGCTGGGTGATCCAACGGACTCCCAACCCTGAGGGCGCGACGTACGTCCAGCTCGTCGGCGTGTCGTGCGCGTCGCCGACGTGGTGCACCGCCGTGGGATTCTTCAGCGACGTCACCGGCATCGACGTGATGCTGGCGGAGCGCTGGAACGGCACCGGCTGGGCGATCCAACGGACCCTCTATCCCGACCACGTGAGGTACGTCCAGCTCGCCGGCGTGTCGTGCGCGTCGCCCATGTCGTGCACCGCCGTCGGGTTCTTCAACAACATCACCGGGATCGACGTGCTGCTGGCGGAGCGCTGGAACGGCACCGGCTGGGCGATCCAACGGACCCCGCACCCCGCCGGCGCGACGAGCAACTCGCTCGGGGCCGTGTCTTGCCCGTCGAAGACACGCTGCACGGCCGTCGGAGGGTTCGCCAACCGCGCCGGCACCGGAGTAACGCTGGCGGAGCGATACTCCTGACAGAAGAATAGCGCTACCACAAGCTTTACCGCCTTTCAGTGCATCAGTATCTTCATCAGCTCGCGACCGCCCGCCAGGGCAGTCCCAACTGGCCAGGCATCGGACGTCCAGCCCCGACTGCGGAAACGGCGCCGCGACGACACTCCTCGTGCGCACGCGGTCCGCGCGCACGCGGTTCTGGCGTGCGGCCGCTGAACGACACCGGTTATCGCCAGGTGCCGGCAAACGCTCCTGTAGTGATTCATCCCGGGGCCAGGCGGCCCGCTCGCGCGCGCCAGCGCGAGCTAACAGACAGACCCGTGCTCGCGCGCAGCAGCGACGCCCGCTGAACAATGAGCCGATCAGGTTGAAGATCCGCCAACCCCGCGGAGCGCAGCCGGACGCTCGCGCTGTCTCGATCGACAAGCCGTCAGCGTCAAGTCCCCACTACCGCGACTCGTAGACACGCCGAGTCGAGCCCCGCAGTAGCAGCTGCACGCGCAGTCTCAGAACCCGGTGGGGCCAAGCTCCGCGTTCTCGCGCGAAACGGTCCTCCCAGTTGAGTCCGGCACGCAGTCGAAACGGACGAGCAGCAGGCGTCCGGTCCCGCGCTCAACCGACTGCCCCTTCACAGCGAAGCGGAAGCCACGAGACGCCGATCCAGACGTGCGGACCACGACTGCTTCGGAACGGAGAGGGCACTAGGCGCCGGCAGCGATCACGCTTCTGCTCGACCCGGGTGAAGCGGCATCCGCCGGCGAAGACGCGCGGTTGATGCGTGAGCCGCCGACGAGCCAGACCGTCGCTCCGCCCGGCGAAGCAGCAGTGGCGGTCAGGCGACCGCCGTGCTTGCTGAGATCGGCACGGCGGAGTTGCCAGCACACGGTCGCGCGCGACGAGCCGGCCGAGCTGTCGGCGCGCGAACTGGGCCGGTCGCTGCATGAAAGCAACAGCCAGTGGATCCGACGCCGGGCTGCTGCTATCGCGTGCAACCAGCGGCGCCGACCGGTCTGCCGGCGCCGGGCTCGCCGCTTGTGCATTCGCCCTCAGTGCAGTCGTCCGCTCCGACCGGGCCGGACGACCGAGATCAACGGCAAGCAGGCGTCGGGGTAGGCGGCAGCCGCCGGGCATGGCGCACGCGTGCTTTCCACGAATGCGCTCGTCAGCATGTCGGTGACCTTTGGACCCTGGCTGCGATCGCTTTCGCCCAAGAGGAATCGTCACGAGCGCAGCGACCGGACGAGCGCTTTGCCACGCATCCGAGCGTCCGCGCCGGTAAGTGTGGCGCTCGCTTTTGTCATCTCGGCGGCTCGCGCCGGACGCCCCGAATCAACGGGAAGCGCAGGTCCGCGCGGTGATCGCGGGCGAGGTGCTCATCGGCCCCCAAATCGGGCCGGATGGCCTACGTTCCGAAATGAGGCTCTGCATAGGCGCAGGTGTCGCTCTGCATATGCGCGCGCTGCGCCCTGGATTCGGCGACCGATGAAAGTCAAGGGGCTGGGCAAAATAATTCCCGGGGTCCAATCGGT
>CALAQT010000101.1 GCA_937888775.1 uncultured Actinomycetes bacterium | reverse complement strand
GGTCCATACGCATGGCTCGAAGGTCGCCCGGACCAAGCCGGCCCCGGCGCATCCGGTGAGCCTGGCCTACCGCTCGCTGTATTCGCTGCCGGCGCCGCTGCGAGATCCGGCCGGCGCCGTGCTCGGCGACGGACGCTTCGCGCTGGTCGGAGGGCTCGACGCCGCCGACAGCTCGAGTGCGGGCATCGTGCTCGCGGATCTGCACGGCGTCTTGCACACCGCGAGCCTCCCGCTGGCCCAGCACGACGCGCAGGGGGCGCAGCTCGGCGGCCTGGTCTACGTGTTCGGCGGCGGGTCCCTCTCCGAGCTGGATCACATCATCAGCTTCGATCCGGCGAGCGGAGTCGTGCGCACCGTTGGCGCGCTGCCCCACACCCAATCGGACGTCGCGGTGACCGCGTCGGACGGCACCGCCTACGTCGTGGGCGGCTATGACGGGACGAACTGGCTGGACACGATCCTCGCCTGGCGCCCGGGCTCCCGTGTCCGCGTGGTCGGGCATCTGCCGGTCGGGCTGCGCTACTCGGCGGCCAGCGCCGTCGATGGGCAGATCCTGATTATCGGCGGCTCGACTCCCAACGCCGCCAGCGATGCCATCTACCGCTTCGACCCCGCCACCGGGCGCGTGGCGCAGATCGGCCGGCTCCCGGAGCCGATCACCCACGCCGGGGCGGCGACGGTCGGCTCGTTCGTGTATCTGGTCGGCGGCCGCGGCGACAACCTGGACTCTCAGAGCGCGAATGTCTGGTCGATCGATCCGCGCACCGGTTCGGTCCGGCGGGCGGGTCGGTTGCCCGAGCCGCTCTCGGATACCGGCGTCCTGTCGATCGGCGGGGCGATCGTGGTCGTCGGGGGACTCTCGCCCGCGGGCAGCACCGCGGCCGGCGTCGGAGAGCTGGTGCCGAGCGGCTAGCGCGATCGATAACGTCGGGCCTCGACGGTCAGCACATATCCGGTGACAGTGAGAAGCTGCGCCGAGCTCAGGGGGTGAGGCACCGGCATCTCCCGCACAAACTCGAGCATCGCTTCGCGGCTCACGTGTAGGGCGAGCAGGTCGCCGCCCTGACGGCGGGAGGACTGGCGTCCGGTAAGTGAATGGCAGACCCCGCAGTCCTCCGAGAAGAGCGTCTGTCCGGCAGGGTGCCGCGCTCCGCCGGCGGACCCGCAACCCGCCAGGGCGGCCGCGACCACCAGGGCTGTGAGCACGGCTGCGCGGCGCATCCGGCAAGGCTACGACGAGCTCCTGGGAGGCAGCGCCCTCCGAGCGCGCCGCACCGCGCATCAGTCCAGTCGCCGGGCACCCCGCATCAGTCCAGTGGCCGGGCACCCCCATCAGCCATCAGCGCCCGCCAAACCCGCTCCGGTCTCATCGGGAGCTGCCTCATCCGCACCCCTCCGGTCGCCGCTGCGATCGCGTTCGCCACGGCCCCCGGGACGCCCACGACGGGTGCCTCGCCGACCCCTTTGGCGCCGTAGGGTCCCTCGGGCGCCGGGACCTCCACGATCTCGGTGTCGATCGGCGGGGTGATGGCGGCGGTCGGCAGCGCGTAGTCAACGAACGTGCCGGTTGTGAGCTGGCCCTGGCGGTCGTAAGCCAACTCCTCCAGGAGCGCCCATCCCAGACCTTGCGCCGCCCCGCCGCGCATCTGACCCTCCACGAGCGCCGGGTTGAGCGCACGGCCCACGTCCTGGGCGATGACGTGTCCCAGCACGGTCACCGCGCCGGTGTCGCGATCGACCCGAACGTGTGACAGATGGGCGGCGGCCTGTGGTGCCTGGGGCTGCGCGACGCGTCCGTGGCCCTCGACCGGGGCGTGGGGGCTGCCGAAGCGGAGAATCTTGCGCGCCAGTTCGTCGATCGGCTGTGCCTTGGCCGGCACACCCTTGGGTTGCACTGCTCCGTCGACGATCTCCAGGTCCTCGGGGGCGATCTCGAGTTCCTCGGCCGCCACGGCCAGCAACTGTTCGCGCGCCTCGATTGCGGCGCGCTGCACCGCGCGGCCCACCGTGTAGGTGACCTTGCTGCCTCCGCTCGTCCCGGCGTACGGTGCGCTGGTGGTGTCGGCGTTGACGACCCGAACGAGTGCCGGGTCGACCCCGAACGCGTCGGCCGCGATGCTGGCAAACCCGGTCTCGACGCCGGTCATGTCCGCCGCCCCGGTGATGACCGTCAGGCGGCCGTCGGCGTCAAGTCGGCATGCCGCAGCGGCCGGTTCATAGCCCCCGGGCCACCATCCGACCGCAAGACCGATGCCCTCACCGTCAGGCAGCTCGCCCCGCCGGGCCCACATCGGATGATCCCGTACGCGCTCCAGGCACTGACGAGCCCCGAACACCGGGAACGGCTGCCCCGACGGCGCCCGGTCGCCTTGCACCGCGACATTGCGCAGCCGGAGCTCGAGCGGGTCGAGCGCCAGACGCCGGGCGAGCTCGTCGATCAGCGATTCGACCGCGAACGCGGCGGGTGCTGCGGTCGGCGCACGGTAGGCGCCGAAAGTCACGCGGTTGGTCGCGACGCCGAGCGCGGTCAGCTCGTATGCGCCCCAGCGGTAGGGCCCGGCGGCGAGCATCGCGGCGATCGATTCCACGCCGAGGTCCTCGGTCGTTCCGCGGTCGATGAGCACGCGTGAGCGAATGCCGGTCAGCTGTCCGTCCGCCTCGGCGCCAAGCTCCAAGGCCAGCACCTCGGCGCCCGCAGGATTCGTGGCTGCGATGTCCTCGCTGCGGGTCATGGCCAGGCGCACCGGCCGGCGCAGGACGACAGCGGCAGAGGCGACCAGCGGCTCGATGATCATCATCTTGCCGCCGAACGCGCCGCCCAGCGGCGCGGTGCGAACCCGGACGCGGTCGGTAGGCAGACCAAATAGCGTTGCCAACGAGTCCCGGGTTGCGAACGGCGCCTGCGTCGCGCTGTTGACGATCAGCTCACCGTCGGGCTCGACCCATGCTGTCGCGGTCTGCGGCTCCAGGTAACCCTGGTACATCCATGGCGTCGTGAACCGTCCGCGCAGCACGACGTGGCTGGCCGCCAGCGCGGCATCGACGTCGCCGTGCGCGAGCCGCGCCGTACCGAGCACGTTCTCGGAGAGCTCTTCGCCTTCGCCGATCCCGCCGGCCGACACGGCAGCATGGGCATCGCCGAGATCCGATCCGGCGCCTTGCGCTCGCACCATCACGCGGGCGCGTGACGCGCCTGGCCGGGCGGCGGCCTCCAGGTCGAGCACGGGCTCGAGCGGCTCGAGCTCAACCTCCACCAGCTCCGCACCGTCTTGCGCCAGCGCCTCGCTCTCGGCCACCACCAGCGCCACCGGCTGGCCGGCGTAAACGACCTCCTCGCGGGCCAGGGGCTCGTACAGGCGCCCCGGCCCGGTGCCGACAATCGGCAGGTCCCCAGCCGTCAAGATCGCGACCACGCCCGGAAGCGCCATCGCTGCGCCTGTCCGGACGGCGGAGATCATCGCGTGTGCCTCGTGCGCGAGAACCAGTCGCGCGTGCAACAGCCCCGGGACGGGCACATCCGCGGCGAACCGAGTGGTCCCGCGCACCTTCGGCTCTGAGTCACGGCGCGGGGTTGAGACGCCGATTGCGCCCATATCGGCAACCTATCAGCGCGCAATGCCAGCCCGAAGCTTCCTTGAGACACTGCAGTGATGCCGGTCGCTTCACAGGTGTCGCCTGCCTTCCGCTGGGTCATGGCGGCCGCTTCGCCGGTCGTTCGGGGGTGGGGTCGTCTTGAGGTGTCGGGCGTTGAGCAGTTTCCGAGCTCGGGGCCGGTGCTGCTGGCGGGCAACCACGATTCGTGGTGGGATCCCGTCGTGATCGGGATCGCTGCCCTCGAGCGGCGTCAGATACAGGCGTTGGCGAAGTCGTCGCTCTGGAAGAGCGCGGTGTTGGCCAAGGTCCTGGACGGGATGGGCCAGATCCCGATCGACCGCGGGAGCCGGGACGCGGCGGCGCTCGACCGAGCCATCTCCGAGCTTCGCCGGGGGGCCTGCATCGGCATATTTCTCGAGGGCACACGGTCTAAGGGCCGGGCCCTGCGCGCCCGCAGCGGTCTCGGCCGGATCGCGCAGGCGGTACCGGAGGCTCAGATCGTGTGCTGCGCGGTCGAGGGGACGGTCGATCTGGTCCGCTTCCCTACACGCCCGCGCC
Organism: uncultured Actinomycetes bacterium; assembly: GCA_937888775.1. The sequence continues at coordinate 14,032 of CALAQT010000101.1, read as the reverse complement.
TGCGTGTTCGATTCTTCCGGCCGACCCAGGGGCCGCTCGCCTCCGGAGAGAGCGCCGACGAACTCACTGCGCGGCTGCTTGCCGAGATCCGGTCGGCGGCGCCGCTAGCCGCGCACGGGCGACGGGTCGGCCGCTAGCCAAGCCGCCCGGTTACGCTCTGCGTAGATCCCCGGTACGGAGAGGACAGGTCCTCGCAAATGTTCAGCCGCAGAACCAAGATCGTCGCGACGCTCGGCCCGGCTACCGATCCGCCGGGAGTACTCGACTCGTTGGTGGCAGCTGGACTTGATTGCGCGCGCCTGAACTGCTCGCACGGCACGGCCGAGGATCTGCGGCGTCGAGCTGGGGAGGTCCGTAGCGCCGCTGCGGCTGCGAGGCGATCGGTGGGGCTGATGTTCGACCTGCAGGGACCGAAGCTGCGGCTGTCGGCCGGCATCATGCCCAGGATCGTGCAGGCCGGGGAGGTCGTGACGTTCTTCGGGGGCGAGGCCGCAGCGTCGGATGACCGCATCGCCGTGGACTTCGTCGACTTCCCGCGGCTGGTGTCCGAGCGCTCGGAGATCGTCATCGGCGACGGGGTGCCGCGTCTGGTGGTCGAGTCCTCGGGACCGGGGGAGGTCGTCGCGCGGGCGCTCTCGACCGGGGAGCTGGCGCCGCGCAAGGGAATCAACGTGACCTATGCGCGGCCCGAGCTGCCGGCGATCACCGAGAAGGATCTTCGCGACCTCGCGCTGGCGGCCGAGCTCGGGGCCGACTTCGTTGCGCTGTCGTTTGTCCGGTCGGCGGCGGACATCGAGCAGCTTCGCTCGCTCCTGGAGGAGCGTGGCTGGCGCGGGCGGACGGTGGCCAAGATCGAGAAGGTCGAGGCCTACGAGCACCTCGACGAGATCATTGAGGTCGCGGACGGTGTGATGGTCGCCCGCGGGGATTACGGGGTCGAGGCGGGAGTCTCCCATGTGCCGCTCATGCAGAAGGACACGATCTACCGCGCGACTCAGGCGGGCAAGCTGGTTATCACCGCGACGCAGATGCTCGAGTCGATGATCCATACGCCGGAGCCCACACGCGCAGAGGCCACGGATGTCGCCAACGCCGTGATCGACGGGACCTCGGCGGTGATGCTGTCCGCCGAGACGAGCATCGGCGAGTATCCGGTCGAGGCGGTGCGAGAGATGTCCCAGCTCGCTGAAGCGGCCGAGGAGTTCCCGGAGATCCACGGGCGGGCGCGGGCCGGCGTGCGGGACACGCCTGCCGCCGCGGTGATGCACGCTGCCGTCGAGCTGGCTGAGGAGCTCGATGCTGTCGCGCTGCTGGTCCCGACCTCGCTGGGCGGCTCGCCGCGATCCTGCGCCAAGTACCGCCGACGACGGCCGATCATCGCCCTCCCGCACGATCAGGCGGTCGCCGATCAGCTCACGCTCGAGTGGGGCGTCTACGCCAGACCGATGCCGATGACCGAGTCCGTGGACGATCTGATCGAGTCCGCTCTGCTCACCGCCAAGGATTTCGCTGGCCTGCCGACGGGCGCTCGGGTTGTCATCACCGCCGGGCGGCAGACCGGAGCCGCTGGGGCCACAAACCTGATCACCGTGCGCGAGATCCCGTGAGAACATCACCGATTGAGGCGGGGCGGTCATAGGCCAGCCGGTGGTAGTGGTGCACGGGGGCGCCGGGAGCCTGGGCGAGGAGCTGCGCGAGCACGGGGCCGCTTGCCGAGATGCGCTCAGGACGGCGCTCGAGTCGGCCGCGGCCGTGCTGGAGGTGGGACAGGACGCGGTCGAGGCCGTGCGGTCGGCGGTCTCGGTGCTGGAGTCCTTTCCGCTGTTCAACGCGGGCCACGGCTCGGCGTTGTGCGCAGACGGCACGGTTGAGATGAGCGCGGCGCTGATGCGCGGATCAGACCGGGCCGCGGGGGCCGTCGCCGTGGTCACGCGCACCGAGCATCCGATCTTCGCTGCGCACGCGCTGCTGGACGCGCGGCAGGTGCTGATGGTCGGCGAGCCCGCCGATGCGTGCGCGGCCGCTAATGGGGCCCAGCAACGGGAGCCGGGTCATTTCGTGACTGACCGGCAGCTCCAGCGCCTCCAGGAGCCGGCCGGCAACGCCGAGGGAGGGCATGGGACCGTGGGGGCCGTCTGCCTCGATTCCAACGGTCTGCTGGCGGCGGCCACGTCGACGGGAGGCCTGGTCGGCCAGCGGCCCGGCCGCGTTGGCGACACGCCGTTGATCGGAGCGGGCACGTGGGCCGATCGGCACGTCGCCGTGTCGTGTACCGGTGACGGGGAAGCGTTCATTCGAGTCGGGGCCGCACGACTGCTGGCCTTCCTGGTCGAGCACGGCGCCACGCTGGACGCCGCAGCTCGAGCGGCGCTCGACGATGTCGAGCGATGCCGTGGAGGCGGAGGGCTGATAGCCGTTGATCTCCGCGGAGACGTGGCGATGCCGTTCTCGACCGAGGCGATGCCGCGCGGGGTCTGGCGTCTGGGCGAGGAGCCGACGCTGGACCTTTCCTAACGGTTGCGGCGCGGGGCGAGAACGGGGTGGGTACGGGGTGTGGTGGCGCGCGGGTGGTGATCGGCGGACACGGCGAGAAACGGGCTGGTGAGGGGGTGTTGGTCGCAGCGGGGGGCGTGCGCCGTCGATGAACCCCTCGGAGGCGGGAGTGGAGCCGGTCAACTTCGCAACGGCGAGCGTCGAAACGGTGGCTGGGAAGTTGACGATGGCCATCGCGGTCAACTTCGCACTCGTCGTTTGCGCCCGCTCGGGTGAGAAGTTGACCGACTGAATGCTGACATGCTGCTCGTGGGACCGACTCAATTGGCCACACGCCCTCCCGGGAGCGACCCCTGCCCGCACCCCGACGCCCGCCTTCGCTTCATTGCGCCGTTTTTCGCCTCCGAGCGAGCACTGATCTGCGGGCGAACTAGGTGAGGGCGGACATGCGATCCGGGACGACCACGATCACGCTGGGCGCACTGGTCCTCGTGCTCGTGGCCGAGGCTGTCGCCCTGTTCCTGGGGCAGCGTCGCCTGTTCTGGGTGGCTGTGGATGCAACCGGCTCGCGGCTGCTGGGTTATCTGCTGGCGATGCCCGGGACCGTGCTGCACGAGAGCGCGCACTACCTGGCGTGCGTGATCCTGCGCGTGCCGGTCGGTGGGCAGCTTCGCACGCCCGACGGCCGCCGCGCCCGTGTTCGTCTGTTCCATCCGCGGCGTGACCCGGTCAGCGGGTCGGTGACGCTCGGCATGGTTCCCCACGCCGCCACCGACCCGCTGCGCGGCGCGCTGATCGCGGTGGCGCCGCTGTTGCTGGTGCCCCCGCTGCTGGTGGCGATCGCGCTCGGCGTGGCCGGCAACGGCGACCCGGCGCAGCTGCGCCACATCCTGCCCCACCTGGCGGCCTGGAAGCTCGGGCTGCTGGCGTATGTAGCGTTCTCCTGCGGCCAGGCGGCGTTCCCGTCCTCCGGCGATCACATCGGAGTGCTGGGAGGACTTGGGCTGATCGCGCTGGGCGCCGCGATCATCTCGGTGATCGTCGGCGAGGGAGGCGAGGCCGAGCTGACCAACCTCACCCGTGACGCTTGCGTGCTGTTCGCCGTGCCGGCGCTGACCAGCGCGCTCAGCCTCGTCGTGCTCGGCGCGATCGCGCGCCGGCGACGCAGGGTGTAGCCGGACCTTGGCGTTTAAGGCTCATTTCCTATACCTTCACCGCGCGATATTGGATCGAACCTTCCGGGAGATGTTGGTATGAACCTCAGCGAGCTGAAAAAGCGGGTTGATTCGGGCGAGATCGACACGGTCCTGCTGGCCCTGACCGACATGCAAGGTCGGCTCCAGGGCAAGCGTTTCACCGCGCGTCATTTCGTCGAGGAGGTGGCTGAGCATGGGGCGGAGGGCTGCAATTATCTGTTGGCGGTCGACGTCGAGATGAACACGGTTGACGGGTACGCGATGTCTTCATGGGAGCGCGGCTACGGCGACTTTGCGCTGCGCCCGGATCTCTCGACGCTTCGCCCGGTGCCGTGGCAGGAAGGCACGGCGATGTGCCTGGCCGACCTCGCCTGGGAGGACGGTGCGGACGTCGTGGCGTCCCCGCGACAGATCCTGCGCGCCCAGCTGACGCGCCTGGCGGAGCGGGGTTGGACCGCCAACGCCGGCACCGAGCTCGAGTTCATGCTGTTCAGAGAAACCTACGAGTCGGCCTGGCACAAGGGCTATCGCGCGCTCGAACCGGCCAACCTCTACAACGTCGACTATTCGCTGCTCGGCACCGCGCGTGTCGAGCCGCTGCTCCGCCGAATCCGCAACTGCATGGAGCAGGCTGGCCTGGCGGTGGAGAACTCCAAGGGCGAATGCAATCTCGGCCAGCACGAAATCAACTTCCGTTACGCCGAGGCGCTGAAGGCGGCCGACGAGCACTCGATCTACAAGAACGCGGCCAAGGAGATCGCCGCCCAGGACGGCATGGCGATCAGCTTCATAGCGAAGTTCGACGAGCGGGAGGGCAGCTCGTGTCACATCCATTTCTCGCTCGCCGACGAGCAGGGGATGGTGTTCGCGCGCGACCGGGGGGTGTTCGAGTCCTTCCTGGCCGGCCAGCTGGCGTGCCTGCGCGAGCTGACCCTGCTGCTGGCGCCGAATGTCAACTCCTATAAGCGCTATGCCGAGGGTTCGTTTGCGCCGACGACCGTCGCCTGGGCGCCGGACAACCGGACCTGCGCGCTCCGGGTGGTCGGGCACGGAGCCGCGCTGCGCTTCGAGAACCGCACCGGCGGCTCTGACCTGAACCCGTACACAGCCCTGAGCGCGATCATCGCGGCCGGCCTGCACGGCGTTGGCGAGCGTCTGGAGCTCGAGCAGGCCCACCAGGGCAACGCATATCTGGCCACTGACAAGCCGCGCCTGCCCGGGACGCTGCGTGAGGCGAGGGATCTGTTTGCGGCCAGCGAGGTGGCTCGGGCCGCGTTCGGCCAGGAGGTCGTCGACCATTACGTGCACGCCGCCGACGTCGAGCTGGCCGCATTTGAGGCGGCCGTGACCGATTGGGAGCGGTTCCGCGGATTCGAACGTCTATGAGCGACGCGGCGGTCGAGCTTGCGGCCATGCTGGATTCGGTCGCGTCGCTGGACACCGTGTTCGCTCCGGTGCGCTCGCAGACCGCCTTTGAGGAGACCGTTGAGCGTCTCGGGACCGCGATCAAGCTGGGGCTCCTGCCTCCCGGCACACGCCTGCCCGCCGAGCGCGACCTGTGCGCGAAGCTGGGGATCTCGCGTTCGACACTGCGACAGGCGCTGGTGGCGCTGGCTCAAAGCGGTCACCTGTACGCCACCCGCGGGCGCGGCGGCGGGACGTTCGTGGCCAACCCACAGCCGCCGGCGCCCCCGCCCTCCTCGGACGTGCTCGCCGCCTGGCGCGACGTATGTGACGAGCGCATGGCGGTCGAAGTCGGCGTCGCGGTGCTCGCCGCGGCGCGGGCGGAGCCGGAGGCGCTCGATGTGCTCGATGAGCTGGTCGTCGCGCTCGACGGGATGCTGGAGGACTTCTCCGCCTACCGCCAGGCCGATGTCCGCTTTCACGTCGTCCTGGCGGAGTCGACCCACAGCCCCCGCCTTGTGACCGCGATGACCGAGGCACAGGGCGCGATGACCGGGCTGATCACGCTGATCGCCCACCCGCCGGAGGTGCTGGACTCCTCAAATGCCCAGCACCGGCGGCTGGTGACAGCACTGCGGCGACACGATGAGGCGGGCGCCGTGCGTGAGATAGTCGAGCACCTGCGCGGCACCGAGCACGTTCTGGCGGGGCTGTTGCCGAAGGTTTTGCCACGGCAATTGGACGGCGGTTCTCCGCGCGCCAATGAAGGTTTTGCCGCGGAGCCTTGACGGCGGTCGTCGGCGCGCATATCTTTCCCGCGCTAAGGATGGACCATAAGACCTTTTACCGAGGAGGGGCCGGATGGCGAACGCCGCCGAGACGCTGACCAGCGACGAACAGAGGCTGGCTGAGCTTGGGTACAAGCAGGAGCTGCACCGGGGTTGGAGCAGCTTCTCCAACTTCGCGATCTCGTTCTCGATCATCTCGGTGCTGGCCGGATGCTTCACCACCTACGGCCAGGCGTTCAACAACGGCGGCCCGATCGCGATCTCGATCCTGTGGCCGTTGATCAGCATCCTGATCCTGGTCGGCGTGGCGTTCCCGATGTCTGAGCTCGCCTCGGCGTTCCCCACAGCGGGCGGCATCTACTACTGGGCATCGAAGCTCGGCGGCGCGGGCTGGGGCTGGTTCACCGGCTGGTTCAACCTGATCGGGCTGGTGGCGGTGGTCGCGTCGGTGGACTTCGTCTGCGCAACCTTCCTGATGAACATCCTCGGCTTATACAACCTGCACTTCATCTTCAACTTCGCCAAAGCGGCGGCGGGGACCAACGTCCATTACACCGCGCACGTCAACTTCGCGCTGTTCGCCGTGATCCTGCTGATCCACGGGCTACTCAACGTCTTCTCCAGCCACCTCGTCTCGCTGTTCAACACGATCTCGGTCTGGTGGCACGTGATCGGTGTCGCCGTGATCGTGGTGATCCTCGTGCTCGTCCCCTCCCACCACGCGAGCCTCAGCTACGTGTTCGGGCACCGGATCAACAACTCGGGCTTCAGCAACGGCATGTACTGGTACTACATTCTGCCGGTCGGCTTCCTGCTGACCATGTACACGATCACCGGCTACGACGCCTCGGCCCACGTCTCGGAGGAGACGCACGGCGCGGCCGACTCGGCGCCCAAGGGCGTGTGGCGCTCGGTGTTCTACTCGGCCGTGATCGGCTGGATCGTGCTGTTGGCGATCACCTTCGCGATTCAGAAGAGCAAGGAGCCGACGATCCTCAAGTCGGCCTTCCCGGCGCTGACGATCTTCGAGACCGCGCTGACCACGTCCGCCGCGAAGGCCGTGATCCTGATCTCCACCGTTGGCCAGCTGTTCTGCGGGATGGCGTGCGTGACCAGCGCCTCGCGGATGACGTTCGCCTTCTCGCGCGACGGCGCGGTGCCCGGCCACAACCTGTGGCGGCGCCTGGGCAAGAACCGGACGCCGACCTACGCCGTGCTGTTCGTCTGCATGTTCGCGCTGATCATCACGCTCCCGGCGTACTTCCCTAACTCGCTCGGCACGCCGGTTGCGTTCCTCGCCGTCACGTCGATCTCGGTGATCGGCTTGTACATCGCCTACACGATCCCGATCTACCTGCGCTGGCGCAAGGGCGACGACTTCCAGCCCGGGCCGTGGACCAACGGGCGCAAGTACCGATGGATGAACCCGATCGGGATCGTCTGGGTCGCGATCTGCGTGATCATCTTCTGCCTGCCGTTCACCCCGGCGGGCGTCTACTTCGGCAAGACGTTCAGCTGGTCGTCGGTCAACTACGCGCCGCTGGTGACGATCGCCGTGATAGCCGCCGTCACGATCTGGTTCGCGACCTCGGCGAAGCGCACGTTCAAGGGACCGATCCGCACGATCGACTTCGCCGATGGCGGTGGCGGTGGCGGTGGCGAGGTGATCGGTACCGCGCCGGCGAGCCCGTCCGACCTCTAGCTTCGGGTTCGCGCGTTGGACCAGACCCTGAGGGTGATCGAGCCCGCCACCGAGGCGGTGCTGCAGGAGATACCGCGGGCCGATGCCGGCGATGTGGACTGGGCGGTGGCCCGGGCCAAGGCCGCGTTTCCGGCCTGGCGCGCGGTGGCTCCGGCGGAGCGCGCGGCGCTGCTGCGCTCACTGGCCGACGCGCTGTCGGCGCAGCGCGAGGAGCTGGCGCGACTGGAGGCGCGCAATGCCGGCAAGCCGATCGGCGATGCGAGGGGCGAGATGGACATGGTGGCGCAGACGATCGGCTACTACGCCGGCGCGCCTGAGCGGCTGCTCGGAGATTCGATTCCGGTCAGCGACGGCCAGGCCTGGACGGTGCGCGAGCCGCTCGGGGTGGTGGGGCTGATAGTGCCCTGGAACTTCCCGCTGACGATCGCCGCGTGGAAGCTCGGCCCGGCGCTCGCGGCGGGCAATACCGTCGTGCTCAAGCCGGCCGAGCTGACGCCGCTGACGGCGCTGCGTTTCTCTGAGATCGCGCTGGAGGCGGGTCTGCCCGAGGGCGTGGTGAACGTGGTCGTGGGGCCGGGCTCGGTCTGCGGCCGGCGCCTGGTGGAGCACCCGGACGTCGCGAAGATTGCCTTCACCGGCTCCACCGAGGTCGGCCGTTCGATCGCCGCCGGGGCGGCGCAGACGATCAAGCGGGTGACGCTGGAGTTGGGCGGTAAATCGCCCAACATCGTGTTCGCCGACGCCGATCTCCAAGCTGCCGCGGCGGCGGCCCCGGGGGCCGTGTTCGGCAACGCCGGCCAGGACTGCTGCGCGCGCTCGCGGATCCTCGTCCAGGCCGAGGCGCTGGACGAGTTCATGGGACTGCTGGAGGACGCGGTGGGCGCGATCACGGTGGGCGACCCGCTCGCGGAGACAACCCAGATGGGCCCGCTGATCTCCGCCGCCCAGCGCGAGGCCGTGTCCTCGTTCGTCAACGGCGAGGCGCCGGTGGCGATCCAGGGCCACAAGCCAGCGGGTCCCGGCTTCTGGTTCGCCCCGACCGTCCTCTGCCCGGTAGACCCGGACGCGCGAGCCGCTCGCGAGGAGATCTTCGGTCCGGTGGCAGTCGTGATCCCGTTCCGCGACGAGGAGGAGGCGATTCGGCTGGCCAACGACACGATCTACGGGCTCTCCGGTTCGATCTGGACCGGCGACGGCGGCCGAGCGCTGCGGGTCGCACGCGCGCTTGACGCCGGCGTGCTCTCGATCAACTCCAACACCTCGGTGCGCGTTTCGACACCGTTCGGTGGCTTCAAGCAGTCGGGCTACGGCCGCGAGCTGGGATCCCACGCGCTGGATGCCTACACCGAGGTCAAGTCGATCTTCTTCGCGACCTGATGAGGCTCCAGGAAAAAGTGTGCGTGATCACCGGCGCGGCCGGTGGGATCGGGGGCGCCACGGCCGAGGTTTTCGCGCGCGAAGGTGCGCGGGTGGTGGGCGTCGACCTGCTTGAGCACGCAGTCGGAGACGTTTCGCTGCAGGCCGACCTCACCTCCGAGCCGGAGGTCGCCGGGATGTATGAACGCGTGCGCAACCAGCTGGGGCGGATCGACGTGTTGTTCAACAACGCGGGTATCTCGCCGACCGACGACGCGTCCGTGCTCGACACCGGGATCGACGCCTGGGAGCGCGTGCAGGCGACCAACCTGCGCAGCGTGTTTCTGTGCTGCAAGCACGGGATCCCGCACCTGCTGGCGAACCAGCCACCCACGCGCGGCTCGGTGATCAACACGGCCTCGTTCGTGGCCGTCTTGGGCTCAGCGACATCGCAGATCTCCTACACGGCGTCCAAGGGCGGAGTGCTGGCCCTGTCACGCGAGCTCGGCGTCGAGTTCGGGCGCCGCGGCGTGCGCGTCAACGCGCTGTGCCCCGGCCCGGTCGACACGCCGCTGCTGCGCGAGCTCTACGCCAGCGATCCGGTCCAGGCGCAGCGCCGGATGGTGCACGTTCCGATGGGACGCTTCGCGCGGGCCGACGAGATCGCCAACGCGGTCCTGTTCTTGGCCAGCGACGAGTCAAGCTATGTCAACGCCACCGGCTTCTTGGTCGACGGCGGGATCAGCGGGGCCTACACGACGCCGCTATGAGTGGCGACCACTAGGCTTGCGTAGTGCCGATTCGGCGTTTCCTCAAGGGTCGCGTGGCCAAGGAGCCGCCGGTGTCGATCGGCGACCCGCGCCTGGAGGGCTGGGAGACGGTCAGCGTGTTCGACGAGCAGACCACGGCGCTGGCCTGGCGTGACCAGCTGCGAGGGATGGGCGTCGCGGCGAGTCTCACCGCCGATCACCCGCTCGATCGTCATGGGCGGGGCGAGGTCTACCTCGTCGTGCCGCCGGAGCAGTGGTCACGCGCCAACGAGATCGTCGACAACATCGACTGAGCTTCGCCGTGGACCGGCTGGTTAGAGGCAGCCTGCTGCATTAACGGTCACGATCAGTGCTTCGAAGTCGGTTCCGTAGACGATGATCGTGGTGCCTGTGGCGGAACTGTGGACGAGTTCGCGAGTGCGGGCGCACGTTCGGCTGCTCCACCCGCGCAGTTAGTGACGGAGCCTGCTGAAGCCCCGCGACGCGTAGCCGGCACCGATGATCAGATCAGCGCGCTCCCGGCCGTCTGGCTGTCTCACAGCCAACTGGTCCAGACCGGACTGAGCCAAGGTTCCGCTGCCGGGTAGCAATGGGGTCCAAGTCGCGAATCGGCACGCACGCGGCGCGCCAGCGAACCGCGCTTCCCGCGGGGCAGATTCCCCCCCGGTGTCGATTGAGCCTGGGATCGAGGCAGCGCACGAGTTCGAGGTCGAAGGCCGGTTGCTGACCGACGTCGGTGGCACGTTCGGCTTCTCGGTTCTCTCCACGCCGCTACGGAGCAGTGTCCGGGTCGTCGCTGGTGGTCTTAGGGGGGACGCCTTTCCACAGGCCCGGTGCAGCACGATCAGCATGCCGGCAAACACGATGCAATCCCCGATGCTCATTACGTTGGGCAGCGGACCGGGCACCGGAATGATGTCGCCCAGCCACAGCAGGTGGGGATGGGCCAGCAGCGCTGAATTGTGAAAGCCCCCGCCCTCGGTCAGCCCCGCCAGCCGTTGGGCGGTCGCCGCGGCCGGCATCACGCCCCCGTTGACCATGATCGCCAGCGCATTAATCAGCGCTCCGGCTCCGACCGTCGTGACGCCGGGGATGCGGCGGTTGGCCAGCAGGAACAGGCCGATCATCACGTAGGTGGCGATGTGGATCGCGATGTGAAGCAGCCGGTTACCGCCGGGCGCGACCGTGGTGATGAGCACCTGCAGTGCAAGGGCCAGCGGCGCGGTCCAGACACCTCGCAGGCGCAGCTCGGAAAGACGTCTGAGGTGCCCGCCAGACAGGGGGACGCTGATCAGGCACAGCGCGGCGATGACGATCAGGATCACGCGACGCTCCGCAGGATTCGACGGACTCCGACTCCGACCCCGACCTCGGCCCCGGTGTCCGCGCCGGTGCGGGACTCGAGCCAGTGCGTCGCCCGTCGGCCATCGAGCGGCCGGCCGATCGCGTAACCCTGCGCGGCGTCGCACCCGAGCGCCTCCAGTTCGGGCAGCAGCGACTCGTCTTCGACCCCCTCGGCGATGGCCCGCATACCCAGGTTATGGGCGAGATCGATGATCGAGTTCACGACGATCGTTTCGCTGGAGCCCTCGGCCATTCGGCCCACGAACGACTGGTCGATCTTGACCTCGGAAACGGGGAGATCAGCGAGGTAGGCCAGCGACGAGTAGCCGGTCCCGAAATCGTCGATCGAGATCTCCACGCCGCAACCATCGAGCTCTTGGAGCACCGAGCGCGCGATCACCGGGTCGGCCATCAGGGTGCTCTCGGTGATCTCGAGCTTGAGCCGGCTGGGGGCAACGCCCGCGCGGGCCAGCGCGGTCAGCACCCGCGTCGTGAAGTCGTCGTCGACGAGCACCTGGCTGGAGATGTTCACCGCGACGGTGATGTCGAGCCCCATCGCGCGCCACTGTGCGGCTTGGGCGAGCGCGAGGTCGATCACCCTCTGGGTGAGCGCCTTGATCAGGTTCGTGTGCTCGGCCATGCTGATGAACGACGCCGGTGCCAAGAGGCCCAGATCGGGATGCGCCCAACGCACCAGCGCCTCCACGGCGAGCACCTTGTCGGTACGAAAATCCAGCTGGGGCTGGTACCAGACCACGATCCCCTCGCCCTGCACCGCGGAGTGCAGCTCGGCGGTGAGCGCCAGCTTGGCCGGACTGTGGTGATCATGGCGCTCGTCGTAGTGCGCGACCGCGGTGCGGGCCTCCTTGGCTCGGTACATCGCAACGTCGGCCTTCTGCATCAGCGTCTCGACGGCGGCGCCATGCAAGGGGAACTGGGCGATGCCAACGCTGGCCTGTGTGTCGACGACCATCTGCTCGAGCTCGAACGGCTGGCGCAGAGACTGGGCCAGCCGCTCCGCCACGTGCCCGGATTCAGCGCGGCCGGTGCCCGTGGTGAGGACGCCGAACTCGTCACCTCCGAGGCGCGCGATCAGATCGTTGGCACCCAGTGCTGCGCGGAAGCGCACGGCGACCTGCTGGAGCAGCAGGTCGCCGTAGCGATGACCGAGCGTGTCGTTGACGTCTTTGAACCGGTTCAGGTCGATCAGCATCACGCTCGATCGACGGCGCTCGTGCTTGATCGCCTGCGTGAGGGCATCGTTGAAGGCCGCGCGATTGGGAAGGCCGGTGAGTGGATCGTGGCGTGCCGCGTGCTCGTTGCGCGCGCTCTGCCACGTCGCGTTGTAGATCGCCGCCACCGGAGCCAGGCACAGCGGGACAAGCAGGACGGAATACGATGTCGCCGCGATCACGATCGGCGCCAGCAGTAGCATCACGCCGCCGGTGACGGCGACAAACCCCGCGTCGTTGCGGAAGTAGCGCCGGATCGGAACTCCCTGGTACAGCGACACCGCGACCCCGACGACGCCGGTGTTGACCAAGAAGAAAGCGCCCGCGCCCGCCATCATGCCGGGCAGGTCTGCGCTGGAGAAGGGATGTGAGGACCCTAGAAGCGGCGCCACCGAGAGCCAGCGCATGACGATCAGCGCCGATGCCATCGAGAGCGCGTACTGGCCGAGATTGAACCGGATGCGCCACCACGGCTTGCCTGACGCCAGGTCCTGAACCACCGACGCGGCGCTCTGGGCGATCAATGCGGGGGCCAGACCGCCGGCCAGCAGAACGGCCATCGCGAACGACGTCGAGAGGGTGATCTGCTCGTCGTTGCCCCGGCGAGGGATCTTCACCGGGAGCATCTCGCCGAGCATCACCCCGGCCGAGAGCATGGCGAAGGTAAGTGGATTGTGGTGGATGTAGCGAAGGCTGATCGAGCCCGACAGCAATGCGACCAGCGCGCACGCCGCCACGAAGATCGCGCCGCAATAGATCCGGACGCCCGAAAGCCGTTTCATCACGAGTGAGGACATCAACGGGCGCGCGTTGCGATCCCTGACGACGCGCGCCCGCCGGGGTCCTAGAACTTGTTTCCGGCTCCCGCGGCCACCGCGACCGCCGCAATGGCGGCCAGGGCAGAGCAAGCACGGTAGAGATTGAACTTCTTCATTTGTACCTCCATGTAGTGGTGAGCGGCCGTCTCGCGGCGCCCCCTGAGTGAGCCGTATCGGCAGCGCTTTGAGGAACTTGAGTGCGGATTGCTGAACTTCCATGAATAATGGAGATGTTTGGCGAGCCAGCCGGCGATCTTCGACCGCAGCGGGCGCGGCGCGCTAACTTTGGACCGTGCTGGTGCTCATGGTGCAGTTCGACGAGGCTCGCCTTCACCCGGGCCGCGTCAATCTGCTCGAGCCGCTCGTGCTGCTCGTGCTCGTCGTCTGCATGGGGTTGATCACAGTGCCGCTGTTGGGGCTGCTCGTGTCACGCTCGCGGGGCGCACGGCGCTCCTGGCTGAGCGAGCGGCGCCGGCTGCGCGCGGCCGCCAACGCCGAGGTTCGGGCGCGAGCGCTGATGAGCGAGCTTTGCCCCCATGGTTGGCAGGCGCAGATAACGCTGATCGGGTCAGACGAGGAGCGCCCCGGATCACATGAGGAGCAGCCAAGCGCAGCGCCCAGCGCCGAGCGGGCTCGTGTCGCGCTTGACTGGACCGAGCTCCAGGTGCCGGGCGGCCGCCCGGCGGTGATGCGGCGGGTGTGGGCGCCGACGATCGGCGAGGCGCTCGATGCGATGGTCGCCGACCGTAGCACCGACGAGACGCTTGAGCAGATCGAGCAGGGCGCGGTCGCCGACGGCGCCCTGTGGCCCGACCTGTAGTCCACAGTTCCAAGTGCTTCCCTCGGTAAATATGAACCCCTTCGAGCGGCCCCACTAACCTCGATCCTCGGGAGGGGTAAGCAGCCGGTGCCGAAGACGGGCTGACCGC
>CALAQT010000100.1 GCA_937888775.1 uncultured Actinomycetes bacterium | reverse complement strand
GCGGCGATCTTGGCGATCGGAAAGCCGGTCGCCTTGCTGGCCAGCGCACTCGAGCGCGACACCCGCGGATTCATCTCGATCACGACGATCTCGTCGGTCTCCCGGTTGACGGCGAACTGGACGTTGGATCCCCCGGTCTCGACTCCCACCGCGCGGATCACGGCGATCGCCTGATCGCGCAGCGCCTGATACTGCTGGTCGGTGAGCGTCTGCTGGGGGGCGACGCAGACGCTGTCGCCGGTGTGCACGCCCATCGGGTCGAGGTTCTCGATCGAGCACACGATCACGACGTTGTCCGATGCGTCGCGCATCACCTCGAGTTCGAATTCGCCCCAGCCAAGGACCGATTCCTCCAGCAGCACCTGCCCGATCGGCGAGGCGGCCAGGCCGGCGCCGACGACGCGCTGCAGATCTGACTCGTTGTAAACGACGCCGCCGCCAGCGCCGCCGAGCGTGAACGCGGGCCGCACGATCGCCGGCAGGCCGATCTGCGCCAGCGCATCGCGGGCGTCCTGCACGCTGCGGGCGATCGCGCTGCGCGGGACGCGCAGGCCCGCCGCGGTCATCGTGTCGCGAAAGCGCTCGCGGTCCTCGGCGCGATCGATCGCTTCGTAATCGGCGCCGATCAGCTCAACTCCGTAACGTTTCAGCGTCCCGTCCTCATGCAGCGCCTTGGCCAGATTGAGCGCGGTCTGCCCGCCGAGCGTGGGCAGCAGCGCATCGGGACGCTCGCGCTCAATCACCTGCGCTACCGGGCCGGGCAGCAGCGGCTCGATATAGGTCCGGTCGGCGACCTCGGGGTCGGTCATGATCGTGGCCGGATTGGAGTTGACCAGCACAACCTCGTAGCCCTCTTGGCGCAGCACCCGGCATGCCTGCGTGCCCGAGTAGTCGAACTCGGCTGCCTGGCCGATCACGATCGGGCCCGATCCGATCAGCAGGATCCTATGCAGGTCGTCCCGTCGGGGCATCAGAACGACCTGCCGATGTCGTCGCGCCGGGGCATTACGGCGAGCCGGTCGGACCGCGCGAGACGAAATCACCAGGCCGCGAGGCCTGATTCTTGATCTTTTGGCCGTTTATCTCCTCGATGAACCGGTCGAACAGGTACAGCGAGTCGTGGGGTCCGGGGCCCGCCTCGGGGTGGTACTGGACCGTCGCGCCGGGGACGTCGCGCAGCGTCAACCCCTCGACGGTGCGGTCATAGAGGTTGATGTGGGTCAGCTCGGCGGCGCCGAAGTCGGTTTCCCAGCGGACCGCCTGATCGCGGTCGATCGTCCGCTCGCCGTTGGGTCCCAGGACGGCGAACCCGTGGTTCTGGCTGGTGATCTCGGTCCGACCCGTCGTCAGGTCCTTGACCGGGTGGTTGGCGCCGTGATGGCCGAACGGGAGCTTGAAGGTCTGAAGGCCGACCGCCCGGCAAAGCAGCTGATGGCCGAGGCAGATTCCGTACACCGGACGCTTTCCCACCAGGTCGCGGACTGTCTGGACGATCTGATCCAGCGCGGCGGGGTCACCGGGTCCGTTGGCCAGGAACACCGCGTCGGCGCCTCCGGCGAGCAGCTCGGCCGCACCGGTCGTGCACGGATGAAGCTCGATCGTCGCCCCTCGCCGGCGGAGGTTGCGCAGGATCGAGAGCTTGACCCCGGTGTCGATCATCGCGATTCGCGGGCCGGGTGGGGCCGTTTCATCGCCGTCGAGGACCACCATCTCGGTCGGGGTCACGGCGCGGGCCAGGTCGCGGCCGGCCATCGGCGGCTCACCGGCGATCAGGATCTCGGCGCCGCCCGTGGCCACATACGCCGGGAACACACCGCCACGCATCGCCCCCTGGTCACGGATGTGGCGGACGAGGGCGCGGGTGTCCAGATCGGTGATCGCGGGGATCCCGCAGTCGGTCAGCCAGGTGCACCAGCCGGCCTCGGCGCCCGGCGCATCCTGACGGTCGACCGCGGCGCGCATGATCGCGGCGCGGGCGTGCACGCGGTCTGATTCCATCGCCGCGGCGCTGACGCCGTAGTTGCCGATCATCGGGTAGGTGAAGGTGATCAGCTGGCCGGTGAAGCTGGGATCGGTCATCGCCTCCTGATAACCGGACATCGAGGTGGTGAAGACGATCTCGCCGACCGCGTGCCGATCGGCGCCACAGGCCAGGCCGTCAAACCGAGTTCCGTCCTCCAGCAGGACGTAGGCCTCGCGCTCGCTCACGCGAGCGCGTCCTGCCCACGCCCGGCGCGGTAGGCGTCGCCGACGAGCATCGGCCGCCGGAACGCGATCGCGCCGGCCGCCACGGTCAGCAGCACCCGGCCGTGCAGCTCGCGGCCGTGGAAGCAGGAGTTGGTGGAGCGGCTGGCGTAACCGTCCTCGCCGACCTCGAAGCGTGCGTCCAGGTCGACCAGGCACAGGTTGGCCGGCTCGCCGACGGCGATCCGCGCAACCGGCAGCTGGTACAGGGCGCCGCCGGCCGTCATCCGCTCCACCAGCGTCGCCAGCTCCAGCTCACCGGGCGCCACCAGCTCGGTGTAGAGCACGGCAAAGGCCGTCTCGAGTCCGGTGGTCCCCATCGGCGCCTGCTCGAACGGGACCTCCTTCTCGTGGCGCGCGTGCGGGGCGTGGTCGGTCGCGACGCAGTCGATCAGCCCGCTTCGCAGAGCTTGCACCAGTGCCTGGCGGTCGCGTTCGCTCCGCAGCGGGGGGTTCATCTTGAATCGGCTGTCCAGCGTCCTGACGACCTCGTCGGTGAGTGTCAGATGGTGCGGGCACACCTCGGCGCTGACGCGGGCGCCGGCGGCCTTGGCGGTCTGCAGCGCCTCGATCGACTCCACACAGGAGAGGTGCTGGAAGTGCATCCGGGCGTCTTCGTAACGCGCCAGCGCCGCGTCGCGCGCCACCATCGTCGATTCCGACAGCGACGGGATCCCGGCCAGTCCCAGGCGCGCCGAGACCGCTCCCTCGTGCATGACCCCGTCGCCCGACAGCGCCGGATCCTCCTCGTGCAGCGCGATCACGCCGCCGCACAGACGCTGATACTGCAAAGCCTTGCGCAGCATTCCGGCCGAGACCACCGGCTTGCCGTCATCGGTGAACCCCAGCGCTCCGGTGTCGCGCAACTCGGCCATCTCGGTCAGCTCCTCGCCTCCCAGCCGGCGCGTGATGCAGGCCAGAAAGCCGAGCGGCACCCGGGCCTCGGCTCGGGCTCGGGCCACCAGCGAGCCCAGCGTCGCCGCATCGTCGGTCACCGGTGCGGTGTTGGGCATCGCGATCAAGCCGCAGAAACCGCCCGCGGCGGCCGCGGCGGTGCCCGAGTCGATCGTCTCCTTGTACTCCTGCCCGGGTGTGCGCAGGTGCACGTGGGGGTCAAAGAATCCGGGGAAGGCATGCTTGCCGCCGGCATCGAGCGCCTCGCCACCGTCGGGCGCGGGAAGCGAACCCGGAGCCCCCAGCTCTGCGATCCGGCCGGCGCGGATCAGGATGTCCCGCGGCTCGTCGAGCTCGGTTCGCGGGTCGAGCACGTGGGCGCTGCGGATCAGCAGCTTGGCGGCGGGGCTCTGGCGGTGAAAGAGTCGTTCGCTCACGCGACCGCCGCCAGCATCGGGGAGCCGACGAGCAGCTCGTACAGGACCGCCATCCGCACGGCCACACCGGCCTTGACCTGCTCTCCGATCAGCGCCTGGGGCGAGTCGATCGCGTCGGCCGACAGCTCGACCCCGCGGTTGACCGGGCCGGGGTGCATCAGCAGTTGGCCGGGATTCAGGCGCGCGGCGCTGATCTGATAGCGCATCGCGTACTCGCGCAGCGAAGGCACGAAGGACTCGCGCATCCGCTCGTGCTGCATTCGCAGGACGTAGACGACCTCGGCCTCGTGCAGGCGCTCCAGCGTCGGCGTCGCGTCACAGCCCAGCGTCTCGATCTCCCGCGGGATCAGGGTCGGGGGGCCGCACACGGTGACCTTGGCGCCCATCCGGGTGAAGGCGAGGATGTCCGAGCGCGCGACGCGGGAGTGCAGGACGTCGCCGACGATCCAGATCTTGATCCCGTCCAGCGCGCCGAGTCTGCGTCGAAGCGTGAAGACGTCGAGCAACGCCTGAGTCGGGTGCTCGTGCTTGCCGTCGCCGGCGTTGATCACGGCGGCCGGCGTCCAGCCGGCTACCAGCTGGGCGGCGCCCGCGTGGGGCGAGCGGATCACGATCGCCGCCGGGTCATAGGCCGACAGCGTCTGCACGGTGTCCTTGAGCGACTCGCCTTTGTCGACGCTGGAGCCGACCGAGCGGATGCTGACCACGTCGGCCGATAGGCGCTTGGCGGCCAGCTCAAACGAGGAGCTCGTGCGCGTGCTCGCCTCGTAGAAGAGGTTGACAATCGTGCGCCCGCGCAACGCCGGGACCTTCTTGATCTCCCGACCGGATACCTCGGCGAAGGACTCGGCACGATCGAGGATCCGCTCGATCCCGGCGCGGTCGAGGTCGTCGATCGAGATCAGGTGGCGGGGCATCCGGTCGGTCGCGCGGGCGCTCATGCGGCACGCTGCCGTGGCTGCGCCGCGGGGCCGACCGTGACCTCGTCGTGACCGTCGATCTCCTCAACGCAGACGTTGACCCGCTGCTGCTGGGAGGTGGGGATGTTCTTGCCGACGTAATCCGGGCGGATCGGCAGCTCTCGGTGGCCGCGGTCGACCAGCGTCGCCAGCTGCACGCGCGCAGGACGGCCATAGTCGAAGATCTCGTCGACCGCCGCCCGCACGGTCCGCCCGGTGTACAGGACATCGTCGACGATCACGATCGTGCGCCCATCGACCGGGAAGTCGAGCTCGGTGGCGTGCACGATCGGCGCGCTCTGACGCACGTCGCCCTGGCTGCCCTGGCGGATCGAGAGATCGTCGCGGTAGAACGAGATGTCGGCGTAGCCGAGCGGAACCGGCTGCTCCAGCAGCTCGCTCGTCAGGACGTGCAAGCGCTTGGCGAGCACCGCTCCGCGACGGTGGATGCCGACGAGCGCGATCGCCCCGTCGGGGTTCTTCTCAACGATCTCGTGGGCGATCCGCACCAGCGTGCGGCGAATATCATCGCGGTCGAGGACGACCGTTGTGGCTGACAACGTGCTCCTTCCTGGCCTCTCGGGACCTGGTTAAAGGGGCCGACTTTCACAAGCCTAGCAACGGGGGCGGCGGGTGCTCTGGCGGGGTCGGTGCCTCCGAGGCCGCGCCGCGCCCGAGAAAGAGGCTGGTCGTAAAAGCGCACGTATGTTTCGCTTTTCCGGCCAGCCTCGGACTTTGCCCCTAGCCCCCCTCCTCGCCGGCGCACGAAGAGCACGTGCGGCAGGCCGACGTGGACGAACTCGCGCTCGTAGGCAAAGCCGGACTTCTCCATCACGCGGCAGGAGGCGACATTGTCGGTCAGCGTCAACGCGATCAGCTCGTCGAGATTCAGGTCGTCGAAGGCGACCCGAACGGTGGCCTCGGCCAGCTCGGTGGCCAACCCCCGCCTCCACAGCTCCGGCCGGACGGCCCAGGCGGCCTCGACCGCCCGGCCTCCCGTCGCATCGGTGTACTGAAGCCCGCCGCGCCCGACCATCTCGCCACGCTCGGAATCGCGCAGGAACCACAACCCGAATCCATGGGTTTCCCAGTGCTCGAGCCGGTCGGCAAAGCTCTGGTGCACGTCGGCCGCGCTCGGGGGTTCCGGCCAGGGCCACAGGGTGGCGGCAACGAGCGGATCGAGCACCAGCCGCGCAATGTCGCGCTCGTGCTCGGGTGCCAGGCGCTCGCAGGTCATCCGCGCGGTCTTCAGCGTCTCTGGGATGCGGACGTTCACGACGCCCGCTCGACTGCCGGCTCCTCGGCGCCCAGCGATTGGGAGGCCGCGTCCAGGCCGTCGGGCGCACCATCGGCCGGGCCGTCGTCCAGGCCGTCGGGCGCACCATCGGCCGGGCCGTCGTCCAGGCCGTCGGGCGCACCATCGGCCGGGCCGTCGTCCAGGCCGTCGGGCGCACCATCGGCCGGGCCGTCGTCCAGGCCGTCGGGCGCACCATCGGCCGGGCCGTCGTCCAGGCCGTCGGGCGCACCATCGGCCGGGCCGTCGTCCAGGCCGTCGGGCGCACCATCGGCCGGGCCGTCGTCCAGGCCGTCGGGCGCACCATCGGCCGGGCCGTCGTCCAGGCCGTCGGGCGCACCATCGGCCGGGCCGTCGTCCAGGCCGTCGGGCGCACCATCGGCCGGGCCGTCGTCCAGGCCGTCGGGCGCACCATCAGCCCGGCCGTCGGCCGGGCCGCCGGCCGCGCGGGCATCCCAGCGGACGAGCGTCGGCTTGCCGCGCTCGGGCAGCGGGAGCTCGATCGTGTCGAAGTCGCGTGGCAACACGGTCTGGGCGAACACGGCGCGCGCCTCGTCGCGCAGCAGCCCAAGCGGGTGACGGGTCGAGACGTGGATCAGCGCCAGCATCGTCACCTCGGCGTCGCGGGCCACGGCGGCGGCCTGCGCGGCGGTGGAGTGGCCGGTCTCCCGCGCGCGCTCGCGCTCCTCCTCGGCGAAGGTGGCCTCGTGGATCAGCAAGTCCGCCCCGTGGGCGGCGATCCGCAGCGAGTCGCAGGGCATCGTGTCCCCGGAGAGCACGAGCTTGCGGCCCGGGCGAGGCGGGCCGAGCACCTGCTCGGGCGCCACCCCGCGGATCGTCTCCCCGCGCTGGACACGGCCGAACTCCGGCCCCGGCTCAAGTCCCAGTGAGGTCGCCGCCTCGGGATCGAACACGCCGGGGCGCTGATCCTCGAACAGCACATACCCGAGCGCCGGCCCGCGATGGTCGACGTCCACCGGCGCAATCCGGTAACCGTCACGCTTGATCACGTCCCCCGCCGCCAGCTCTACGAGCTCGAGCTCGAAGTGGACCCGGCCGGCGAGCCGGAACGCCAGCCCGAGCAGGTTGCGCAGGCCGGGTGGCCCGTGGATCGTTAACGGGCGCTCGCGCCCGCGCAGATCAAATGTCTTGAGCATCCCCGGCAGGCCCAGCCAGTGATCGGCGTGGAAATGGGTCAGGAACACGTCGGTGAGATCCGACAGGCCGACCGTGGCGACCAGCTGGCGCTGCGTGCCCTCACCGCAGTCGAACAGGATCCGGTCAGCGCCCCGGCGCACCAGCACAGCCGGCAGCCCGCGGCGGGCGGTGGGGATCGAACCGGCCGTGCCGGCGAAGAAGACCGAGAAGTCCATCGGCGCCTCAGTCTGTCAGGGCTCGACGTTCAGCCTGACCCGGGCCCAGGAGTTGTTGACGTAGCCCTTGGGGTTCCAGAGCTGAGCGGCGTCGCGAGGCTGGCTGCCAGCGGCGCTGTCCCACGCTCGGGCGACGATTTCTGCCGGTCCGGCGGGGAGCTCGACGTCGGCACGCCATCGGCGCCAGGACCAACGGCTCGGCTCGTCGAGCAGCTGCGCCTGCTGCCAAACCGCACCGCCGTCGGTGGAGACGTCGACACGGACGATGCGCCGGTCATCGCCCGCGAACCCGTAGCCGCGAACGCTCAGCCGACCGGCAATGACCGACGCGCCGTCCGCGGGGTCAAGGATGTCGGCGTTGACCGCCACCGACCCCAGCTGTACGCCGGTTCCCGTCGGAGCCGCGTCGGGGTCAACGCCGGCGGGCAGCAGCCGGTACGCCCGCGCCTGAAAGAAGTTGTCCGACGGCTCGGCCTGCGCCGTGATCTGCGTCAGCCATTTGACGCTGCGAGCGCCGATGTAACCCGGCACCACGACGCGCAGCGGCGCGCCATGCATGGCGGGCAGCGCTTCTCCGTTCATCTCCCAGGCCAACAGCACCTCTCCGGCCAGCGCCTTTTGCCGTGAGATCGACCCGCCGAACGGCTGGGGCGGGTCTGACTCCGGCGAAGTGTCGCATCCGAGAAACTCCAAGTGGCGCGCGCCGTCGTGCAGCCCGGCCGCCCGCAACACGTCGGCCAGCGCCACCCCGCGCCACCGCGCGGTGCCCGTTGCGCCGGGACCCCAGGGGACTTCGCCCGGGATCTCGCGTACCGCGATGAAGCCCTGACGCCGGTTGCCGGCGCATTGCAGGGTCGCGATCAGCGTGCGCTGGGGAAAGCCGCTGCGCAGATCGGCCAGCGACAGCGACAGCTCGCGCCCCACCAGGCCGCCGACCCCCAACCGCCAGCTTCCGGACTGCACCGAGGGGGTCGGCCCGTGGCTGCGCACGTAGAAGGTGTCAAGTGCGGTCAGGTCCCCGGCCGCCAGCGGGGCGGGCGCAGACTCCGCGTTGATTGGCTCGGTTTGGTGCACGATCATGTCCGCGCGCTTGCCGGGAAGGCTCATCGCGAACCCCTACCCTGCGGAGGCGAGCGTGAAGCCATCGCGGTGAGCGACCGAGCGGCGGAGCATCAGTCCAGCTCTACGAGCTCGAAGGTGATCACACCCGATGAAACCTCCGCGATGCCCATCGTGTGGCGCGCGGCGCGGCGGCGCTCGGTTGGACTGCCGGGATTGAAGATCTGGAACCCGTCCGGTGAACGCTCATGGAGCGGGACGTGCGAATGGCCAAAGACAACGGCGTCCGCCATAGCGAATCGCCGGTGTAACCGCTGGAGGCGGCCATGAGCGGGACCTCCGTCGTGTAGCAGGCCGATCTGAGCGCCATCGGCCACGATCGTACGGCTCAGCGGCAGCATCTGGCGAACCGAGGCGTCATCGACGTTGCCGTGAACGGCCGCCACCTCGCCGAGCGCTTGCAGCCCGCGCAGGACCGATGGCGTCGTCAGGTCGCCGGCATGGACGATCAGATCCGCGCTGCGCAGCTGTGCGACGCAGGCCACGGACAGGCGCCGGTCGCCGCGCGGCATGTGGGTGTCTGAGATGATCGCGATTCTCACGGTAAGCTCGTGCTCGTCTTCCCCGTATCCAGAGCGCCCGTAGCTCAGGGGATAGAGCGTCCGCCTCCGGAGCGGAAGGTCGCAGGTTCAAATCCTGCCGGGCGCACTCCCACGAAAGCCCCGCTAACGCGGGGCTTTTTGTTGTCCCAGCCCAGTCGCTGAGAGCGCCGTGGAAGCGCCCGGAGCGCCACTGCTGCCCATTGCTGCCCAATCAGACAGCCCGACGAGGTCGCGCATCGCGAGCTTGGACGCGTCATCCCTGCGCATCCCGTGCCGGTACACGCGCAGGGTGAACGTCGGGTCGGTGTGCCCGAGCTGGTCCATCACCGAGCCGGGATCGACGCCGAGCGCGACGAGCAGCGACGCGAACGTGTGGCGGAGCTTGTGCGGAGTCAGCCGCTCGGGCAGCGGAACCTCCCGCGCATCCTCGAGCCGCTCGTTCGCGCGTTTCACCGCGCTTGCGAGCACGCGGTTGCGGATGTTGCTCGGGTTCTGCCTGCCGCCGGCCATCGTCGCGAACACGAGCTCGCCCGCGGCCGTTCTGCCCGCCGACGCCTTCAGCGCGAGCAGCTCGTCGCGCAGCACCGGCAGGAGGTCGATCTGCCTGACGCCCGCGTCGGTCTTGGACTCGCGCACGGTGATCCTGCCGCCGCTCAAATCGACATCGCGCCAGCACAAGTCGCACAGCTCGCCGATCCGCAGGCCGGCGAACACGAGCGTTGCGAGGATCGCGCGCCGCGGCACCTTCCGGTCCGCTCTGGCCTCGCGGTCGACCTCGCCCGCCGCGTCGAGCAGCGCCGCGATGTGCTGCGCCCGGTCGAGCCACACGGGCGCCGGCTTTGACGCCTTCACGCGGCGGCGCTTTCCCTTCGCGGGGTTGCGGTCGATCATTTCGTACTCGACGGCAACCTCGAGGATCTGCGCAAGCCGCGTGATCGTCTTGTTGATCGACGTGGCCGACAGCGCACCCTCGCGGACCTTCGCGGACCGGTAGCGGTCAACCTCGGCGATCGTGATCTGCGACAGCCGATGGCCGCGGAAGAACGGCAGCAGATGATTCGTGAGCTGCCAGCCGTAGTCGACGCGCGTCTTCGGCCGCCACGCCCCCTCGTTGGCCTCAAACCACTGCGAGGCGAACTCGTGAAAGCTCGGGTCGACTGGCGCGACCGGCGCCGGTTCGGGATGCGGCGCACGCCAGATCCCACGGCGCACGTCCGCGAGCACATTCTGCAACTCGGCCTCGGCTCGCTCCTGCGTCCAGCCGTCCGCGGTCCCCCCGAGCGTCACGTACTCCCGGCGGCCGTACGCGCGGAACCGCAGCGCGAACACCGGCGAGACGCGGCGCGTGTCGCAGACGACCTGGCCTGTAGCGGGGCGCGCCATCACTCGCCCCCTTCCGGCTTGCCGTCTCGGACTTGCCGGCGGTGGCTCTGCAAGTATTGCTCGAGCGCCGTGCGGAGCTCGCCCGACATCGACCGGTTGTGCAACTGCGCGAGCACCCGCAGCTGCTCGATCAGGTCCCTCGGGGCCTTGACCGTCACAACATCCCGCTTCTGAGTGGTCTTCATAGCCACTATATTACCACCTAGAGTGGTCGGATCATCGAGCCTCGCGGGCGTTGGTCGCCCAGCAGGATCGACTGACTCTCACGCAGCGCGAGGCGGCTCGGCGGAACCGCTGGAACACCGCAGGCCGTTCGGCGAGCGCGAGAGTTCTCGGGATCCTCGCTCGCTGCTCCGACGCGACTCGGACCTTGCAAGCCGCCGAGCAACAGCCGGGCTGGGGCGACTTTCGCCGCCCCAACGTCTTCCATCCCGCCATAGGATTGACTGACTCGATCGGTTCGCCGGGATCGTGCCATCCGGGGGTGTCAGCAGGAGCGGAACTTCGTGGCGCGGCACCGGTTGTAGGCGTCCACAGCCTCCCGGGTTGCTGCCCGCACTCCGGTCTCCGCGGTGAGCATCCGCGCTTCGAGGTTGTTGAGTGCGGCGGCGTCGCGCGCGGCGGCGGCGTGCGCCATCCGGGGCGCGAGGGCGGCTTGTGCGCGAAGCGCGGCAACGAGCTGCGCCTGGCTGGGAGCGAACGGCGTCGGCGCGACTAGCAACCCGAGGTCGGCGATCGCCTTGCGCACCACGCGCTCTGCGCTCGCGTAGTCGGTCAGGCTCGCCGGCGGCTTGGTGAACGGAGCCATGATCTGGTTCAGAGCTCGGAGGTATCCGACGTCTCTCTGCGCATTGTCGGACTGCTGGGGTGACGGCTGGGAGGTTTTCGAGCTGCCGCTGCTCCCGCAGCCGCTCAAGGCAATGGTGACGCTCGCCAAGAATGCCAATGCCGTCTTCACGATCCGTCCGCCAGCCTATCTGGTGTGGCGCGTGGCGCTATGGTCCACGGTTGTGGCCGGTAGCTACGCAGCACTCAGCGACGACGCGTTGCTCGGTTACCTCACCGGGGAGGCTTCGGAGCGCGATCAACGACTGCGCATCGATCGGTCTGACGGCGACTGGGTTGCTGCGTTCGTGGCGGAGAGCGGGCTCGGCGGCGAGGCGGTATCGCTGTCGGTCAACGGCCCCGATCGCAGGACCGCGATGCTCCGCCTCGCCGAGCTTATTTCGCAGCAGAGCTAAGTAAGCCCGCGGCGGCTGGCGTCAGTGCGCGTGGCCGTTCATCGTGTCCACGCTGCGGATCGTTGCCTGCGCGATGCCACGGCCGATCGCCGCCACGCCGCCGGCCACCTCAGCGCTTATCCCGGGGCCTCGGCAGCCGCGATGGCT
>CALAQT010000099.1 GCA_937888775.1 uncultured Actinomycetes bacterium | reverse complement strand
CCCCGCCTCAAGCCGCTTCGCAGTGCCCCCCAGGCGCGAGCGCCGGCTCGGCGCGCCGCCGGTTCGGGCGCGAAGCCCTCATAGCGACGCCCCAG
Source organism: uncultured Actinomycetes bacterium (assembly GCA_937888775.1). Next base: position 5,372 of record CALAQT010000099.1, on the reverse strand, counting down.
CCAGGCGCGCCCAGCCGCGTATCCGCGCCATTGGCGTGTGAGACCTGACACCGTGGTCCGGTAGCGATGCTCCACGCAAGCCTCGGGGCACAGCTCCAGTCGCCAGCCCGCTCGCTGCAGCCGCCAGCTGAAGTCGGTGTCCTCGGCCGCCCGCACGCCCTCGTAGAAGCCGCCCAACTGCTCAAAGGCCTCGCGACGGACGAGCAGGTTCGCGGCCGCAGCGCGAGGTAGGTACGGATGGGCCAGGTGAGCGGCCTGGCCGAGGAAGCTCCGAGCCGCACCGTAGCGCGCGACCAGCGTGGTCCCGTCGGTGAGCGGCGCCACCTCGCCAGCCACCGCGCCCACGCCGGCGTCGATCGGGTGGCGAAAGTAGGTGTCGATCAACCCGCTGGGCGCACGGCAGTCGGCATCCAGGAACAGGATCCAGTCACGCTGCGCATGCTCGGCGCCGACGTTGCGGGCGTGCGCCGGAGACTGCTCGCCGGTCGCATGCACCACACGAACCGGATCCACGGCGCCAAGCACCCCGCTGTTGTCGGCCACGATCAGCTCGTCACCGGGCCCGATCTGAAGCTCCAACAGCGTCTGCACCGCCGCCCGCGCGGCGGGCAGATCGCCTGCGAACGGCATCACCACGCTGACCGGCGGGCGACTCATCGGCTCTCGGCCGCCGGGGGATAGAAACTGCGCACCCGGGCGATCAGCGCGCGCAGCTGATCCAGCTCCTGGGGATGGGCAAACCGCGTGAACAGCAGCACGAGCGGGATCGCGGCGAACAGCGCGGCCCGGGCCAGGAAGCCGACCAGACCGTGCGCGGGGAGAAGCACGTCGCCGACAGCGGACAGCCCGCCGAGCACCAGCGCCAGCTGGGTAAGGCGCCGCCATTCGAACGCCACGCGAAACACCCGCCGGGTGAGCAAGTGCATGGCGCCAAGCATGACCACATAGGCTCCGCACAGCGCTATCCCGGCGCCGGCTATGCCCAGCGGCGGCACCAGCGTGAGGATCAGAACGACGTTGGCGACGAGCCCGGCCAGCGACGCCGGGAAGTTGCGCGTGGTGACCTTGGCGCGCCCGGCGATCACCAGGAACACCACCCAGAGCCCGTAGAGGGCCCAGCCCAGGGCCACCCATGGAAGCGCACGATAGGCACCGTAGTAGGCATGGGCTGCGAGCAGGCGCAGGATCCAGCGTCCCAGCAGGGCCAGGCCCGCCACCACCCAGCCGCTGACCAGCAGGTAGTAGGTCGTGACGAGGCCGTACAAGCGCCCGGCCTCGGCGTCGTCGGTGATCGAGTAGGCCAGCGGCGGCCACGCATACTGAAACGCCCGCACGATGAACGCCACCGCTCCCGCCAGCTTGATCGCGATCGAGTACAGACCCGCCAGCGCCTGGCTGCGATCGTGATAGATGTAATAGCGGTCGACGATGCTGAGCGCGTACACCGAGGCCTCGGCCGGCACGGTCGGCAGCCCGAAACGCAGCAGCACCGCCATGCGCTCGGCGCGGACCCCGCGGACCGCGAGCCGGTGGCGCATCGTCCACCACAGGGCCAGCAGCACGACTGTCGAGGCGCCGTAGTTGCCGAGCAGCAGCCCGCGCGCCCCGTCGCCCAGACCGACCACCAGCACCACGGACGCGGCGATCGTCATCCCCACGTTGGCCAGCGATGCCGTGGCATAGGCGCGGAGGCGCTCGTCCACGCGCAGCAGGCCGTAGGCGAGCTCGAGGTTGGTGAACGACCACAGGCCGAGCACCGCGACGCGAAAGGTGGTGGGGTCGCGGTAGCTGAGCACCAGGCGTGACAGCGGCGCAGCCGCGGCCGTCAGGCCGGCGGCGGTGATCGTCGACGCGATCAACAGAAAGCCGACGGCGCGGCGGGCCAGTGCGTCGCGCCGCTGCTGATCGGTGTCGGTGAAGTAGAACCGCAGAAACGCCTCGATCATCCCGAAGCGAACGACGATGCTGACGAAGATCACGCCATTGGCCAACAGCTCGACGACGCCGTAGCCGGCCGGGTCGATGTAGCGCGTGTAGACCGGCAACAGCAGGACCGCGATGAACTTCGAGACGACATCGGCCAGCTGATAGGCCGCCAACGAGGACACAAGCCGCCTGAGGTATGCGGTCACGGCGCTGGCGGGTCGTGTCCGAAAGAGCTCTGTTGGTGCATCGGCGTCGCTAGCCCACAGTCACCAGAGCCTGCGGCGCGGTCGCCGGCTCCGGTGGCAGCCGGCCCGGGAACGTGCCGACGTTGCAGGCCGCGTCGATCGCCTGCAGGCCCACCAGATATCTGCCGGCGGGCGCCGGCCGATGGTGGATCTCGCCGTTCCAGATCGCCTCCTGGCTGTCCCCTTTGACCGCGAAGCTCTTGACCAGCCGCGGCCCGCCCGCAACGCCGGTGCGGTAGATGTTGACGAAGGCCCGGTCGTTCTCGGTCCCGCCGTAGTGGATCGTGACCGAGGTCCCGCCCGCCGCGACCTGCGACGGGGCCACCCGGGTGACGACGGGATGCGGCGCCACGGTCAGCACCTTGACGGGCTCCGGGACGCCGGCGGAGTTTGAGATCACGATCGTGCGCCCCTGGTGGACCAGCGAGACGCGCACGTAGTAGGTGCCGTCCGGCGCGATCGATCCGTTGTCCAGCCTGCCGTCCCAGGTGAACTGCGTCCGCACCGGGTGTGCTCCCCCGCGCATGAACCTGCCCGTGGCGAGCGTGCGGACGATGTCGCTGTTCTGATTTACGATGTACACGTCGACGTCGTCTGATCGATTCAGCAGATAGAACGAGATCGTCATCCGCCAGAAGGCAACGCGCCTCTTTCCCAGCCGCGTGCTGACCACGCAGGTCCGCCTGGCAACGGGGTTGATCGCGCTGGGGAGCGGTGACGGCGAGCCCGTGATCAGCGGTGTGGTGACCTTCAGGTGCTGCGTGATGAAGAATGCGGCGATCGTCGCCACCACCAGCGCGACGAACGCCGCGACCGGCAGTCGCCTCACAGCGGGACCACCGCCACGTTGGGCACCTTGAACTCCCAGAACGCGTCGAGGCCGCGCGGGTCCTGGGCGCAGAGCATCACGCGGATGCTGCCGCCATGACACACGACCAGCGCGGGTAGCCGACCCGTGCCGTGGATCTCCGCCAGCGCCTCGGTGACCCGCTGCTGCTGCTCGGGCAGCGACTCGCCGCCCGGAAAGCGAAAGCCCGAACCGGCACGCTTCCAGGCCGCGAAGCCCTCCGGGTCCTCCCGCTCGATGTCGATGAACAGCCGCCCCTCCCATTCGCCGCGATTGCCCTCACGCAGCCGGGCGTCCAGACACGGCGCCAGGCCCACGAGGGCACCGACGGTCTCCGCGGTGACACGCGCCCGGCTCAGGTCAGACGCCCACAGCGAGGCGATCGGCTCGCCCTTGGCGATCCGCTGCGCCAGCTCACCGGCCTGACGGCGACCGAGGTCGTTGAGCGGGGTGTCGGTGAACCCCTGGGCCCGAATCGGCTCGACATTGTCGTTGGTCTCCCCGTGGCGAGCCAACAGCACCCCGTTGAGGTTCATGCGCTGATGTAGAGGGTGCGGCGGAGCGCCTCAGTCATACACGTCGGCGACCGCGGTGTCCGACCGCAGCCCCAGGCGAATCGTTTCGAGCGAGAGCACGTCCTCAGGCGTGACGTTGCCCAGGTTGACATCGGGCCCAAATCGCCGCACGAACCACACCTGCTGATCCTTACGCGGCGCCTCGAACAGGATCTTGTCCGGCGAAACCGCGTGGGCGATCTCGTCGATCAGACCCATTCGGACCTCGCCGTCGTGGCGGAAGATCCCCACCGTCCCGCTCTCCCGCGCCTCGGCTATCACCTTCCATGCGCCCGCCGCGAGCTCTGACTCGATCTGCTCGACCCAGCGAAACGGCGCCATGATCCGAGTGTCGTCCTTGGAGCCAACCTCCGACAAAACGACGAACTCGCTCGACAACCGCTCGATCAGCTCGAGCTTGCGCTCGTGCTCCAGCGTGATCGTCCCGTCGGAGATCTCGATGTGACCGAGCCCCAACTCGTGCAGCCACTCGATCAGCCGGTCCAGCCGGCTCTGGGCGATCGCCAACTCCGTAAGCGTCCCCCCCAGCACGACCGGGATGCCCTGATCGCGATAGCGCGCGAGCTTGGCCTGGAGGTTGCCGGTGGCGACCGCGGTGCCCCAACCCAGCTTGACCAGGTCGACGAACTCTCCGGCCACCTCGATCAGGCCGTCCACATCGGCCACGGACAAACCACGGTCGAGCACATGGGTGATCCCCACCTGCCTGGGCTTGACGGCACGATCGGGAAGGTCGAGCAGTTGCGATTTCACGCTCGGGACCTCAAGCGCCCGCGGCCAGGTCGGAACCGACGGTCACGATCACCGCTGCCGTACACGTCGCCGGTGGCGGACAGGCGACGGATTGATTGCTCTGATTGACCGGCGCAACGGACGATGATCCGAGCTTGAGCAAGGTCGCTACGGCCAGCGCGTCGCTGCGGTGACCGGGCAGATAGCCGACCACGGTGGAGGTCTGCGTCTGGTCTGACGCGGTGACGATCGCTCCCTCCTTATAGCCGACGGCGGCCAACCGCGATCCGATCGTGTGCGCCAGGTTCGGCGTGGCGGTCCCGTTCAGCACCGCCACCGTCACCAAGGCCGGATTGACCACCGTCGCCTTGGTCCGCCGATGTGTCTTGGGCGCTTTGCTGCGCTGGGCCGCCGCCGTCGTTGTGGAGGTCTTGGTGGAGGTCCCGGGACCGGAGGTCACGATCAGCAGCGCGGCCACCACGACCACAACGCCGAGCACGCCAAACACCACCAGAACCCCGCGCCGGGGTCGAGACGGCTCGCCGTAGGAGGAGCCCCGCCTACGCCCACCGCCGCCGGACGGCCCTCCGCCACCCTGTGGCGGTCGCAGCGCAACCGGCGGGGGCGGCGGGAGGGTTTGTGCGCCGGCCGCCGCGGGCCGTGGAACCGACTCTCGTGCGACGCCATTGGCGGCTCCTGCGGCCGTCGCCGGTCCAAAGCCGCTCCCCAGCCCGTCGGCCGAGGCCGGCCGGGGTGATCCGAATGCTTGGTCGGCCGCCGGCGCCGCGGCCGCCGTGGTCAGGTCAGCGGGCGGATTCTGCGAGGGGGAGGCGACATGCCCGGGGATCAGGCGCGTAGCGGCGGTCAAGGCGGGCGCGCCGACACCGGCGGGTGCACCGACGTACATCGGCGGCCGGGGCGAGGCCGAATTGCCCGCCGGCGAGGCTGCAGGGCTGGCCAGGCCGGCGGCCAGGACCGGACTGGCCAGCCCTAGAGCGGAAGAGCACACGTCTGAACTCCAGTCACGCCAATATATCGTATGCCGTC
>CALAQT010000098.1 GCA_937888775.1 uncultured Actinomycetes bacterium | reverse complement strand
GCGCACCCTCAACGCGCTTGCAGGCGGCTCCCCGCCCGGAACTCCCAAGCCCACCCGCGCCCGAACCCTCTCACTTCACCCACGGAAACAGCAGTAGCGCCCAAAAAAAGCTCCCGCAAAAACACGACCGCGACAAGGTCCACGACCCCGCTGGCGAGAGACGGCTCGAGTCTGGCATTGGCGAGTTCCGCGGGAGGCTAGAACCTTTCGCGGCGGTGGGAATGCTAGCCACGGATTGCGCCTTGCCATACTCGCGCGACAGCTACGAGGAGAGCGTGATCGCGATGCCCGAGCCTGCAGTTGTTGTGCCGCCTGTCGGTCCCCCGCGGCTGTCTCACGACGAGCTCGCCGCAGCCCAGAAGGAGACCTTGAGCGCTCCCCGGCGCAAATACGGCGTCGCTGCCAGGGCATTGTTCGTGACCTTGGACATCGTGTACGGCAAGCCGCGCCCGATGTCGAAGTTCAAGGTCGTCGAGATCGTCGCGCGCGTGCCCTACCAAACCTTGGGAGCACGTTGCCTACATCGCGATCACCCATGTCCATCAAAGCACTGGCCTCGCCAAGGGGATTCAAAGGCGCGTAGCCAACAGGACAACGAGCTATGGCACCTGCTCATCCTCCAAGACCTGCTCGTTCGCAGAGGCGTGCGCGAATCACGGCTCAAGTTCTTCTGACTCGCCCCAGCTGATCGCCTTCGGCTACTACCAGTTCTCCTGGCTGCTGTACGTCGTAAACTCAAAGTGGAGCTATCGGCTCAACGCGGACTTCGAAGACCACGCGAGCACGAGTACATGCAATGGGTGGCAGACAATCCCCAATGGGAGATAGAACCGTTTGACTCCGACTTCGGCGAGGACTACGGCGTTTTCGACTCGCTAGCCGACTTGTTGCGCCAGGTCGGCCACGACGAGCGCGTGCACAAACAGGAAAGCATCGCCGCCATGGACGAGCCACGGTTCAAATAGGCCGCGACCCGCAACAAAATGCGCACCGTGGACCACGCAATCTCGGATCGGGCTCTCGTAACGCTCCTACATCGCGGGTTGTAAGCGGGACTCCTCGCCAGGCCCGCGGACACCTACAGCCCCGACGACAACCAAGCGTAGGAGCTCCTGCTCGGCGCACTGCCGCTCCTGGCGGCTACGGGCGTCACAAGCGGTCGGCTGGTCGTCAGACGCCCGTTCAGCAGGCCAACTCGGGCAACGGACCATGCCCGTCGAGAGCGCGACCATGCCCGTTGAGAGTCGGAGCATCCAGGCCGTCGCCCGCCACGGGCTCGAGGATGAACACCTCGACCGCCAGATCGGGATCGATGTGGTTGTTGCTCATGAACGCGACCACCCGGCGCCCGGAGAGCTCCTGCACGGCGGTGATCGCGTCGGCCTGCATCGTGTCCTGAAACGCGCGGCGGCTGTGCAGCACAACCTCGTGCTTGCCGTCGGCGACCAGGCTTTGCTCACCCTTGGTCAGCGTCGCCCCCATCACGCAGACGATGATGTCGGGCCCGATCGTGGTGCGCGCTCTTGTCGGTCCGCGGCCCGTGTACTTGTGCAGCAAGCCGACCATCGCGTTTGAGATCGCGGCTGTCGTGACGCCGCGTCCGGCTACTTCTGGGTGGGTGCCGGACATAGCCAACCCCTCTCCGCCTCCTCTCACAACAGGACGCCGCGCGCAAGGGAGAGTCGGCAAAGCACCGAACGGACGACAACTCCTTCGAGCATAGCGCGAATCGCCATGAATTCTTACTGCAGTGGTCGGAATTATGGTAAGCTGTTTACCGTCCCGCGCGCGACGTTCGGGGGTCAGGTGCAGCGAGCGCTCGCCGGGGCGGTCGGGCGCTTTCTGCCTGCGGACTTCGCAGCAGCGAAGGCGTTTAGCTGATCGGGTTCATTGCTTGCGATCGGGATGAGTCCCGAGCCCAGCGGCTTGTGGAGGGCAAGCGGCTGCTGGAGGAGGAGCATCACGCGTTGATTGAGGCGAACGCTGCGTATGAGGCGTATCGGGCGCGTGAGGTGATGAAGGACGGCCGTCGGTTCGGCGGCCCGCCGAAGCCGTTCGTGCCGCCGGCGCTCCCGGAAGGCGTGGTGAACATCACCGATCCGGACTCACGCAACGTGAGGTGCCCGCGTGGGTACATGCAGGGCGACAACGCGCAGGCGGTCGTGACCGAGCAGCAGATCGTGATTACCGCCGAGGTCAACACCGACTCCCCCGACTTCGGGCATCTCGAGCCGATGGTCAATACCGCCCGGCGCGAGCTCACCCAGGTCGGCATCCGCGAGAAGCCGGGGGAGGTGGTCGGGGACGCCGGCTACTGGCATAACGATCAGATGGACAACCTCGCCGCCGACGGGATCCCGTTGTTGATCCCGCCGGACGCCGGCAAACGCAAGACCGCCCGGCCCGGATGGCACGGCGGACGGTACACCTGGATGCGATACCTCCTCGCCACCGAGAACGGTCACAAGCTGTATCGAAAACAGTGACAGTCGAGCCTGTGTTCGCACAGACGAAGCTCAACCGCAAGATCGACCGCTTCCAGCGAAGAGGAAGATCCGCGGTGCGCAGTGAGTGGCGATTAATCACGACGACCCACAACCTTTTCAAGCTTCACAGCCACCGAATAGCCACAGCAGGGCCCCGAGACGGAGCCACAGCAGGGCCCTGAGACGGCGCCCAAGGGCCCCAACCCTTCCCTTCGCGATCACAGCGGCGAGCGGCAGCCGAACCTGACCGGACAGCGCCGCTTATCGCCAAACCATCGGCTTTACCCGACGGCCACGAATAGCGAGTGCGGCGGCGTTCGCGTTGACGAGACGACCGCTTGCGCAGGCAATGCGAGAATCCGCCGCACGGTCACGTTCCGAAGCGCGGACTACTGCATTCTCACGAACGCACGCGCCGTGGTCGGCGCCGACGAGAGTTGCGGAATGGACGAGCTGCGGCAGTCCGGGTCGTCCGTCGGCTGGCTGCTGGATTCCGGTGGCGAAGCAGAAGCCAGGCGCAGAGAACCGTTCGTGAGGAGCACCGGAAGCGTAGTTCTGGCCGCGCGAGACTGCTGCAATGCCGCTTGAGCGGGCGCCGACGTCGCCCGGGTCACTGGTGGGTTGGACGACGATCAGCGATCCCGCGACCCACCCAAGTCGCTTCCCCTTTCACGAAGCACGAGCTACGCCGCCGGCGGCACGGCCGGAAGGTCGGGCTTCTCCTTCGGGCTCGGCGGCGGCCGAAGCAGGAGCGGTCTGTACGTGGCTGCCAGGGCAACTAACCAGAAGAGTGTCGACGTCGCCGGACACCGGTGAGTCTTGGCCATCACAGGCCCTCCGCAGGTGTCGATCCGGACGCCTCCTCTTGAGCGAATCCGATCGTGCGCCGCCCGCCGAGCGGCGTGATCCCTGGTCGCCAAGGCAATCGCCTGCGGCGGAGGCTTCGCTGCGTGAAAGCACTCGTCCGGACCCGACGGCTCTCGGCGGCTGCTCCCACGCGAAAGGGGCGGCGAGCCGCGCGCTGCCGTCCAGACGAATGCACAAGCCGCGGAGCGTCGTGCCTTCCGCGCGCAAGGCAGGTTGACCGCCGGGGAGGTTCGGATGCCAGCCGTATTGCGAAAGGAGGTCTCCGCCCTGGCGGGCTTCGGTCACCGAGTCGCCGCACGCGAGTCAGCGGCTTTGAGTTCGTTTGACTACAGCCCGGTGCTCAACGTCGTCTTCCTGCCTCGCAGCCGTTCTCGTGTGCCGCTTCGCGCGTACTGGCAGCTTGTCGATGCTACGAGCAATGCACCATCCGATCGCCACCCACGAACGCGAGGCGCTCGGGCATGTGCACGCGAATTGAGGGCGGCTCGAGCTGTCTCCCGCTCAGCCCGGGCCGGGTTTGCGCGCTAGCAGCCGCTCGACGAGCCCGAGCTTGGAGCGCTCGAGCACCTCGATCGAGAAGCCCTCGGCCTGCACGTGCTCGAGCGGCTCGCGCAGCACATGGTCGGCCCCGAAGCGCACGAACGCCGGCGCGAGCAGCCGCTGGACGCCCCGGACCGCTCGGACCGGACTGCGTACGTGCTCGAGCAGCACGAAGCGCCCGCCCGGACGGAGCACCCGCCTCACCTCGGCCACAGCGGCGCGGTCGTCAGGGATCGTGCACAACGACAGCGTGCACACCACCGTGTCAAACGTGGCGTCCTCGAACTCGAGCGCCTGCGCGTCCCCCAGCCGCAACTCGACCGGCCGACCCAGCTCGACAGCGCGCCGGCGGGCAACGTCCAGCATCGCGGGCACGAAGTCGATTCCCGTGAGTCGGACGCCATCGGGGTAGTGGGGAAGGTTGCGTCCCGTCCCCACGGCAATCTCCAGCACCTCACCCTCGGCCTGGGCGCAGACCCACTCGCGGCCACCGGCGAACAACAGCCGTTCCGGGAGCTTGACGTTTTGGTCGTAGTTGCCCGCCTCCCGCTCATAGACACGGCGGACAGCCTCGGTGGGGTCCGCGCCCGTGCCGGTCTTCGTGATCTTGTTCATGACCGCAGTATGGGCCGATGCCGCCGGCTGCTGCCAGGCTCAGCCAATACCTCCCACCGCCGATTGATCACCCGGGTCTCGGCCGTCTCTGTTAACCGGAAGATGGGCGTCGGCCATACTGGGCGGGTGGACAGGCGGGCTCTGGCGACGTTCCTGCGCACTCGGAGCGAGCGACTCACCCCCGCGCCGGTTCCCCCTCCAGCGAGCCCTGCACCAGCTGACCCCGGACCGGGCTCCGACGGCACCCTGGCCATCACTCCGGTGAAGGAGAGCCCCGCGCTGAACGGCGTCGCATCTGGCGAACCGACCGCCGACTGAGCCGTGCCGCAAACCCATCCCCTTACGCCACACGCTGCTGGGGATGGTCCAGCGCGAGTTCCGCGCGGGCGGCAAAGCAAGTGCTCCGGCCGTCCGCGGGTCGGCCCTGGTGTTCGCCAACAGCAGGGACGTCGCCGAATGGCCTGCGCGAACCGAGTCGGCTCGGACGGCGATGCAGCTGGCACGCGGGAGCGCAAGGGAACTGCGCCGCTCGACCGGATGGAAAGCACAAGTCTCGTACCGTCCGCGGGAGCGGGCCGGGAGGCAGCAATCGCGTCGGACCCGCGCGCTCGGATCTGGGCGACAGCGCAAGCGCCCTTCGCGGGCGACCTGCACAGGCGAGATCACGGAAGGACGCGTCCGCCGATGGCGTGGCTGATCCTGAAAGCAGAAGTCGGCGACTCCTGGGGGATCGCGCGATCTCGCGCGATCGGTTCCACGCGGGAGCATGCGTCCGGTCGCGTCGGAGCTGGCGCTCGGACGCGTGGCAAAGCACAAGCCCGCGGCGCCCTGCTTGAACGTCCGGGTGCGGCTCTCCTGGAGTGAGGCAGAATCCCCGGAGTTGCGGGCGATCCGGGT
>CALAQT010000097.1 GCA_937888775.1 uncultured Actinomycetes bacterium | reverse complement strand
GCCGAGCGCGAGCGGTCTCGCTGGCGGCTGCATCTGGTCAAGCACGCTCGATCCTCAAGAACCGGGTCCACTCGACGCTGATCGCATTCGGGCACCAGGTCCCGATGGCAGACCTGTTCGGGATCGCCGCCGGCGGCTGTTGGCCGGGCTCGATATTCCTGAGCCGTGGCGCGGCCATGTCCAGGCGCGCCCGCCACGCTTCACCCACACCTACACCGACGCGGGGAGCTACGCGGTCACCGCGAGCATCACCGATGTTGGGGGCAGCACCACGACCGCCAATTCCACCGCCCACATCGCAGCGACCGCATCCCAACCGCCGTCCGCGTCGCTGACGACCCCAGCGGATGGCGCAACCTATTCACGCGGCGAGGTCGTGAGGGCGAGCTATTTGTGCTCCCCTGGGGGGGATGGCGGGACGCTCAAGCCCGGCGTCGCGGGCTGCTCGGCCCCGGTCGCCGACGGCGCGCCGATCGACACCGCTACCGCTGGAGCGCACACGTTCGAGGTGATCGCGACCGACACCGACGGGCAAGTCGCGACCGCTTTCAGTCACTACACGGTTCTTCAGCCCCCGCCGCACACGACCATCACCTTCGGTCCGGCCGATGGCTCGACGGTGCATGCGCCACCCAGGTTCACCTTTGTCTCAGACGACCCAGGCTCACGGTTCGAGTGCCGCTTGCTGACGCGCCCATCAGCTGCGAAGCGCCCGCCGTCGTTCAAGGCCTGCTCGTCGCCTTACCAGTCACCGCATCTGCTGCCCGGTCGGACGTACGTCTTCCAGGTCCGCGCGGTCGATCCTTCGGGACAGGTCGATCCGGCCCCGCCCTCACGCTCCTTTCAGTACTCGACCCTGCAGCTGCTCAATCACGACCTCGACGTTCGCGTCGACGGGATCGAGGTCACCCAGGGGGTCCAAGCCGGCGGCTGCAACGCCTGCGTGGGGACGCTGCCCGGTCGCAACGGAGGATCCCCGTTCGCGCCGGTCCAGGCCAACTACCAGGGCGTGACGATGGCCGCGGGGCACTTCACGGTCGTGCGTGTGTTCGCCAGCTTCACGCAGCCGGCGTCGTGGTCGAGCGTGTCGGGGGCTACCGCGCGCCTGGAGGTATTCGACTCGCGCGGAAGCCGGATCTCGGTGCTGAATCCGGACAGCGCTCCGGCGGCGCTGGTCCGCTCCGATTGCGGTCTGTGCGTTAGCGAGAAGGAGCGTGCCAATCCCGGTGCGTCGTTCAACTTCCTCGTTCCCTGGGACGCGACCGAGCACAGCGCACTCAGTTTCCGAGCGATCGTGACCCCTCCCGTTGGCTTCGGGCTGCTCGCGCACCATCAGTGCGCGACCTGCAAGGCGAACACGTTCACGCTGCTGGGCGTCCCGTTCGTGTCGACCGCGATCGTGCCGATCCACCCGATTCCGCTCACGGTCGGCGGCGTCCGAACCAGCCAGAGCGAGACTCAGGTGTTCGGCGACGCGCAGACGATTCTTCCGGTCAACCTGCAAATCCACCCCTACGAGGCGCCGATCGCGCTCGATGCCAAGATCGGACCCTTCAATTTGCAGTTCCCGGTGAGCACGACGTTTGCCAGCGCCTTGGTGGCTGCACGGGCGAGCGACGAGCAGCTCGACAGCACGCAGTACCCGATCGGCGTGTTCGTCAACGGGACAGCCGGCCTGGGGGCTCGACCCTCCGCGGAAGGGTTCTCGATAGTCCTCCGGTGAAGGCTTTAGCTCTACAGCTCTCATTTCCACCGGTCTCGATCGTGCCGGACGCAGGCCGCCCGCTGACCGCCGTGATGCACGAGATCGGGCACGGTCTCGGCCTCGTTCACGCCGACACGGGCTCCGGCAACCCGCCACGGGCCCGCACCCGGATGGGACCCCAGATTGTGGGGGCAACTCGAACGGTCAGATCGGGGAGAGGTGGCCGCCCGACAACGAAGGCCGGCTCCAGAGCGTCGGGCTCGACCGACGTAACTGGAACATCTTCCAGACCGGCTCCCTGCCACGCACGATCATCGAGAATTATCCCGCCACGGGCAACAGGTATTACGACTTCATGTCCTACTGCACTACTGCCCGGCCGGCGGAGTATTCGAATCGCAGGACTGGATCTCGCTGCGCAACTGGAACCGACTGGTGGCCTTCCACCCCCCACCGCAGACGCTCCCCGCCGCACGTGACCGTCGCGCCCGGGCTGCGAGCGGCACACCGCTGCGGGTGATCGCGACCGTCGATTCGGCGGGCAACACGTCGGTCTTCGATGTCGCGCCCGGACAGCAGACTGCGGCTGAGCCGACCGCCGGGAGCCCCTATCGGATCGAGCTGCACGACGCCGCCGGCGGCACGCTCACCAGCGTTGTTCCCACCACGACCACGATCCACGAAGATCACCAGGGGTCCGGAGTGCTGCTCGAGGCGACGCTGCCGTTCGCGCCCTCCACCGCCTCGGTCGTGGTGAGCGCCAATGGGACCGAGCTAGCGCGTCGCGCCCGCAGCCCGCACGCCCCGACAGCAGCGATCCTCAGCCCCCGCTCCAGGTCACACATCGGCCGCGCGAAGACGACGCTCGTGCGCTGGGGCGCCCACGACGCCGACGGCGACGGCGATCGCCTTACCACGATCGTCGACTACTCGGCCGACGGGGGACGCCACTGGAAGGTGGTGGCGGGCAACGTCGGCGGCAGCTCGGTGCCCGTCCCCAGCCAGCTGCTCAGCGCGTCGCGCAACGGCCGACTGCGGGTCCGGGTCAGCGACGGCTTCGATGTCGCAACCGCAGTCTCCGGGCCACTGACCGTCGCCGGTAGGCCACCGCTCGTGCACATCACGACCAGCGGCCGAGGCGGCCGCATGAGAGCTGACGAGACACTGCTGCTGCAAGGCACCGCGTTCGACGACGCCGACCAATCGCTCACCGGCCGCCACCTGAAGTGGTACGCCGGCCGCCGGCTACTCGCGCGCGGCGAGCTTCTGGCCGTGCACGGTCTCCCGGCCGGGGCGACAACGATCCGGCTCGTCGCTACCGACGTCCACGGCCGCTCATCGCAAGCAAACCTGCGGTTCAAAGTGCTCGCGGTTCCGGCGGCCTTCCTCGCCGCCCGCGCCCCGATGCAGGTTGCGGCCAAGGCCCGGCACCTGCGGATCGTGGTCTCCTCGACAGTCCCCGCCGTGCTCACGATCGCCGGAGTCCGCCATCCCGTCGACCGCAAGGCACGAGCGATCACCGTCAAGATCCGCCCAGGACGCTCGATGCTGCGCCTCAAATATGCCCTCAGCTCGCCCGGCGGCGTCACACGCGGAACCTATGTCGCCGCACGGTGATCTGAGCGGGGCCCGGATGACGAGCACATCAAATCGCGCGCAGATGTAAATCGAGCGCGGGCAACAAAGGAGGAGGCATGAGACTCATCGCTCTCATGGACGCTTTTTCGTCACCGCGAAGGTCGGCCTGTTAAGCAAGCAAGGCACGCACCCCCTCTGCGCGGGAAGCGGGCTGCTCAACGCTCGCCCGGATTCCAGCCACGACGCGGCGAAGGAATCGAACCTTCCAAGCCGGGGGCTGCCCGGCCCTGCCAG
>CALAQT010000096.1 GCA_937888775.1 uncultured Actinomycetes bacterium | reverse complement strand
TCAGACGTGTGCTCTTCCGATCTGGGCGTGAGCAGGCGACGGCGGCCCATCGCGCCGCCGTCCGCGCGCAGGACGAGGCCGCTGAGGAGCTGCGGCGCCTGGGCGCGCTGATCGCCCGACGCCGGTCCACCCCCGACGACGGGCCCGATGCCGACCGCCGCGCTCAGCTGGCCGCCCAGCTGGCGGCCGAGAACCAGATGCTCCAGCGCGCCGAGCGCGAGCGCGCCGAGCGCGAGGCCCGGATCGCCCGGCTGAAGCTGACGGTCGCTCACGACCAGCAGCTGATCCCCGCGGTGCGCGGCATGATCGTGGCGATCGACGGTGCCACGGAGGCGATCTCAGGCCGCCTGGGCTCATTCGAGGCGGCGCTGGTGGCCGATCGGCAGGCCGGCGAGCACGCCGCGGGCAGGTTGCGATCGTGCGCGGTGCAGGAGGCCACCCTGCACGCCCAGCTACAGCGTGAGAATGAGTCGCTGACCGAAGCCGAGGTGCGCCTGCAGCGCTCGCGCGACCAGGACGCCGACGCGCGGGCCGAGCTGCAGGCTCTCGCCGCGCGCCTGGAGCTGGCCGCCGAGCCGGCCGAGCAGGAGCTGACCGAGGAGGACCGCGCTAGCCTGCGCACCCGCTTGGAGCGCTTGGAACGCCGCCGTGAGCAGCTCGGCCCGGTGAACCCGCTCGCGCAGGAGGAATATGACGAGGCGTTGGCCCACGTGGAGGAGCTCGAGGCCCAGCGCGCCGACCTGGAGACGGCGCTGCGCGAGCTGGAGAAGCTGATCGCCGACACCGATCGCCAGATCCGTGAGACCTTCGAGCGGACCTTCGAGGCGACGGCAAGGAACTTCGAGGAGCTGGCCCGTGAGCTGTTCCCCGGTGGCAAGGGCCGGCTGCGGCTCGTCACCGAGCGCGACGGCCCCGCCCGCGTGCTGGGCGGACAGTCGCCGCCCACCGCCGATGGCTCCGACGGCGACGCCGACGGGGCAGGCGACGAGTTCGAGGAGACCGACCGCGACCCGGAGGAGGATCTGCTCGGGGTCGAGATCGAGATCGAGCCCGGCGGCAAGGAGATGAAGCGTCTGACCCTGCTCTCCGGAGGGGAGAAGTCGATGACCGCGCTGGCGTTCCTGTTCTCGGTGTTCCTGGCCCGTCCCTGCCCGTTCTACATACTCGACGAGGTCGAGGCGGCGCTGGACGACCTCAACATCGATCGCTTCCTGACCCTGCTGCGCACCTACTCCTCACGCGCGCAGTTCATCGTCGTGACCCATCAGAAGCGCACGATGGAAGCGGCTGATTCGCTCTACGGCGTCTCGATGGGGGGAGACGGGATCTCCAAGGTGATCTCCCGCCGATTGGCCGACGACCAGGCTGCCTAGCGCAGCGTCGAGGCCACCAGAGCGCAAAGGAGTTTCGACAACGCTCCACTAGGGCCACCTCGAGCCGACCCCGCGGCGGTGGCCCGGGCGCCCAGCGGCGGGTGGCCCAGCGGTGGGTGGCCCAGCGGCGGGTGGCCCCGCCGACCCTCGCCGGTGACCCCGTGTCGCGACGCCGATAGCATCGCCGCTCGGCGCTGATAACGTCGCCGCCCGATGGCACGCGACTGGCGAGATCTGTTTGTGATCGAAGGCGAGCCGCCGCCCGACGCTGAGAGCGCGCCGGCGGTTGCGCAGCGGCGCCTGGGGCGCTTTGCCCGGCTGCGCGAGAGCCTGCGCAAGACCCGCCAGGCGCTGCAGTCAGAGATCCAGGCGACGTTGTTCGAGGAGCTCACCGACGAGACCTGGGAGCGGCTGGAAGAGGCGCTGATCTACGCCGACGTTGGCGCGCGGACCACGGCCCAGGTCGTGGCGCAGCTCGAGCAGGAGGTGACCGAGTCAAAGCTCTCCGGCGGCCAGGCGCTGTCGGATCGGCTGATCGAGTTGCTGGCCGATATCGCCCGCACCGGCGACGACAAGATCGAGCTGCTGGCCAAGCCGACGGTGATCCTGGTGGCCGGCGTCAACGGGACCGGCAAGACCACGACGATCGGCAAGCTCGCCTGGCACCTGAGCCGCGAGCTCGGTCGCTCGGTGGTGCTGGGAGCCGGCGACACGTTCCGCGCCGCTGCCGTCGAGCAACTCGAGGTGTGGGCCCAGCGCGCGGGCGTGGCCTTCGTCAAGGGCCAGCCTGACGCCGACCCCGGCTCGGTCGCCTATGACGCGATCGCTGCCGGGATTCGGGACGGCGCCGATGTGGTGATCATCGACACCGCGGGCCGGCTGCACACCCAGGATCACCTGATGGCCGAGCTGGCCAAGGTCCGGCGGGTGATCGCCAAGCAGATACCCGATGCCCCACACGAGACGCTGCTGACCGTCGATGCCACCACCGGCCAGAACGGGTTGCGCCAGGCGCGCCTGTTCTCGGAGGCGATCGATGTCACCGGGCTGGCGCTGACCAAGCTCGACGGCACCGCCAAGGGCGGGATCGCGCTGGCGATCGCCCACGAGCTGGGGATCCCGGTGAAGCTGATCGGAGTCGGAGAGCAGCTGGAGGATCTGCGCCCGTTCGACGCCGACGAATTCGCCCGTGCGCTGGTGACCTGACCGCCGACCTCGAGCGCTAAGCTCGGTTTACATGACCGGATGGGTCCTATGGGTTATTGCCGCCGGCGTGTTCGGCGTCGGTGAAATGCTCACCACCGGTTTCTTCCTCGCCCCGTTCGCCCTTGGCGCCGCGCTGGCCGCGGCCGTCGACGTGGCCGGGGTGGGCACGGCAGCGTCCTGGGTCGCGTTCCTGCTCGTGTCGGTGCTGTCGCTGGCGGTCCTGCGGCCGATCGCGCGCTCGCACATGCGCGAGCCGCCCCAGATCCGCACCGGGCCAGCGGCCCTGGTCGGCAAGCAGGCGGTCGTGCTCGAACGGATCGTCAACAGCGAGGGGGTCGGCTGCGTGAGGATCGACGGGGAGGTGTGGACCGCGCGGGCGTTCGACGACGATCAGGTCTACGAGCGCGGGACACGGGTGGAAGTTGTCCAGATCAAGGGCGCCACGGCGCTCGTCATGGAATAGGAGACGTGGGCATGGCTGGAACAATCGTCGCTGTCGTCGTAGTGGTCTTCCTGCTGATCATGGCCGCTCGCACGGTGCGGATCGTGCCCCAAGCCCGGGCCGGGATCGTCGAGCGCTTCGGGCGCTACAACCGGACCCTGCTGCCCGGCCTGGCGATCCTGGTGCCGTTCATGGACCGCCTCAAGCCGCTGCTGGACCTGCGTGAGCAGGTCGTCTCGTTCCCGCCCCAGCCGGTGATCACCGAGGACAACCTGGTGGTGCAGATCGACACGGTCCTGTACTTCACGGTCACTGACCCCAAATCCGCGACCTACGAGATCGCCAACCCGCTGCAGGGAATCGAGCAGATCACCGTGACCACGCTGCGCAACGTCGTCGGCGGTATGACGCTGGAGACCGCGCTGACCAGCCGGGATCACGTCAACGCCACCCTGCGCGGGGTGCTGGACGAGGCCACCGGCAAATGGGGGATCCGCATCAACCGCGTCGAGATCAAGTCGATCGACCCCCCCGGCACGATCCAGGAGGCGATGGAGAAGCAGATGCGTGCCGACCGCGACAAGCGCGCGGCGATCCTCACCGCCGAGGGCTTCAAGCAGTCCCAGATCCTCACCGCCGAGGGCGAGAAGCAGTCGGCGGTGCTCAGGGCCGAGGGCGCCAAGACCGCCGCGATCCTGCGCGCCGAAGGCGAGGCCACGGCGATCGGGACCGTGTTCGAGGCGATTCACAAGGGCGATCCCGACCAGGCGCTGCTCAGCTATCAGTACCTGCAGATGCTGCCGACGCTCGCCCAGGGCGACGCCAACAAGGTGTTCGTGATCCCTTCGGAGTTCGCCAATGCCTTCGGTGGCATCGGCAAGGCGTTCGCCGCCGGCACCCACGGCGAGGTCGCCGGCACCGTGGCTGAGCGGGCCGGTGCCGCCGGTACTGTGGCTGAGCGGGCCCCGACGAGCGAGCCGGCCGGCGGCGTCACCGAGGCACCCCGCGCGATCAGCGAGCAGGCGGCCTCGATCGGCGAGAATTCAGGCCAGCACGGCGAGTAGCCTGATAGCCGTCAACGCCGATGTTCGACTCGCTCGCCGAAAAGCTCCAAGCCACGCTGGCCGAAGTCCGCGGTCGCGGCACGCTGACCGAAGAGGACATCACCGTGGCGATGCGCGAGATCCGCCTGGCGCTGCTGGAGGCCGACGTCAACTTCAAGGTCGTCAAGAGCTTCACCAACACGGTCAAGGAGCGGGCGCTGGGCGCCGGCATCGTCGGTCAGCTCAATCCGGGCCAGCAGGTGATCAAGATCGTCTCCGACGAGCTGACCGAGCTGATGGGCGGAGCCGCCCGCGAGCTCTCGTTCTCTCCCCATCCACCCACCGTCGTCCTGATGGCGGGGCTCCAGGGCTCGGGCAAGACGACCGCGACCGCCAAGCTCGCGCGCTACCTGCGTGAGCAGCACGGCTCATCGGTGGCCGTGGCCGCCTGCGACGTCTACCGGCCCGCGGCCGTGGAGCAGCTGATCAAGGTCGGGACCCAGGCGGGCGCCGCCGTCTACGAGCAGGGCACCGACCGCAGCCCGGTCCAGATCGCCAAGTGGGCGCGCGACCGGGCCCTCACGGAGGGCAAGGACGTGCTGATCGTTGACACCAGCGGCCGCCTGCACGTCGATCAGGAGCTGATGGCCGAGCTGGCCGAGATCAAGAAGGCGGTCTCGCCGCACGACATCCTGCTGGTCGTCGACGCGATGACCGGCCAGGACGCGGTCAACGTCGCCGAGCAGTTCGCTGCCGTGGTCGACTTCGACGGCGTGGTGATGTCAAAGCTCGACGGCGACGCCCGGGGCGGCGCGGCGCTGTCGGTCAAGGCGATCACCGGCAAGCCGATCCTGTTCGCCTCCACCGGCGAGAAGCTCGATCAGTTCGAGCGCTTCCATCCCGATCGCATGGCTCAGCGGATCCTGGGGATGGGCGACGTGATGACGCTGATCGAGAAGGCGCAGGGCAGCTACGACGAGCAGCAAGCGGCCGAGCTCGAGCGCAAGATCCGCCAGAAGGAGTTCGGGCTCGACGATTTCCTCGATCAGCTGCGCCAGGTGCGCAAGTTGGGACCGCTGCAGTCGCTGCTGGGCATGATCCCCGGGATCGGCAAGGAACTGCGCGGGGTAAAGATCGACGAGCGGGAGTTCGATCGCCTACAGGCGATCATCCTCTCGATGACCCCCCATGAGCGCCGCCACCCCGAGCTGATCAAGGGATCACGCCGGCTGCGGATCGCCCAGGGCTCGGGCACCAACGTGCAGGCGGTAAAGCAGCTGATCAAGCAGTTCGAGCAGATGCGCAAGGTGATGCGCCAGGTCACCCAGGGCCGGATGCCCGACCTGGGCGCAATCATGCGCCAGGCCCGCTAAGCGGCCGCCACCGCAAGTCCGCTCGGACTCGAGCGGCCCACAACGCAGTGGATCGGGCGGTCGGCATGGCATCCCACGCGGCATGCCGCTGCGCGGCACGCTAACCTCGCTTGAGCACATGGCGGTAAGACTTCGACTAACACGAATCGGCGGGCGCAAGAACCCCATCTGGCGGGTTGTCGTCGCCGATCAGCGCTCCAAGCGCGACGGCCGCGTGATCGAGACGGTGGGGCACTACAACGCCCAAACCGATCCCTCGACGATCGTTCTCAATGAGGAACGGATCCGCGAATGGCTCGGGCGCGGCGCCCAGCCGACCGACACGGTCCGCAAGCTGCTGAGCACGCGGGGCATCCACTAGCAATCGCCATGAAGGAGCTGCTCGAGTACCTGGCGCGAGGGCTCGTGGACAGTCCTGACGAGGTGGAGATCACCGAGGTGCAAGAGGATGACGGCACGCTCGTGCTCGAGCTGTCGGTCGCGCCGGATGACTACGGCAGCGTGATCGGCCGCGGCGGTCACACAGCCTCGGCGCTGCGAACGGTCATCAAGGCCGCCGCGGTGAAGGACAAGCGCCGCGTGTTCGTGGACATCGTCGACACCTGATGTCGGCGGCCGGCGGCTGGCTGCGGGCCGGTGTCGTCGGGCGTCCGCACGGACTCGACGGGAGTTTCCACGTCACCAGCTCCAGCCCCGAGCTGCTGCAGGTGGGGCGCAGCGTGAAGATCTCCGGCCACGAGCGCGTGATCGTGCGCCGAGCGGGCTTTGAGCGCGGGTTGATCCTGCGCCTTGACGGCTGCGAGGCTCGAGACGACGCCCAGGCGCTGAGCGGCCAGGAGCTGCTCATCTCACGTGAGCACGCCCCCGCGCTGCAGGTCGACGAATGGTGGGCGGACGATCTGGAGGGCTGTGCGGTGCACGACGCCGGGCAGCCGGTGGGGGTGGTCAGGCGACTGCTGGCCCTGCCCTCGTGCGAGGTGCTGGAGGTCGACCGGGCGGGCGGGGGGCCGGTGCTGCTGGTGCCGCTGATCAAGGACGCCGTGCGCGGGGTCGATCTCGACACTAGAAAGATCGAGATCGATCTGCGCTTCCTCGGCGAGCAGTGAGGCCCGTGCAGATCGACGTTTTCACGCTGTTCCCGCCGGCCTTTGCCTGGTTTGAGGCCCAGCGTCACGTGGCCAACGCGATCGCCGCCGGCAGCCGCATCGAGTACGTCAACTACCGCGACCACACGCCGCTGAGCGCCGGGCAGGTCGACGACACCCCGTTCGGTGGCGGAGCGGGCATGGTGCTCCGGGTCGATGTGGTGGAGGCGGCGCTGCGAGCGCGTTACGGGTGTGACCCGCTGGCGCTGCGCTCCCAGCGCCGGGTGCTGGCGCTCGATCCGGCCGGTCGAGTGCTCGACGACGCGTTCGTCGATCAGCTCTCCTGCGAGCCGTCGCTGACCCTGTTGTGCGGACGCTACGAGGGTTTTGATGAACGCATCCTGGAGCACTTCACCACCGACCGCCTGTCGATCGGGCGCTACGTGCTGGCCGGCGGCGAGTTGGCGGCGATGGTGGTCTGCGACGCCGTGCTGCGCAAGCTGCCCGGCGCGCTGGGCCATGCCGACTCGGCGCTGGAGGAATCCTTCAGCGCGACGCTGGACGGCGCGCCCGAGTATCCGCACTACACGCGGCCGGCCGAGTACCGCGGCTGGCGCGTGCCCGAGATCCTGCTGTCTGGCCACCATGCGCGGATCAGCCAGTGGCGCCGGGCTCAGAGCAGCGCGCGCGCCGCTGCCGCCGGCCTGAAGAGCGATCTGCCAGACCCCGCGTGAGCTGGCGGATCAGAGGCGGCGGGCGGTTCGCTACCATAGGCCGCCGCAAGGATCGGACCCGACGCATGCGCGCCGGCTCGACCTGAACCTCGTCCGCGCGGAAGCGCCCCGTCACAAGGGCGGCCAGCGCTACCAATGCCATGAGCACCGTGATCGACAGCCTTGAGCGCGCCCAACTGCGCCGCGTACCAGCGTTTGACGCCGGCGACCGACTGCGCGTTCACTTCCAGGTGATAGAGGGCACCCGCCGCCGCACCCAGGTCTTTGAGGGCGTGGTGATCAAGCGCCAGGGCCATGGTGCGCGTGAAACGTTCACCGTGCGCAAGCAGTCCTTCGGCGTCGGGGTCGAGCGGACTTTCCCGGTGCACTCACCCAAGATCGAGCGGATCGAGGTCGCGGCCCGTGGCGACGTCCGGCGCGCCAAGCTCTACTACCTGCGAGGACGGATCGGAAAGCGCGCCCGCGTCCGCGAGCGCCGCTACAGCCGACCGGAGGCTGCAGTCGAGCCAGGCCTGCTGTACGGGCCCGATAACGGCGCGGCGTCCGACGCCCCGGAGCCGGTCGCCGAGTCGCCGGCCCCAGAGCCGGGCGAGGCCCTCGCACCGACGGCGGCGCAGGACGCCGGCCCGGCGGCAGCGGAGGCACCCGCCGGCGAACCTCAGGAGTGACGAAGGGCAAGAAGTCGGTCGTGAAGACGGCCGGCGAACTGGTAATGATCGTCGCGGTCGCGCTCATCCTGGCCCTGGGGATCCAGGCGTTCCTGATCAAGCCCTACCAGATCCCGAGCGGTTCGATGATCCCCACCCTGACGATCGGGCAGCGCGTGCTGGTGGACCGGATCGGACAGCATTTCTCCACCCCTCAAGTGGGCGACATCTACGTCTTTCACCCGCCTGTCAACGACAGCAACTGCGCGGATCCCAACGAGGGTGAGAACGCCGCCGGGGAGGACGCCGCACGGGCCTGCGACGTCGCCCAGACGCACGAGTCCCCTCAGACGTTCATCAAGCGGGTGGTCGGACTGCCCGGCGACCGGATCTCGATCCGCAACGGCCACGTGATCCGCAACGGCATCCAGGAGCAGGATTCCTACATCGTTCCCTGCCAGGGCGGGGCGTGCAATTTTCCCAAGACGATCACGATCCCCCGCGGCGACTACTACATGATGGGCGACAACCGCCCCGACTCCGAGGACAGCCGGTACTGGGGCCCGGTCCCGAAGGCGTGGATCATCGGCCGAGCGGTCTTCACCTACTGGCCCCCGGACCGGATCGGCTTCCTCTAGCTCGGTGAGCGATAAGCGTTGTCCAAAGCCCCCAAATCATTTCTCAAGTCTGTGTTTGAGCTGGTTGTCACCGTGGCGGTGGCGGTCGGCCTTGCGCTCGTGATCCAGGCGTTCATCGTCAAGCCCTACCGGATCCCCAGTGGCTCGATGATCCCGACCCTGGCGATCGGCCAGCGGGTGCTGGCCGACCGGCTGAACACCGACCCGAGCCTGGGCGACGTGGTCGTCTTTCACCCACCGCATGGAGCCGACCCCAACAGCGCGACCTGCGGCTCGGGCAGCCAGGGTGCAGGCCACTCTCAGGCCTGCGACAAGCCGACCGTGACCGAATCAAGCCAGACGTTCATCAAGCGGGTGGTCGGGCTGCCCGGCGACCGGATCTCGATCGTCAACGGCCATGTGATCCGCAACGGCGTCCAGGAGAAGGACTCCTACATCGAGCCCTGCGGTCCGGGTGGCTCCTGCGACTTCCCCCAGCCGATCGTTGTTCCGCCCGGCCACTACTTCATGATGGGGGACAACCGTGGCGAATCCGACGACAGCCGATTCTGGGGCCCGGTTCCCCAAAAATGGATCATCGGCGTTGCCTTCTTCACCTACTGGCCGCCGGACCGGATCGGCACCCTCTAAGCCTCGGCGCGGCGCGCGCCCGGGGCGGCGGCTGTTCGGCTTCGATCGGGCCTTCGGCGTGCGATACGTGGCCGGCGCCGACGAGGCGGGCCGTGGCTGCCTGGCCGGTCCGCTGGTGGCGGCGGCGGTGCTGTTCGACCTCCAGCGGCTCGGACCCGGCGATGTCCGGGCGCTCGGCTCGCTCAACGACTCCAAGCAGCACACGCCTGAGCGCCGCGCCGAGCTGTTCCCGCTGATCATGCGGATCGCCGCCAGGGTCGCGATCGTCTCCCGGTGTGCGCCGGGGATCGACGCCCGGGGACTGCACGTGACCAATCTGGCGGCATTGCGCGATGCCCTGCGCCAAGTCGCGTGCGAGGGATGCCTGTGCCTCAGCGACGGCTTTCCCGTCTCCGGCCTGGTCCACGACCAGCAGGCGGTGATCGGCGGCGATCACAAGAGCGCCGCGATCGCCGCCGCCTCGGTGCTCGCCAAGGAGACGCGAGACCGGTACATGCGCCGGGCCGACGCCTCCCATCCCGGCTGGGAGTTCGACAAGCACGTCGGCTACTCAACCCCTGAGCACCGTGAGGCGATCGAGCGCCTCGGCGTCTCGCCCCTGCACCGGATGTCGTTCCAGTCGACGGCATACCAGCAGCTCTCGCTGTAGCGCCGCGCGGGCGTTCGGCGCTGGCGGGGTGGCGTTCGGCGCTGGCGGAGCTCAGCGGCCGTCCGCGCGCGTCTCCTTCGCCGAACTTTGGCGTTTTGCGACCACCCTTCGGTCGCAGAACGCCAAAGTTCGCCAGAGCTGCTCGCCGTTGCCGCCCCGAGAGGGCGTCCGCGCGTGTCTCGTTCGCCAGAGATGCGGGTAGGCGCCGTGCGCCGTGGCAATCACAACCTTGCCCGGCCCCCAGACCCCATCGTCTCCTCATTGCGCCGTTTTCCCGGACAAGGCCCAGTACGGCTCGAAACCAAGCCATCGCCGCCCAGCTGACGTACCCCGGAGCGGGCGAATGGCGCTCAGAGCCCCCCTCGCGCCGAGAACGCCGCCTCGCGCCGAGAACGCCGCCTCGCGCCGAGAACGCCCCCTCGCGCCGAGAACGCCGCCTCGCGCCGAGAACGCCCCCTCGCGCTCAGGACACCGACTCCGCTAAAACGCCCCCTCCAGGTGCTCGATCGCCACCAACCGACCCGCCGGATCGAACGTCACCCCGATCGCGTCAAAGCGCACCGTGTCGGCGTGGGGACGTTGCGTGCGCTCGATCAGCCAGCTGCCCGCCATCTTGCGCACCCGGGCCTGCTTGCGCGGGCGCAGCGCGTCGAACGGGCTCCCGGTGCCGGCGGCCACGCGGCGGGTTTTGACCTCGCAGAACGCCAGTGTGTGCCCGTCGAAGGCGACGATGTCCAGCTCGCCCCACCGCGTACGGTAGTTCCGCTCGACGATCGCAAAGCCCCGGCGGACGAGATGCTCGGCGGCGAGCTGCTCGCCGGCCAGCCCGAGGCGGTGACGGAGGTCGTTGCTCACGGTCGATCACGCTACGCGGAATCATGTGACACGTGGGTTGCGCACTGTGACAAGTGGGTGACAATCGCCGCGTGGATTGACACACAATTGGCACCAGCCGTCACCCACGTGTCACCCGATGCTGCGTAGCGTTGAGTCATGCTCGCCCGCGTCGCCACCTTCGCCATCGACGGCGTCCAACCGCGCCCGGTTTCGGTCGAGGTCGACATCCGCTCGGGCCTGCCCTCGTTCACGATCGTCGGTCTCGGCGACGCCGCGGTGCGTGAGTCACGCGAGCGGATCCGCTCGGCGATCCTGAACTCCGGCTTCGATTTTCCCCAGACGCGGATCACCGCCAACCTGGCCCCCGCCTTCCTGCGGAAAGTCGGTCCCGGCTTCGACGCCGCGCTGGCGCTCGGGGTCCTCGCCGCCAGCGGACAGGTCTCCCACCAGGCGCTGGACGCCTACGCGGTGTTCGGGGAGCTTTCGCTCGGCGGCGAGCTGCGCGATTCCCCGGGCGCGCTGGCCGTCGCCGAGGGAGCCCGCATCGCGGGCCTGAGGCGGCTGATCGTCCCGCGTGAGCGCGCGCGTGAGGCGGCGCTGGTGCAGACGCTGACGATCGTCGGGGTCGGCAGCCTGCGGGCGGCGGCGGACGTCGTGATGGGCGCCGATCCGCCCCCGCTGCCGCCTGCTGCCCGGCGTTTGGAACCGGGTCGCACGGAGCCCGACCTGGCCGACATCCGCGGCCACGCCACGCCGCTGCTGGCGCTGCAGATCGCGGCCGCGGGAGGTCACAACCTGCTGCTGGAGGGCGCGCCCGGCACCGGTAAGACGATGCTCGCGCGGCGGCTGCCCTCGATCCTCCCGGCGATGACCCGGCCGCAGGCGATCGAGGTGACGCGGATCCACAGTGTCGCGGGGATTCACGCCGACGGTCTGATCACCGCCCGCCCGTTCCGCGCTCCGCATCACACGATCTCGGCGGCGGGCCTGGTGGGGGGTGGGTTACCCCCGCGACCGGGTGAAGTGACGCTCGCCCACCGGGGAGTGCTGTTCGTGGACAACCTTGATCCTTAGAGTTACAATTCTCCGGGTCAGCGTTATACGAGCAGACGAGAGCGTCATGAAGCTGGACGGCTACATCAGGGTGTCGCAAGTGAAGGGTCGGGCTGGGGAGAGCTTCCTATCGCCCGGTCAGCAGCGGGAGCGGATCGAGAGCTGGGCCAAGGTCCAGGGCCATCAGATCTACTGGCACAAGCCTGAGCTGGATCAGTCGGGCGGAAAAATGAAGAGGCCGATCTTCGATGCGGTGCTGAAGCGCGTTGAAAGCGGCGCCACGCAGGGCGTCGTGGTCGCCAAGGTGGATCGCTTCGCCAGATCCCTCGTGGGGGCTCTCACGGCCTTACAACGGCTTACAGAGGCCCAGGCGACGTTCGTGTCCGTGGCCGAGAGCTTCGATACGTCAACTCCTGCCGGACGGCTGATGCTCAACGTCCTCCTCGCTTTCGCTGAGTTCGAGCTGGACCGCATCAAGGAGAACTGGGCAGATGCCCTGAGCAACGCCATCGAGGTGAGAGGGATCCAACCGACCGTTCCGCCATTCGGCTATCGCAAGGACGACGGTAAGCGTTTCGTGGTCGATCCGATCGAGGCTCCATGCGTCAAGGAGATCTTCCGTCGTCACATCGCAGGCGAGAAGTGGGCCAGCATCGCTCGCTGGCTCAATGCTGAGAGCATCAAGCCTCGGCAGTCAGAGCAGTGGACTGGCGAAACCGTCAAGCAGCTCACTAGGCGTGAGGTCTACCTCGGCGTCGTCAGCAAGGGAGATCTCCGCAAGGATGGTGCTCACGAGCCTCTGGTGAACAAGACGGACTTCATCACGTGCCGAGATAGCTTCGCCAAGTCTGGTGACGCACCATCTGAGACACGTCATGTGCTGAACGGCATCGTCAGGTGTGCTGGATGCTCCCGGCTGATGTCAGGACGTGGCTACAAGCAAGCCGGACAACCTCGTGTTGCTCAGTACCAGTGCCAAGTCCATCACACCGCTGGCGACTGCCCAGCTCCAGCGAACGTGAACGAGACCCGGATCCTGCCGTACATCGAGACCGAGTTGTTCACCCACGTCGGTGACGTCGCTGCTGAGTCTCAAGTGGAGTCTGTGGAGCTGACCCAGGCGCTCGAAGACGAGGCATCAGCCAGAGAGGTGTTGACCTCCTACAGAGACGATGTAAGCCTCCAGGATATTCTCGGCATGCAATCCTTCAAGGAAGGATTGCGAATTCGGCAGCGGGCGTTACAGAGCGCCACAGAGGCACTCGCGCAGGCACGCCAGACTACATCTGGCATTGATCTCCCGCCGATCGAGACTCTGACCAATGTCTGGCCCGATCTACGCCCCGCTGAGCGTCAGCGTCTCTTTGCGTCGGCGATCGATGTCATCTACGTCAGGCGTGGTGCAAAGCGCATCGAGGACCGAGTCAAGATCCTCTGGCGTGGTGAGAACGTCGAGCCCCTGAGCGGTCCTGGTCGCAGCGTCCCGCTCAGGACGATGAGCTGGTAGCCAGATCGATCCCGGATGGCGGGCTTGCATGATGGCTGCAAAGGTCTTGGCTACTGCGGTGGGTAAGTCTTCCGCTTGCTGTACCACCTCGTGCGCAGCCTCGGGTGTTACCACAGCGGCGCTCGTTCTCGTCGGAGCACAACGTAATGCTCTTTGTACTCTGGGAAGTGCCCACAGTGGCAGACGGTTAACTCGGAGCTGCTCTCGGCCAGCCAAGCCCGGAACCCTCGGCTACCGAGCCTGCGCGTCGGCCGTACGTGGTTGTGGACGAGTGCCTTGCCCTCGGGCACGGCCCCGGGCAGCTTGGTGATGTATTGCTCTGCTGTAGGCATTTGCTTCCTCTGCTCGTGGTGGATGACCTGTGACCAACGTAGCAGGCGCCCTCGGCGAAAAGGGTCACTCAGCAGTGGCCGTGAGCAGCCCTTTGAGGGCAGCCCGACGCAGACGCGCTTGGCAAACCAATTGTGTCTGGTTCTGTCACACGTTTAGTCCGTAGTTACCTGGGTCTGTGATCGGCGATCGCCCGCTGTGTCTGCGTTTTGGCG
>CALAQT010000095.1 GCA_937888775.1 uncultured Actinomycetes bacterium | reverse complement strand
CAGGCGAGAGCGGTGCCGCTTCTCCCGCGCCACCGCCGCAGGCGACCTCTACCCGCTCCGCCTCTGCGCGGCGCCAGGCCTCGCGCAGAGCGTCCTGTGCGTCGCGGCGGTCCGAAGGCAGTCGGAAGTCCGGCCAGCGGACCCAGCGGGCGTCCCATGGCACGGGGGGCGGCCGGTCGCCTAGCAAGTAGATGGCGAGCTCGGGGAGCGAGTCCTCACGCAGTGGTCGACGTAGCCCACGCCCGCGCACGAGTCGCCCCGACGGCAGGCGCAGAATTCCGGGAGCCGTCGCATCCCAACTTCGGTTCATCACCGGCAAGCTACGCCACGGGCCGTGCCCGCGCGTGAGCCGCTGCGGTCGACGTGACTGCGGCCCCCGCGGGCAGCGGTTGGTGCCGCGATTGGGCAGCAGCTCGCCGTGGATCCGCGCAGACGACCTTGGCCTCGCCGCCCTCGACTGCCTAACCGCAGCGGATTCTCGCGCGTGACCGAGTTGATCGCCTGGCCGCTGGCCTGAGAGTCGAATCAACGCTCCGACGGGACTTCGTTCTAAAGGCGGCAGCTCACCACACACCGATCAGCGCTGGATCCGGCTTGTACGTGGCGCGGTGGCTCAAAGCGCCACTGCAACGCGAGGATGGCAGCCTGGTCGATCGCGATCGCGGAACCGCTCCTCCAGGGTTCTTACGAATAGGTAGCGGGAACGTCGCTTCTCGCTACCTATTCGAAGAGGCTCGCCGAACGCCTTCCTGCGCCTTCCTGCGCCTTCCTGCGCCTTCCTGCGGTCAGCAAGCAGCTTTGTCGGTCACGGGAGCACATCTCGTCCCAGCCGTACTCCGGGCTAACTGACTATCGCGTTAGTCGCGACGCCTGTCAGGAGGGTTACCAGTCCGAGCGGCACCGCAACTTCGCGCGAGTTTGAGGGTTTTGTTTTGGGGACAAGCACAAACGACGCAGGGAGACCTCATGCGCAAGCTGCACATTGCCGTTATTGCCGTGCTGGTGGCCGCGGTGATCGTTCCAGCGACGCTCGCGCTGGGAGCTTCGAGCCCTCCGGCGGTGACCACCGCCGCCGCCACGAACGTCGCCGACACCAGCGCGACCTTCAACGGGACGGTCAATCCCAACGGACAGCAGACAAGCTACGCGTTTCAGTGGGGTCCGACGAGCGCCTACGGGCACGAGACGCCGCTGACCTCGGCCGGCGCTGGGACCGTCGCCACCCCGGTCAGCTACGGATTGACCGGCCTCAGCCCCGGGAGCACCTATCACTTCCGGATCATCGCCACCAGCGCCTCCGGCGTGTCGGTCGGTTCCGATC
This sequence comes from uncultured Actinomycetes bacterium, assembly GCA_937888775.1. The sequence goes on along the minus strand of CALAQT010000095.1, from coordinate 3,698 downwards.
AGAAGTTCGCGACCAACGGCACGGCGCCGCCGTCCTCCGCGTCGCCGATCGCCGCCAGCGGCTCGGCGAGCAACGTGGATGCCCCCGGCGGGACGATCAGCGCGACGCTGAACGGAACCGTCAACCCCGCCGGTCAGGCGACGACGTACTACTTCGAGTACGGCACGACCGCCGACTATGGTCAGCAGACGGCGGCCGCCAGCGCCGGCGCCGGCACCGCCGATGTGCCGGTGAGCGCCCAGCTCAACGGACTGAACGCCGCAGAGGCCTACCACTATCGCGTGGTGGCGGTCAGCGCCGGCGGAACCGCGGTCGGCGCGGATCAGATGTTCAAGGCGATGAGCACCGGGAGCGCTTCGGCGGTAGGCCAGACCTCCGCGACGCTCAACGGCGTGCTCAATCCTCAGGGCGTGTCCACCAGCTACTTCTTCCAGTTCGGCACCACGCCCTCCTACGGCTTGCAGACGACCGCCGGGGACGCCGGGACGGGCACCAGCGGCGTGGCGGTCAACAAGTACATCAGCGGGCTCGTCGCCAACGGCACCTATCACTACCGGCTTGTCGGTCAGAGCGGCGGCAGCACCTACTACGGCGTCGACAAGACGTTCAAGACCGCTGGGCCCAGCCAGACCATCTCGACGATCAAGCTGATGGGCAGGATGGGCTTCGTCTCCCCCGGAGGATGGATCGGCGTCGAGGTCGGCTGCTTCGCCGGCCAGACCACCTGCGCCGGGCACATCCAAATGTCTCACAACGGTACTGTGATCGGGCAGCTCGACTTCAACATGGGACCCGAACGAGGTTTCTTTGAGAACCTCAAGCTCACTCCTCAGGGCAAGAGCCTGATGAGGGGCAATCACCCCCCTAACAATCTCCTGGCAGTCGACGTCTACCTCACCGGCACCAACGGCCAGAGCATCTCTCAAGTAATGCACCTGGCCAACTGGATCTGGCGCTGACGCCCGCCATGCTCAGGAGAGCTTGATCACCACGCGACGGGTTGAGCACGAACAGCACCACGAACCCAGGAGCGGCCCCCGAATACCGCAGCGATTAGCCCACGGCGAGCACAGCGCAGGCGAGACGAACGGAGCGCACCGCCAAGATCATGTCCGCTCGTCCGAAAACACCTGTGCCCACGCCCAACACCCCTTGGTTGATGTCGTCCTGCTAGGCGAAGCGCGCGAGGCTACCACGTAGCCTCAGGACCCGAGGTCGAAAGAGTTCGGCTTTGGAAGCGGCCAGGAGACGGCCGAAGGTGTGCCTGAGGGTGTGCGGGTGCGCCTGCTTCTGGCCGGGTCTCGGCAAAACGGATATGTTGGCTCGGGATCCCGACGGTGCTAGGCATCGGGGCCGCCCCGGTGGGCTCTGGGCAACAAAGCCCGCAACTCGTTACACGCAACCTCAACGTGCGACGCGCCGCTCAGGTCTGAAAACTCCGTTTATGTCGAGCGGGATTTGCCTGTCAGCGACGTCCACAGAGGCGCGTGCGGGCCTGGCGATGAAAGAGCGAGCGTCCGCAGGGTGTCACTCGCACCACAACGACGACGTCGGCGTAAGCGATCTCGCGACTTCTGCCCGCGAGAAGGAGCTGCGGTACCCTCGTGACCGCCTTAGCGACAAGGCGGTACTCGCCGGCTGCGGCGTGCTGGCGGTGATTCTCGTTACCGAACAAATCGGTGGTCTCCCCTGCACTCCGGCAGCCGAGATCAAGCCGAGGCTAGAGTCGCCGGGTTGCGGCGACTCGAGCATCGGTTCGACTGAGGCGGGAGTCACGGCTTCGCCGGCGGAGCAGCCGGCGCCATGAACGGACGTCGAGGTGGTCGTCAACGCGCTGATCGGCTCGCTTTGCGGGGGGGTCTAATGTGAGTGTGGGCGCGTATCGGGGCACTGGCCACGGCAAGTGCTCGAGCAGAGCTGGCCACGGCCTGATCGCTGCACAGCGATCCAAGACGTCGTCCGCAGCCGACACAGGTAACGAGCGCCGGCAGTTGACGAGGTCATCACCAGCGTCGCTCGACCGCCGCCCTCAGATGAGAGCGGCGGCGGCGGACGGCACCACGTCGTCCAGTGTGCCGCCGAGCACCGCGGTCTGCGATGAAAGGTCTTCGCGCGTGCTCGGCTGGTAGCGCTCGTAGTGGCCGACGCCGGTCCGCTTGGCCTTGTACATGGCACTGTCGGCGTCGCGAAGCAGGCTGTCCGCGTCGTCGGTCCCGGTCGCGATGCCGATGCTGACGCTGATCGCGATCTCGGTATCGGCGATCTCGAAAGGGCGGCTGAGGGCGGCGATGATGCGCTGCGCGACTGCGGCGGGGTCAGCTCCGGCGGCCAGCAGGACGGCGAACTCGTCTCCTGACAGGCGCGCACAGACGTCCTCTTCCCGGACGCAGTACCGTAGTCGCTCGGCGACCGCCATCAGAAGCCGATCACCGGCGAAGTGTCCGAGCGAGTCGTTGACCTCCTTGAAGCGGTCGAGGTCCATGAACAGGATCGTCGGCGGCGTCGCGCCGCGGTCAGCGCGCACGAGCTCGTGTTGGAGCCGATCCAGCAACAACCCACGATTGCCCAGGCCAGTCAGCGGGTCGATTAGAGCCTGTCGCAGCGCGTGTCCCCGTCCGGCGACCAGCACGGCGACGCTGACGTGCTGGGCGTAGGTGGCCAGCACGCCACGGTCGCTCAAAGTCCATCGACGGCCGGGCTGCATCGAGCCGACGACGAGGCTCCCGACCACCCCGGTGTGCTCGCGAATCGGCGCCCCTATCAATGCCTGTGCTCCCATCGGTACGAGCTGGGAACGCTTGTGGCTCCGAAGACCGTCTTCAACCGCCACGATCCGACCAGTCGAGATCACCTGTCCGCTGACGCCCTCGGTGATCGGTGCGCGGTGGCGCCAGCGCTCCCCGGTTCCCGCCGAACCGCTCCAGGCCACCGCCACCATCCAGGCCGGATCCTCGAGATCGACGAACCGAAGAGAACCAATCTCGGCCCTCAGCAGGCGCAACGCACCGTCCACCACCGCTTGGTAGATCGCGGCCAGCGGCGCACGCCGGGCCACCAAGCTCTGTACCGAGAAAATCTCGTCGACGAACTCGGTCTTCATCGAACCCGCCCAAGGCGTGAGGCTCTCCGGCTGAGCTGGATCAGTCATCACCTCTTCATCGGTTCCCCGGTCCGGTGCCTTGAACACACGTGGCGCCGGGCGGACGCACTGCGACTCCAACGGCTCATCGGCGACGGTTCGCCGCGAGCCGGGGCCGGGCACATCGGGCTCCGAGGGTCGCCAGGGCGATCCTCAACAGACGGGCACCACGGGTCAGGTCGCGTCCCAGCAGCGCACGATCAAGGTCACCAACTTGTGCTGCACGACAGCAAGGGGCGCCGGCCGCAGCGCGGCCGCTCATGGCCCCTCCCACGAAGAGGCAGCCGTCTCAGAGTGTCAGGCCGAGCCAAGGCTTCCGGATCGTACAAAGCGAAGCCACTAGGGCGGCAAGGATGTCGCCGTTGCATCTGGTGCGGAGCGGTGCCCGTTGACGCTCGCTTTCATCCGCCGGGGCCCGGCGGGCCGGTGATCGCTTGGCCACGGATCCGATCGTCCCGGCCGGCGTTGGCGCGGCCGGCACCGCGGGCCGCCTGAAGCGCGTCCCCGCTTGCGCTTACTTGTCCAGCGGTTGGGTGTCAAGTGGGATCGGGTCAGGTTC
>CALAQT010000094.1 GCA_937888775.1 uncultured Actinomycetes bacterium | reverse complement strand
ACGCTCTTCCGATCTAACACGATGCTGAAGCCGCTCTTGAGGTTGGTGACGTTACCACTGGCGATCCTCACGTTTGGGGTTGCCTGGTTCTTCGTATCGTTGTTGATGCTCGTGATCACGAAAGACATCGTGAGCGGTTTTCACGTCTACGGGTTCTGGACCTTGGTCAAGGCGACGCTGATCGTTTGGATCGTGAATCTCGTGCTTGACCTCACACCCGGTCCCTGGCAGATCACGGGCCGCCGACGAAGCTTGAGAAGTCGCCGTCAGCCCGAGTCGGCATGACCACCGCGGCGTAGCTGCCGCTAACCCGGCACCGGGCCCACCGGATCGGTCCCGACGACGAGCTCGTACGCGAGTCGTGAGCGAAGTGCCGCATGGGAACTTGATTCCACCCAGCATCAGGCCGCTCCTTCTCGCGCAAACCGCAAGCGACGAGTTCACGCGGGAGCACAAGCGGACCTCAGTGCTCTCTGTCGGCCAAAGCACAAGTAGCGCAGGGCGATCGAAGGCGCCGTCCGTCCGCCCTGCAATCGTTGCATTGGGGGTACGCGGTAAGTCTTGGAATCAGCCGGCGCATGGTGATCGCTTGGCACCAAACGCAGGCGTCTGATCAGAGCGGCGCACGTGATCGCATTGCCGACGGAGCGGCAGCCAGCGGACGCGTCTGCGGACCGCTGCTTGGTCCGGACCAGCAGTGCGCTCGGCGTTGATCTGGACTTTCGCTTCGACGAGTCCGGCGTTTGCCGGTCCCCGGAGCCAAGACGGGTCGGCGGGTCGCCTATGTTGGCCGGTGGCACTTCAGGAGCACGTGCGTTTGGCCGATAGCTGGTGCATGGCGGTTGCGCTTGAGCTTGAGTCGAGTCCGACGGCGGGCGGCAATCATTTCTCGTGCTCGATGACCGCGGTGCTGCTCTCGCGTGTGCAAACTTCCGGCGGCCAGGACGCTGTGGCGGAGCTGCTGCACCTGGCGGGAAGTAAGCGGTCTCCGGATTACCTGCTGGACATCGTGAATTGGGTTTCCTACGACGAGGCTGTCGCACTCTGGCGGGCGGGCGCGCGAGTCACGCGCCATCCGCAGTTCGCGCGCATGGTGGGTGAGGACGCCGCGCGCCGGCTCAACGGCTCGCCGATCGCCGCTCTGTTTCGTTCGTTGGGCTCCCCCGAGAACGTTTACCGCCAGATCGCTACGAGCTCGACGAAGTACAGCGTCGTGACCAAGCTCGAGACTGTTGACGTCGGCCCTGGTTTCGCAGAGATCATCGCCGTGGCCGTCGACGGCTTTCCGCGCGACGCCGATCACTGCGCGTGGACATGCGGGCTGCTCACCCAGCCGACAATCCTGTTCGGGCTGCCACCCGCCGTTGTTGAGCACGAGGAGTGCGCTGCATTGGGTGCGCCTCATTGCCGCTATCGCGTTACGTGGGCCGCGGATCAAGCCGCCGAGGCGAGCGCCGAATCGGAGCGCAACAGTGCGCTGCAAGGGCAGCTAGGGGCGATGAAGGAGCGCTTGCGCAGCATGTTCGAGACGGCGTCTGATCTGATCGGCGCGGGTGAGATCGAAGATGTTCTGGCGCGGATCACCGACCGAGCCGCCGTTGAAATCCGCGCTCCTCGCTACTTGCTGGCGATCCGCACCGCGCCCGGAGGTGACGTCCATTCTCACCACCGGGGCTTCGATCAGCAAGAGGCCGGCGAGTATGCGCAGCGAATCCTCGGCACTCACCCCGCGGCGCTGCCCGAGTCCTGGCTCGTCGTCCCTGTGCGCTCCAGCCGTCGCGACTACGGCCGTCTACTCGCGCTCTACGACGAGGGGCGGCGCTTCTTTGCGGAGGAGCGCGAGCTGCTGGAGGTCTACGCGCGTTACGCGGCCAGCGCACTGGACAGCGCGACGACGCTGATCGAATCAAAGCAGCTCTATCGCCAGTCGAGCGCTCTGCTCCAGCTCGCGCGGGCGCTCGCGGCCGCCGGCACCAGCGGCGAGGTCGCTCAGCGACTCGCCGACGCTGTGCCGGTGGTGGTGGATTGCGACAGAGTTGGCGTCTACCTCTGGGAGATGGAGCGTGGAGAGCTGGTCCGGCGAGCCACCACCCACCCCGGCCCCGACCACACCGCGCAGGACGCAGAGGAGTGGAGCGTCGCGCCCAGTCCGGGTGGACCGCTCGAGACGCTGCTAAACGATCCACGGCCGGAGCCGATCTTCGTCGACGCCGGGTCTGGAGATCCGCTTCTGCGAGATCTGTCGGCAACGATCGGCGCGGTCGCCTCGATCCTCGTGCCACTCGTCACTCCCGACCAATTTTTTGGGCTGCTCGCCGTCTCAGTCATGGATCTGCCCGATCGCCTCACCCCGAGTCCCGACCTGTTCGATCGCCTGTCCGGCGTCGCGGCACAAGCGACAACCGCACTTGAGAACGGACGTCTAGTTGACCAGATCACCCACCAGGCACTCCACGACGAGCTGACCGGCCTCGCCAACCGCCTGCAGTTCACCAACGATCTGCGCGCGGCTATCCATCAAGCCCGGCACCACGGCAGCCAGGTCACACTGTTCTATCTTGACCTCGACAACTTCAAGCCGGTCAACGACGAGTTCGGCCACGACGCCGGCGACAAGATCCTGATCGCCGTCGGCAAGCGCCTCACCTCATGCACCCGGTCAACCGACACCGTCGCACGACTCGGCGGTGACGAGTTCGCCGTGCTAATCGACGCCCATACCAGCCCGCAGGAGACTGATCTCCTGGCGGACCGACTCACGCGAGCTTTCGCACACCCGCTCGCAATCGCAGACCACAACCTCACGCTGGGAGCGAGCATCGGCCGTGCCGTATTCCCGACAGACGCCGACAGCACCGAGAGCCTACTTCGTGTTGCCGACGCGACAATGTTCCAGGCCAAACGCAACAGATACCAAACGGCGCCGCAGCCCGCGCGCCGACGCTGAACCCCGAGAAGGCCCAGCCCGTCCGAATGGCAGGCTGCCAGCTAACCCCGGGTTCGTCGAAGCGAAGTCCAGATCAACGCCGAGCGCACTGCTGGTCCGGACG
>CALAQT010000093.1 GCA_937888775.1 uncultured Actinomycetes bacterium | reverse complement strand
CCCTCGACTGTGCCTGCGGTCTCTACCTCGGAGACCCCTCCGCCTGGGTCACGAATTAGCGCCGCGCTCCACTAGTTTGCCGCCTTCAAGTGAGGTGGACGGCACCGTCGCCCCGCGGGGGCGTTGTCGCGCCCCGGGAAGCACCCCGATCTTGCCATGATCCCACCGTGCCTTGGACCGAGGCGGAACTGGAACGACGAATCGACGAGGTATTGGTCGACGCGTACGGCGAGGGAGAGGAGTTGGGAGCGTGGGCGGTTGCCCTGGGCGACCCGATCCGGCCGCCCCTTCCGGCAACGGTCATGGGCGCCCCAGTTGAACTGGTCGGAGTGCAACAGCCTGAATGCGGCCGCGAGCTACGCGCTCGGTGCCGGCGCGATGGCCGGACCTGGACGGTGGCCCTCGGCGACGTCTCCGTCGATGCATCCGCGTCGGTCCAGTTTCTCCTCACGCTTGCCGCCTACCGCCGTTACATCGGCTGCGCCCGATAGCCATGCCCCGGGTGTCGCCGCTGGAGGACTTCGCCGGCATGTACGACGCGGCCACCGCGGACGCACTCTGGCGGTGGCTGGTTCTCCACCCCAACGCCACGGCGGCAACCCTGACCTGGAACGCGGTGTCGGCGTTCAGGAGGGTGCACGCGACGAATCGCGACGAGGCGTTGCAGACGGCGAGCCTGCTCTGCACCGACCGACGCTGGCGGCGAATCACGGGCCGGCTCGTTGCCGAGATCGAGGACACGAACATCCTCGATGATGGTGGCTTGGACAGCCTTGCGGAAGACTTCCTGATGATGGACGCGTACCCGTGGCGCGTTCCGCCGAGCTGGTTGAGAGACAAGATCGTCCGCCTTGCAGGAGGACATCGCGGCAAGCGGACGCTGTACATGGAGCGTCCAGTGGCCACGCCTCTGCGACGTTGGGCAGCGAGGCGCCTATCTGTCCGGCATCCGTCGTCCGTGGCTGCCATTCTCACTCGTCTTGACACGCTGCCCTCGCGTGACCGAGACGCGGTGATGGTTGGACTTCTGGATGCGTCCCCTCAGTATCCCGAGGAAGCTCGCGAGACCCTCATCAGCGCAGGATGCGAATGGCCCGGCGGTTCGGTCCGGTGGCGGGCACTACAACTCCTTGCCGAGTCCGGCAGGCACGAAGACGTCCAGTCCCGAGCAATGCGCGACGCCAGTGCCAAGATCCGAAACTGGGGAGAGAAGCTCGCCAAAGACGCGGCTGCTCCCCGACAGACGCGCCTCGTGGCGCAGGTTCGCGAGGATGACGGGGCAGGCGCCGATCTCGCGGTGCTCCAGCCGTCGCTGTTCTCAGAATGACCCAACCCCTCGGCCGGGGCCGCACAGGCGGGTGGTCGGCTGCCGGGTGGTGCTCCCGGGTCGCCCTCGACGATCGGCGGGCCGAGTTGAGCCCGGCTGGCAGTCTGTACGGAGCGTCGTCGGCCACCGCCTGGTTGGCCCATTCCTTGGCGCCCACTGGGGTACACTGGGGTACATGGCTGAGGCACTGGACGCGCGGATCAATACTCGGGTTCCCCGACGGGTGAAGGACGACCTCACCGCCATGTCTCGTCGCCGTCGGCTCGATGAGAGCGAGCTGGCGAGGACGCTCCTCGACGAGGCGCTCCGGCGCGAGAAGCACCCGGGCATCGTGTTTCGGGCAACACCCACCGGGCGCGAGGCCGCCATCGAGGGCCGCCGGCTGTACGTGTGGCAGGTCATCGAGACCGTCCGTGCATCTGAGGGCGATGAGCAGGAGGCGGCCGATTCCCTCGGGGTCCGGCCTGATCAAGTCCGCAACGCCGTCGACTACTACGGCGAGTACGACGCGGAGATCGATCGGCTCGTCGCACTCAACCGTGAGGACGCCGACCGCGCCCACCAGCTGTGGCAGCGGCGCCAGCAGGCGCTCCAGCCCTGAAGCTCCTCCTCGACGAGATGCTGGACCCTGAGATCGGGGTCCAGCTCCGCCGGGCCGGGTGGGATGTCGAGTCGATCCAGGCCGAGCATCACGAGCTCCTCGGCGCCGACGACGCTGCCGTGCTCGTGACGGCGACACAGCTCGGTCGGACGCTGGTCACCGACAACGTTCGCCACTTCCTTCCGCTGCACGAAGCGCATCTTGCCGAGCAGAAGGTCCATGCAGGCCTCCTGCTGGCACATCCGCGTGGCTACCCGAGGAGCAAGCGGACGATCGGGTTGTGGGTGGGGGGTCTCGCGTCTGTTCTGGAGCGGTACGAGTCAGCCTCCACCGACAACCTCTGCGCGTGGCTGCCGTGAGGCCACCGGGCCGCCGGACGGGCGCGTGCCGATGGCGTAGATTCAGCCAGCCTACGAAAGCGATCCTAATCACGCCCCCATTGGCGTGCGACTCGCGCGCGCACCGCAGTCGCACGGGCGCCGAGTGGGAGATGACGGCGAAGCAGTCGCCGGGCCAATCCGGGCCCTCAATCGGAAGGCGTAATTTTGGCGTTTTCAACCCTCTTCGCGAGAAAGCCTATATGTGGCACCACTTTCGGCGACACTTAGCCTTCCAAGCTGGATGTCGAGGGTTCGAGTCCCTTCTCCCGCTCCAATGAGCGAAACGCCCTGGCCTTTCCCATTCACCGTCGCCACAGTTGAGGCAGTAGCTCCGATCGTCGCAGCCCGATGGGGAGTTTTGCCCTGCCGGTCACCCGTTCTGCCTCACAACGCAGATTCCACTTGAGGCCCAATAGCCTCCAACCCGGCGGCGCTGAGAGTATCTGCGATGCTCAACGTCGACCTGCTGTATCGGCAACGTGTCCGGCTGGCGCCGTTGCGCGAGGTGCGTTCTTCGGCGTCAGACCTGCGCCGTTACACTCGACGACATGGCTGAATTCGAAGGCCGGCCGTCCGCGCACACCCCATCACCAGCTCCTTCCGACACATCACCTGAGGCCGTTCGCCGAGCAGATGTGTTTCTCGGCCTGATCCCAGGGATCCTTGTCAATGCGGTTCTTCCACTCGTCGCCTATACGATCCTGACCGGTCGCGGGTGGTCGCCGGTTGCAGCCCTCAGCACTTCGGCGGCATTCCCCGTGATCGCAACGCTGGTGTCGATTGCCCGGACCCGGAGCCTGGATGGCCTCGCACTCATTAGCCTGATCCTGATTGTCCTGGGTCTGCTCGGGAGTCTTGTCACCGGCTCTCTCCGATTTCATCTCGTCAAAGAGTCTGTCCTGACCGGGGTGTTCGGAATCGCCTTTGCCGTCTCGCTGGCGCTGCCAAGGCCGTTGGCGTTCTTCTTCGGGCGGCAGTTCGCCACCGCTGGCGATCCGGCCCGAGTGCAGACCTGGAACAGCTATTGCGTGTATCCACAGTTCCGGCGGGTTCAATACACGATCACGGCGGTGTGGGCGGCCGTCCTGCTCCTCGATGCCGGCGTTCGGGTGGTCCTGACGTTCGTACTCCCTATTGCCAGCATGGTGTGGCTGTCGCCTGTGATCTTTTACGTGGGGTTATTCGCCATGCTGATGTGGATGTTCTCCTACATTGGCCGGGCCCGAGCTCACGCGTCAGCCGCCGGTGTTGAAACGCTTGGTGCTGCATGAGCCTTGGCCTGTTTACGGATGCTCGCTTGGGCGTTGTTGTGTGCGAGCCGCGATCATTGGGTCTGCTCGCCTAGAATTTTTCCAGAGATCGTCGAGGACGAGGGCCCGCGCCTCCGAGCCGAGAACGCGGAGCTGCATCGCTTGCCGGAGAAGTACCAGTCGAGCGCTGACCCCGATCAAATCCATTGGGCCCTGTCCGGAGTGCTTAGGTTCGAAACCCCTGATGGTCAGGGCCATCGTCCCGGCTGCGCCGTACCTGCTGCGTTGGCCATACCACCAAACTGATCCGAAACCCCTAAACCGAGGCTACGCGGGCAATGTAAGGGTAGCCTCGCGGATGTAACCAGTCGTCATGCTCCACGGCTACAACATGCGATACCGTCGCGGGTGCCGGTGGCACGGGTCGACTGCGCGGATCGGCCGGCGGCGGCGGGAACGGTGATGGCGTACGACGTGACAATCGAGCGGACCAGGGAGTGTCCGACAGCGGTGGTCAGGGCAAACACCACGTGGCGGGAGTTCCCGACCCTGTGGCCCACGCTGCTCGGTGAGGTGTGGGCGTTTCTCGGCGCGCCGCCTGGCCTGCGCACCGATGGTCACAACGTGATGCTGTACCGGAGCGGCGTCCCCGGTGTCGAGGTCGCGGTCGAGGTGGGCGCCCGACTTCTGGTAGACCATCGATGGCGAGCTTGTGACCCTTCCAAATTTCCCCTGCGCCGAATGCTGAAGTGTGCGGCTGCGGCTGGTCCTTCGCTGGGATAACGAGCGCGAGGGCGAGCACGTGGGGAGTCCCGTTGGGGCACAGCGTTCATGCGACGAGGTCGGACCCGGCAGGCAAGACCACGAAGATGGCGATCCAAAGCCGCTCCTCCGAGACCTCGAGTTCGAATAAGAGACGGTTGCTTCCAAGCTGGATGTCGAGGGTTCGAGTCCCTTCTCCGGCTCCGGCCACCCCTTCGATGGTCGATTTGAAACGACCGACTCACGCGGTCGAGTAAAGGCCCAGCGAACGCGACTGTGCTCGTCCTGACTACTCTTTGCGTCGTGTACCCGGCCACGCCGTTTGCGTTCGTGCGCGCTGCGGACTTGGCGGGCCGAGGAGCCGTGGACGGTACGAGGGTCTCAGCAACCCCTTTCGGACGCGCGGCCGGGCCGCGGTGCACGCGGCCGGCTCTCACCGCCCTTGCAGCGCTCCTCACGCTGGCGTCGTGTTCAGGTCCCACGGTGACGGCGCGCTCATCGCCACCGACGCCGTCCCCGACCGCTGTGTCGCTGCCGATCACCATGGCCATCGGGCAGATGCTGGTCGCCGGGGTCGGCGGCACGCAGATCACCCCGGGGTTGCGCCATCTCATTCTCGACGACAAGGTGGGCGGGGTCATCCTCTTCGCCTCCAATTTCGGCGGCACCGCAGTTGGACTGCAGAGCTGGTCACGCCAACTGCAGGAACTCGGGAAGCAGGCTGGGCTGCCCGCGCCAATGCTGATCACCACCGACCAAGAGGGTGGACAGATCAGCAGTGTCACCAGCGGCATCACCCAACTGCCCAGCGAACACGACCTCGGCCGGCGCGGGGCCGCCGCGGCGACCGAACAGGTGAGGGAAATGGCCGTGGGACTGGCCGCCAGCGGGGTCGACATCGACCTGGCCCCGGTCGCCGACCTGCGGACCAACCCGCAGGACGCGGTCATCGGAGCCCGCTCCTTCGGGCCTGATGTCAGCGTGGTCGGGCCGCTGGTTGCAGCCTACGTCGCCGGCCTGCACCGCGGAGGCGTCGCATCGACTCTCAAACACTTTCCCGGTCTGGGCGGTGCTCCCGGGAACCCGCACTTCGCAATCACAGCCGATCCGGTTGACATGACAACCTGGGTGCGCACCAGCGCACAGAGTTTCGCCGCCGGCATCGCCGCGGGCACGGACGCGGTGATGACCACGGCGGTGCGCGTCCCGGGGCTGGATCCCAGCGGCCGGCCGGCCATGCTGTCACGCGCCGTCGTCACCGGGCTGCTCCGGCAGAAGCTCGGCTTTCATGGCGTCATCGTCACCGACTCACTGGCACTCGGCGGGCTCCAGGCGATAGAGCCGATCCCCCAATCGATTGTCGACGCTGCCCGCGCCGGCAACGATCTTCTGCTGATGTCCGACAGCGACACCACCCTGGAAGACCACGCGGTGATGGCTCTGCGGAGTGCCGTCGACGCCGGTATCGTGGTCGCAGCTGAGGTTCAGGCTTCGGCGCAGCGCGTCATCGCCTTGCGCATGCGCTACGCGGCGCAAACGCAGGCGGCCGACCGCCAGGACCCCGCCGTTGCGGGGGTCGTGCGAACTCAGCCTCTGTTGGCGGAGCCGGTGCTGATGGCACCGCTCAGGGGCAGTCAGCCGTCGACGCAGCGGCGCAGCGAGACAACCAGTGCACCCAGGACAAGCGTGATCGCGATCACGCCACGACGTCAAGGATGGCCGGGGCGACACCGCGAGCCGCTGCGCGCGCGGTCGTCACCAGGTAAGTGATCCAAACCGGCAAGGTCATCCCGATACCCGCACCGATCAGCTGAGCATAGTTACTCAGGTTGCCCAGACTTGGCTGCAGTCCGGGTGGGCGTCGGACTCAGTCCCTCGCACTCGCGTGATTGCAATGCCAAAGCTACCCCTGGGCGATGTCGCGAAGTGGTCAGGCTCCGACAGTCTCTTTGGCCCGGCTGATCCTCTGGTGCTCGACGTCGCGGATGAATTCGACCAAGCCCTGAAAGTATGTCGCCTGGTCGTCGTACATGGCCATATGACTGCCGTTCGGGCAGAGGAGGAAGCGGCCATTTGGCAGTCGGCCGGCCATCATCTCCATGTGCGCTGGGTCCATGGTGTCGTGGCTAGCACCGATCACCAGCGTCGGTACCTCGATCCTCTCCAGAGATTCTGTTCTATCCCAGTCGACGAGCTTGCCACTGGCACCAAGCTCGCTAGGCCCCTGCATGGGCACGTAGATCGAGCGATTGACTCGATTGAACGCGCGGTTCACCGGGTCGGGCCACTGCTCGACCGGCATGCGAAGCACGTGATGCACGTAGTGGTGCTCGACCAGCAGCTCCATGTAGCGCGGAGTCTCGGTCTCGTGCGCATCTTCGAGGCGCTTGATCTCCGCCAGCGCCTCCTGGTCCATCGCTGGCATCAGGACCGTGCGCGCGTACTCGTTGTAGGCGGGAATGCTGGCCATCATGTTCGAGATCACGAGGCCCTTGAGACGATCTTGATGCTTGAGCGCGTACTCGATGGCCAGAATCCCGCCCCACGAGTGACCCAGAAGATAGAAGTTGTCGCTGTCCAGATCGAGCGCCTGCCGGACCTGCTCGACCTCATCGACGAATCGGTCCAGGTCCCAAAGGTCTGGATCGTCGGGCTGGTCACTGTAGGCAGAGCCGAGCTGATCGTAGTAGTAGTACTCGACGCCTGCGGCCGGGAGATAGCTATCACAGGCCTCAAAGTATTCGTGAGTCGCCGCGGGACCACCATGCAGGAGCAGCAGCTTCGCTGTCGAGCTGTTTCCAACGCGCTTGGTCCACACGTGGAACTCTCCTTTAGGCGTGGTCACCGCGATCATTTTTACCCCGCCGCTGACAATATCGTCCCGGCCTGAGTAGTCCAGGTAGTCTTCGGCGCTCATCGTCACTCCTACGGACGGATGCTGGTCGGCTCTCTAGCACGCCGTAGGGTAGCCACGGTAAGCAGGTGACGCAACACCGCGCAGTCCCTCGGCGGCGGTGGCCACTGCGTCCATACACCAGATATGCCGCGAAGGCCCTCGCGTGGGTGATCGCCGGATAGGCGCGGTTGGGAGCGTTGAAGCCGAGCAACGGGGTCATGCCCTCTTTCTCCGCTGCAGATATCGATTGAGCCGACCACGTAACGGAGAGTGGTCAGGTGAAACGTGTGCCCGGAGGGCTAGGCCGTCTGCTCGGGCGTCTACTAGGCGATGGCGTCCGCTCGACTGACCTCCGGCTCCTCGGCGGGCGCGTTGCGGAAGAGCGAGGAGGGCCACCAGTTCCAGCGGCCCAGAATGGCGACGAACGAGGGCACCAGAACGGTGCGCACCAGGAACGTGTCCATGAGCACGCCGGCAGCGATGCCGTAGCCGATCTGCTGGATCTGCGAGCCGCCCGAGGCGCTGCCGCCGGCGACGGCGAGCACCGCGAAGGTGCCGCCCAGGATCATCCCCGCCGTTGTCACCGTCGTGCCGGTCACGGCCACAGCACGGCGAATTGCTGGGAGCAACGGGAGGTGGTGCGCCTCCTCGCGAATGCGCATCATCACCAGAATGTTGTAGTCCGAACCGAGCGCCATCAAGAACACGAACATCAGGAACGGCAGTACGAAGTTGATGCCGCTCTGGCCGCCCAGGCGCACGAAGATGAGTGCAGTGATGCCGATGGCGGCGAAATACGATAGGACCACCGAGGCCACCAGGTAGAGCGGCGCGACCAGGCTGCGCAGCACGATCGCCAGGAGGATGGCGATGAGCGCCGCGACCAGCGGCAGGATGTGGATCAGGTCGCTCGCTGAGACTGCGTTGACGTCGTATGCGAAGGGCAGGATCCCGAAGACGCCTGAGTCGGTTGCGTTCACCTGCCGGGCGACATCGGTAACCGCACCGCGCACGGCGGGAACGGCCGCGATCGCGCGCGGGTCACTGCTGTTGCTGTTGGTGAACAGCGCCTGCACCTGCACGGTGCGCCCGTTGGCGCTGATGAAGCGGGAGAGTGAGCGCAGCAGCGGCTGTTGCGCGGGGTTTGACCCGCTGTTGAGCGCCTGTTGCAGCGCGGGCAGGCCGCCGGCCGCCTGCACCACCTCCACCGGGCCCGAGACGGTGGCGAACTGGCCGGTGGCGCGCAGGTCGGCCTCGAGCGTGACCAGGTCCGCGGGATGGCTGTACACCGGCTGATCGAATGTGAACAACACTTCGTTCGTGTTGGTGCCGCCGCCCCCGTAGTGCGCGGTCAACACTACCGCCCCCGCAGCCGAGTCGGTGCCCGACGGGCTCGACTGATCGGCGAAACCGGCTGCCGGCGCGCCGACCTGGCCCAGCGCGAGGCCGGCGAAGAAAAGGAGACCGACGGCGGCGACGGCGCGCGGATGGCGCACGACTCCGCCGGCGATCCGCCCGTACAGCGTTCTGCGCGGATGCGCCTCGGGGTGCGTTCGGGACGGCCAGAACACCGCGCGTCCGAAGATGGCCAGCAGCGCCGGCAGCAGGGTGAGTCCGGCGAGCAGCATCAGCCCGATGCCGATGGCGAGGGCCGGCCCGAGGCTCTGGTAGAGGCCGAACTGTGCGACGACCAGGCTCATCAGTGCGGCCATAACGGTGAGCGCGGAGAACGTGATCGACTCGCCGACGGTGCTCACCGCGGTGCGCACCGCGTCCTTTGGTTCAGCGCCCTTGCGCAACTCCTCGCGCATCCGGAAGACGAGGAACAGCCCGTAATCGGTGCCCGCACCGAGCACGAGTACGATCAGGATGAACTGGGTGATGCTGGATGCCTGGACGCCGATGCGTGTTGCCCCGGCGATCACTGGCGAGGAGAGGACCAGCACGATGAGGGCAGGCGCGAGAGTGATCAGGGGCGCGAGTAGCGCGCGGAAGGCGACCAGCAGCAGCACGACGATGAGCAGGAGTGACAGCGACTGGATGTTGCTCTGCGAGCTCCCCGACTGGCTCTGCGAGTCGATGACGGTGGGGAGGCTACCCGCCAGATGGAACTGGAGGGGGCCGCTGCCGGGGAACAGCGCTCGGATCGTCGCCACGAGGTTCTTGGCATCCGCAGACTGCGAGTAGGGGGGCAAATCCGTCTGCACGAGTGCCTGCTCCGCCTGCCGATCCGGTGAGAGACCGAAATCCCTGACCAGCGTGACGTGCGGCATCGTTCGGACACGCGACTCAACGGCCGCGACCGACGCCGTATCGGTCCCTGCGAGCGTCGTTCCGCCGCTGGTTGCCGCGACCAGCGTCATCGTCGCCTGGTTGCTGTTCTGGAACGGTGACGCCAGCTGGGTGGCGTGCATGGACGCCGAGTTCTGGGGGAGGAAGCCGCTGGTGGTGTCCTTGGCGACCGAGGTCAGTGAGGGAAACGCCTTCACCGAGAAGACGGTGACGATGATCCAGCCGACCAGGAGCACCCAGCGGAAGCGGACCGAGAAACGGCCGAGGCCTGCGAAGAGCCGCGTCATCGGCCGACTCTCTTGTCGTTGGATTGCCGTATGCCGTCGACGGTGGGCTCGGGGACCCGGCGGAGGGCTGACCGAGGTTCAGCTAACGACGTCACCCGTCCATCGTGTTGATCGGCAGTGGCCAGGACGACCTCCGCAGCCTCGTCCATGCCCATACCTTCGGCGGCTGCCAGGGGAGCCTTTGCCCGCGCGCCCAGCGGAATCTCCCGAAGGAATAGCGTAATAAGGAAAGCGACGATGAGAATGGGCACCGCAGTCAGGAACACGACGTGAAGCGAGTCCGACACTGCCGTGACCAACCCGGAGTGAATCGCCGGCGGGAGCTTCTGCAACGCTGCCGGGTTACCCTGAAGAGAGGTTGGATTGAGGTTGCCGCCGAGGGCCGACGCCGGCAGGCGCAGGCGTAGGTTGGCGGCGAGTTGACTGCTGAAGATGGCCCCGAAGATCGCCACCCCGAACGAGCTTCCGATGGAACGTAGGAACGTCGCAGAGCTGGTGGCGACGCCGAGATCCCGGCGCTCGGCGGCATTCTGCACGGCAAGAACGAGGACCTGCATCACCATCCCGAGCCCTGCACCCAACACGACCATGTACAGCGAGAGCAACAACCGCGGTGTCTGTGGGTTGAGCGTCGAGAACAGCAGCATGGCGATGGCTGCAAGAGCTGTGCCGACGATTGGGAAGATCTTGTAGCGGCCCATCCTGCTGATGATCTGCCCGCTGCCGATCGAGGCCGTCAACAGGCCCACCATCAGTGGCAGGAGGTTCAGTCCTGAACTCGTGGCACTGGCCCCGTCAACCAGTTGCAGGAACAGCGGTAGGAATACGATGGCGCCGAACATCGCGAACCCGATGACGAAGCCCACGGCGCTGGCCACGTTGAAGACCGAATTGCGAAACAAGCGTGGGGGGATGATCGGCTCAGCGACATGGCGCTCGACAACGAAGAAGGCGACCAGCACCGCAGCGCCACCAATAGCCAGCGCGATGATGGGCGCCGACACCCAGCCGTACTGCGTGCCTCCCCAGGTGGCCAGCAGGATGAACGCGGAGGTGCCTGCTGCGAGCAACCCTGCACCCAACCAGTCGATGCGATGGGAGAGACGGCGGGCCGTCGAGGGCAGCGCTGTGGCGGTGACAACGAGCGCGACAGCGCCAAGCGGGACATTGATGTAGAAGATCCATCGCCAGGATACGTTGTCGGTCAGGAAGCCACCGAGCAATGGGCCAGCGATGGATGCCAAGGCGAAGATGCCACCCATCATCCCCTGGTACTTGCCGCGCTCTCGCGGCGGAACGACATCTCCGATGATGGCCTGGGCGCCGACCATGAGGCCGCCCGCTCCCAGTCCCTGGAGCGCGCGGAACCCGATCAACTCCACCATGTTCTGGGAAATTCCCGAGAGCATCGACCCCACAAGAAAAATCACGATGGCGAACTGGAACAGCGACTTGCGCCCATACAGGTCTCCGAGCTTGCCGTACAGCGGGGTGGAGATCGTCGAGGCCAGCAGGTATGAGGTCACAACCCACGAGAGGTGATTCAGCCCGCCGAGATCGCCGACGATGGTGGGCAGCGCGGTCGACACGATGGTCTGATCCAGCGCTGCCAGCAACATGCCGAGCATGAGCGCTCCGAGCACCGTGAGGATCTGGCGGTGACCCAGAAATACCGCCGCGTCCGCGTCGTCGGTCATCCCGCGGCATCCTCCAATCTGGCGTCCTTGGTCGCGAAGAAGCGGGTCACAAGGAACCTCCAGAAGAGTCGCTGGCGGGCCCGTACTGGCGTGTGGGTGCTTCGACAATCC
Organism: uncultured Actinomycetes bacterium; assembly: GCA_937888775.1. The sequence continues at coordinate 12,329 of CALAQT010000093.1, read as the reverse complement.
GTTGGGCGAGTGAGGCGAGAACCTCCAACTCATCCTCAGTGAGCGGAGCAAGGAGCGCGGCGAAGCGTTGGCTCGTTTCCTCCTCGAGGTCGTGAACAGCGTCTGACGCGGGTCCTGACACCGCCACACGAAGGACTCTGCGGTCATTCGGATCGGGCCTGCGCTCCACCAGGCCGTGGTGGACGAGCCGGTCGACCAGCTGGGTGGCTGAGCTGGGGCTGATCTCCATGCGTGCTGCGAGCTCGTTCATGGTGAGCGGTCCGTGCTTCACCAGATGGCGGAGAGCCCCAACCTGATACAGGGTCACGCCGCCAAAGCGGGTGAGAAAGTCGGCGCGGCGCTCCGACTCCCCCAAGCGGCGGCGAAGGCCGGGACCGAGCCGTTCAAGGCGGCCGAGCAACTCTCGTCGTCGATTCATGAGCGCGATAGTACAACAGCTGTATGATCGTCCCGCTGTAGTAACTGGGCTACCACACGCTACTCTTGAAAAACAAGCCCCTACACGAACCATAGGTCAGGAGAGAGGCGATGGCTGCACAGACTGACGCGCGAGAGATGCGGGCGGTGCGATTTCAAGACTACGGTCCCCCCTCCGTCCTGGTCGTCGAAGACGTTGAGCGCCCAGAACCCAAAGAGGGCGAGGCGCTCGCGCGGGTGCGAGCAGCTGGCGTTAACGCCATCGATTGGAAGTATCGAGCGGGATACCTCAAGGACTTCATGCCTCTCGAGCTGCCCCACACCCCGGGTCTTGACGTGGCGGGCACGGTGGAGGGGGTCGGAGTCGGCGTCTCCGACTTCTCGCCCGGTGACGATGTCTTCGGCCGCGGCGCCGGTGCCTACGCGGAATACGCGATCGTCCCCGTGACTGCGCTTGCGCACAAGCCAGCGAGCATCAGCTTCGAGCAGGCTGCGACCTTGCCCATTGGTGGTGTCACCGCGTGGGCGGGTCTCTTCGACACCGCCAAGCTCGAGCCAGGCCAGCGCCTGCTCGTGCAGGGTGGCGCGGGCGGCGTCGGTTCACTGGCGGTGCAGCTTGCGCACTGGAAGGGCGCCCACGTGATGACCACGACCTCGACCGGTAATGTGGACTACGTGCGATCGCTCGGTGCCGATGAGGTCATCGACTACACGACCACGCGGTTCGAGGAAGTCGTCCGCGATGTGGACGTCGTGCTCGACACCGTCGGGGGTGAGGTCACGGATCGATCGTGGAGCGTGCTGAAGGCGGGTGGCATTCTGGTGGTGGTCGCCGGCATGCCCGAACCGGAGAAGGCGGCAGCACATGGTGTGCGCACGTCCGGTGTGCAGTCTCCAGAAATGACGAGGCCTGTGCTGGAGGAGCTCGCGAAGCTCGTCGAGTCGGGTTCGCTGACGCCACAGCTCGGACCGGTTTTTCCCCTCGCCGACGCGGCCCAGGCACATGCCGTTGCCGAAAGCGGCCACGGCCGCGGGCGCATCGTCCTGCAGGTTTCGACCTGAGACAGTTGTCATGACCACCCTGGCGGGGGCGATCCTGCTCATCGGCAGAGTTCTGTTCGCGGGTCTGTTTGCGTTCTCGGCGCGCGGACACATTCAACACCACGCTCGGTATGTGGGCACAGCACGGGGCAAACTTCCAATCCCATTTCTGGCCGGCTGGCCCACCGGGGTGTTCTTGCTGCTCGCGGACGTCTCCATCGTCGCGGGTATCTGGCCAGATATCGGGTCCTTGATGATCGCGGCGTTCCTCCTTCCTGCCGCTGTGCTCTTCCATCCATTCTGGACTGTCTCGGACGCTGCCGTTCGGCGCACGCAAGAGGGCAGCTTCTACAGGAATGTGACCCTGCTCGGCGCGGCGCTGTCGCTGTTCGCGTTGTTTGCGGTCGTGGGTCACATTGCCTTCGCGCTCACCGGCTCGGCGATCAGCCTGCGGTAGCCTGACGACCGATCGACGCTGGTCCGGCCCTCAGCCGCAGGCTCGAATCATGACCAATGGCCCTGGCAAGTCGCCTGGGGCTCAGCCAGCTTCCATCGGAGATGCCAAACATCCCCGAACCCGCTGGTGCGCCACGCAAGGAATCGATGACTGGTCGAGGGACTCTCGGTAGGAGCAGCGTGACCCCTGTTGGTGAGGTGAGCAGCCGTCGACGCATTCCGGTCCGGGTGCATCCGCGTGCCTCCCGAGCCCGCCACGTATGGGACGGAGAACGGTTGGAGCTGTGGGTGCGCCAGTCGCCAGTTGCCGGCGCTGCCAACGACGCTGTTCTGCGTGCGGTGTCGGTCTGGCTCGGCATCAATGCGTCCCAGGTCCAGCTGGTGTGGGGTCGAACCTCACGTTCGAAGGTCGTCGAGGTGGTCGGTGACATCGTCATTCCGGAACCGTGAAAGGCGCTGACACGCCCTTGAGCGTATCCAGCGTTCCCTGCGCTCACGGCGACCGGCCGGGGGCCGCCAGGGAGGTGACCCATGGCAACTGAAGTTGGCCGAGAGGCCAGACAATCCGGGGCCCATTGACAGTCTGCCTGACAATGTTCACAATACCTGACTATGTCAGCCATGCCCATGCCAGTGAGGGACCGCCGGGCGGAGCGGTACGCAGCGACGCGCAGGGAAATACTCGACGCCGCCTGGGATCTGGTCCGCGCTGACGGCCTGGGCTCACTGGCGATGCGCGATCTCGGCGCACGGGTGGGCATGCGGGCGCAGTCGCTCTACGCGTACTTCCCGTCCAAGGACGCGATCTACGACGCGATGTTCGCCCAGTCCAACCGCGAGTTGCTTCACCGGCTGACCGAGCCGGCACCGATGCGCGATCCGATCGAAGAGCTGCGTCGCCACAAGCAGGTGTTTCTCAACTTCTGCGTCGAGGATCCGGTGCGCTACCAGTTGCTGTTCCAGCGGACCATCCCCGGATTCGAGCCGAGCCCGGAGTCCTACGCGCCGGCGATCGACGTCCTCGACCAGGCCCGCAAGACGCTGCGCGCGTGTGGCATCAGCGACGCCCGGGCACTGGACGCGTGGACCGCCGTGACCGGCGGTCTCGCCGCACAACAGAACGCCAACGAGCCGGGCGGTGATCGCTGGGTTCGTCTCGCGGACGAGATCACCGACATGTTCCTCGCACACTATCGACCAGCCAAGGAGAAGGGAAAGAGATGATCGCCAGAACGACCGCCGTGGAAGCAATCCCCGCCCTCGGACACGACGAGGCCATGCGCCTCGCCGCGGCGGAATACGACCGGCTGCTTGCGCTCACCGACGACCTGGGTGATGACGAGTGGTCGCGGCAGACCGACTGCACAGACTGGGACGTCAAGGCCCTGCTCGGCCACGTGCTCGGCATGCTTGAACTCCAGGCAGACGCGGAAGAACGGATGCGCCAGATCAAAACCGCAGCCGAGATCGCGGCACGAACCGGATGCCTGCGCCTCGACGCGATGACCGCGCTGCAAGTGAGGGAGCACGCGCACCTGGCACCGCACGAGTTGCAGCGGGCGCTGCACGACGCGGCGCCGCGCGGACTGGCCGCCCGGAGTGCGATGACGGCGGAGCAACGTGCGGCGCCCTTCAACCCCGAGCTCCCCGGCGAGGACGGGTGGACGGTCGGGTACCTCTTCGACGTCATCCACACCCGCGATCCGTGGATACATCGCATCGACATCAGCCGGGCGATCGGCCGCGAGGTAGCCCTCTCCTCCGATCACGACGGGCGGATCGTCGCCGACGTTGTCGCGGACTGGGCACGGCGACACGGGCAGGCGTTCACGCTCACGCTCACCGGACCTGCAGGCGGATCCTTCACAGCCGGGGCCGGCGGCGCCGGGCTTGAGCTCGATGCCGTCGAGTTCTGCCGCATCCTCTCCCGTCGCGAGAAGGGCGCCGGTCTGCTCGCGACCGGAGTGACGTTCTGAGGACCACCAAAACGCACATGGAGAAGCACATGCACACGTATCGAATCGGCGAGCACGTCACCGTCCTCAACGACCACCTCGAAGTACCGGGACTCGGGTTCCTCCCGGTCAACGCCTTCGTACTGCACGCACGCGAGCCCGTAGTCGTCGACACCGGGCTCGGCCTGCCGGACCGCGACTTCGTAGCCACACTCAGCTCCGTCATCGACCCGGCGACGGTCCGATGGATCTGGCTCACCCACCCCGACCGCGATCATACAGGCGGACTTTTCGCACTCCTGGAAGCCGCACCCCACGCTCGCCTGGTGACGACGTTCCTCGGCGTCGGCTTGATGTCCACCGAGCGGCCGCTCCCGCTCGATCGGGTCTACCTGCTGAATCCCGGACAGAAGCTCGAGGTCGGCGACCGAACCCTGCACGCGTTCCGCCCGCCGCTGTTCGACAACCCGGCCACCGTAGGGTTCTACGACGACGGTTCGCGAACCTGCTTCAGCTCCGACTGCTTCGGTGCGCCGCTGGCCACGTCGGAACTGGCCAGCTGCATGGACGCCCGCGAGGTACCCGCCGACGAGCTACGCTCCGGCCAGCTCCTCTGGGCCGCCGTCGACAGCCCGTGGGTGCACAACGCCAAGACCGACCGGTATCTGCAGACAGTCCACTCGATGCAGGCCATCGACTCCGACGTCATCCTCAGCACCCACCTGCCGCCCGCGATCGGGCTGGGAACGCAACTGTTCGACATGCTGGCCGACGCACCCGACGCCGACCCATTCGTTGGTCCGGACCAGCAAGCATTGCAGGAGATGCTCGCCAGGTTCGAACCCGCCACTGCGCCGGGCTGACCCGGCGCCTCCGGAAAATAAGTCGCCAGAACGCGATCTGACGCAAATCCCCCGTTGCGCAAAGGAAATCCCTGACGATTAGCCGACGCCGCACGGTTCCCCGAAATCGAGAGCAACGATCAGCTGATCAGTGGACCTCGAACTGGTCGGCCTCCATGGCCTCCCGCAGCTCCCCTTCGAGATGAAGGCGTGCCAGGGCCTCCGAGTGCATCGACACGTCGTACGTCGCGGCACGATGACGTCCCTGTGTCTTCGCCCTGTACATCGCGAGGTCGGCGTTACGCAGCAGCTCCGTAGCATCATGCGAACCGTCGCTCATCGCCGTTCCGACGCTGGCCGTGACCGGAATAGTATGGTCAAGGATCCTCACCGGAGCGTTGAGGGTCGACAGAAGACGCGTCACCACGTCGCCCACGCTGTTGTCGCGGTTGGCATCCTCGAGGAGCACGGCGAACTCGTCACCACCCAACCGTGCAGCCACATCGTCGGTGCGGATGCTCTCGACAAGTCGGCGTCCGATCACCCCGAGCAGCGTGTCGCCAGCAGCATGTCCCAGACTATCGTTGACGATCTTGAAATGGTCGAGGTCGATGAACAACACTGCGACGCAGGACGATGGATCGTTGCGCGCGCGATCGAGTGCCTGGTTGAGCCGCTCCATGAAGTGGGCACGGTTGGGCAAACCAGTGAGTGTGTCGTAGAACGCCATGTGCTCCACGGCCGAGACACGCTGGGCGTCAGTCAGGGCAAGGCTCGCGTGCCCCGCGAATGCCAACAGTATCTCCTGTTCCTCGACGGTGTACTTCCTTCCCTTCCTCTGGGTAGCCACGACCATGACGCCGATGACGCGTCCGTTCTGGTGTACCGGTGCGGCCATGCACGCCTCCACGTTGGACGCAGCATAGGCTGGAATAGTGCCAGAAGCACGCGAGTAATCCTCGGCGACGATCAGCCGCTCCTCACTGAACGCGCGGCCGGTGGCGCCTTGACCAGGCTGAATCCAATCCACTTTCGCGATAGCGGCTGACGGATCACTGATCCGTCCCGCCAGAATCAGATGGTCGGGGTGCTCAGGATCCTGCAGACGGATGTTGCCAGCCTCGTCCCCGATCAGTGCGGTGGCCGCTGACACGATCTCGTCGAGAATGGACTGGAGCGGCGCCAATGAGGAGATGAGTCGCTGGATGCGTAGGAGCTGCTGGAGGAGACTGTGCTGCTTCTTGAGCTTGGCGGTTACACAGGCGTTGTCGCGCCTTTGTTTGTCGTACGCCGTCCGCAAGATGCGCTCACCTTCCAGCGCATGCTGGATCACCATCGCCGGGGTGAGTGATCGGGCAAGCGTGGACAGCAAACCATCCTGCTCAGCGGTGAATTCATCGCCCACGCGCTCTGCCACCAGGCTGAGGGCCGTCTCGCTACCGATCGGAACGGAAATTCGGTGATGGCCCGACCGTTTGCGTTCACCCCGGCGCAGCGATCCCGCCCCTGAAACCGAGCGACTACTTCTACGAGCCGATCCTGACGAGGCGACAACGGTCTCGTTGCAGACAACCGACACCACGTCGGCGCCAAGGGCGCTGGCCGCCAGCTCCACGGTCCCGTGGATGGCCGAGGCCTGGTCACTGAGGCCGACGAGGAGATCGGGCTGCTCGAACAACGCCTCGTGAAGCGCCCCCGAGATCTCAGCAACCCGCGCCCGGCGATTGGAGGCCGCCCACTTCGGCCGAGCCAAGGCAGGCCGCCCGTCCCTGCTAGCCATCGGGACCGCCTGGGCGGATCGAGATGATCACTGCACGCGGCCGAGCCGCTGGCCCGGCTCTCTGACCGTCGGCGTCACGGGACGCGAATCCATCTTCCTCACTCTGAGGAGGGTCGCCCTTCAGCGTGCCGAATGGTAGGTGGTAGGCAGGCGAGAACACATTTGGAACGGTCGTGCGATCAAGGCGATACCGGAAGCGCACGGCCCGCCAGCTTCTGTCACTGAGGGCTGCGAATCGTAGCCCGAAAAGTTTGACGTCAGTGTCTGCAGCTAGTCCGTGTTCCGAAATGTGAGGGAGTATCCGCGGCCGGGTCGGTTGACCAGGTCACAAGGAACCTCCAGCCGGGCCAAGATTTTCCTCACCCGTGAAACGTAGTTGCGGACCTCCTCTGGAGGCAAGGCGGCGTCTGACCAAGCATACCCCGTGATCTGCGACGCGGTGTAGAAGCGGTGGGGATGGTCCAGCAAGAATTGCAGGAGTTCGAACTCTCGACTTGTGAGCACAGCCGCGTTGCCCTTGTGGCGCAAGACGCGACCATTCGCATCAAGCCATAGGCCCTGGAGCTTCCAGACCCGCCGGTACCACAGGTCAAGCCGGTCGTAGTACCCAGCCACCTGGACCCTGATGAAGGTGATGTCCTCGTCGGCGGCCCGCTGTGCCACCGGATGCATTTTGGGCAGCTCCCGTTGGACGCGTTCGAGGAGGCCCAGTTTGAACCGAATCAGGTCATCGTAGATGCTCATCCAGTGGCGCGCGTCTTCCCAGTGCTCCGTTTCGATGTCCTCTCCCTCGAGAGGACGCGTCGCTGGGTTCTTGGAGCGTCCTCCCGCCATGGTCATCACTATACGGAGATTGTTGCTGATCTTCTTACGCTGGTCGGTGTATCAAGAGACCATGAACCGCGAAGACGCCCGTCAGGACAGACCCGGCATTGTTGCGGCGACAAGGGGCGGGGACGCTTCGGTGAGCATGGACGCTCAGGCTGATCCCACAACCGCCTCTCTGGAGCAAGCGCTGTTCTGGAGAAACATCTACACCGAGATCCTGGCCATGGAGGAAGCAGTCCTCGAGCGTATCCAGCAACTCATGGCAGGTCAGACACCCCAAGCGCGACGAGAAGTTGAGTTGACCGATGTCTCGGTGGTTGTATCGCAGGTTGCACGTATTCGATCGAGGTGGCAGGTGTGGGAATCCCGCGTACAAGCGCATCGATAGCGCCGGCAATGCTCACCCGAACCCTCGGGGGGTATTGCTGAGATTGTTATGGAGTGTGGGCTACGCTCACGCCGCTCGGATTCACGACATTAGCTGGAGGTACGGCGAATGAGCGCCATAGGCATCGTGGCGATCGTGGTCGTGGCCCTGGCCGTACTTGGTCTGCTGCTCGCGATCCGCATCGTGCAGCAATACGAGATGGGCGTCCACTTTCGACTCGGCAAGGTAATCGGCGTCCGGACGCCGGGGCTGAGGCCGATCGTGCCGATCATCGACGTCCTTCGCCGTGTGTCTCTGCGCATCGTCACGATGCCGATCCAGTCTCAGGGGATCATCACCCGCGACAACGTCAGCATTGACGTCTCAGCGGTCGCCTACTTCAAAGTCGTCGATGCGGTCAAGTCGGTGGTGGCGATCGAGAGCGTGGGCACCGCCATCAACCAGATCGCGCAGACGACGCTGCGGAAGGTGGTCGGACAGCACACGCTCGACGAAACGCTGGCCGAGACCGACCGGATCAACCAGAACATCCGCGAGATCCTCGACGTCGCTACCGCGGATTGGGGTTTGCTGGTCACCCTCGTGGAGCTGAAGGACATCCAGCTGCCGGAGAGCATGAAGAGGGCGATGGCACGCCAAGCGGAGGCCGAGCGCGAGAAGCGTGCCAAGATCATCGCCGCCGAGGGCGAGGCGCTGGCCGCGGACCAGCTCGCGGTTGCCGCCGACATCATGATGGCCCACCCCCTGGCGCTCCAGTTGCGCAACCTGCAGAGCCTGGTTGAGATGGGCGTCGACAAGAACACCACCGTTGTGTTCCCCGCCCCGCTGATGAGTACGATCCAGGAGCTCGGGTCGTTCATCTCCCGCGAGAAAGCGGCCAGCGACCTGATTCCGCGTCCGCCCGGTGCGCGTGCGGCGACGAATCGCGGCACCGAGCGGAGGCGCCACGCATCCAGCGAGACGCGGGGCACGCCATAGGCGACGTGCCGATGTGCGGCCACCGCCTCGGCCCAAGCGTCGCATCCGCCGTCGCGGGCGATGCCCTCGGGGGGTCCGATCTCAGCACGCCGAGAGAGGCCAGTCGCGTGGTTGTCGCGCAGGCTGAACGACTTCGGTCGAGGTTGGGATTTTGGGAGGCCCGCGTGCGAGCGCATCAATAGCACCGTCGGTGTTGCTGAGCTTGTTATGTCCGTAGTCACAAGCTAGCCAGAGGCCGCAACAAACAGACGTGAATGGAGGTACGCAGATGAGTAGCACCTTTCGGCGCCAGCAATGGCGCAACAGCAGCATCACACATTTCATAAGGAGTACCAAATGACTGTTGCCATCCCCCTCGCCGAGAGCACTCGGCTGTTCAGTTCGTCGACCCGTGCGCTGCTCATCAATGGCAAGTTCGAGCAAGCTGCTAGCGGCAAGACGTTCGACACCGTTAATCCCGCTACCGGTGAGGTGCTCGCAAGCGTCGCCGAGGGCGACGCGCAGGACATCGACCGCGCAGTGCGGGCTGCTCGCCGCGCCTTCGAGGACGGCCCGTGGAGCCGAATGACCGCCTCTGAACGGGGTCGGATCATGCACCGTATCGGTGATCTGATTATTGAGCACGCCGACGAGCTCGCGGAGCTCGACTGCTTGGACAACGGCAAGCCGCTCAGCGTGGCCCGTGCGGCCGACATCCCGCTCGCCGCCGACCTGTTCTGGTACATGGCGGGCTGGGCGACCAAGCTCAACGGTGGCACCATCAACCCGTCGGTGCCCTACCTTCCCGGCGCCGAATTTCATGCGTACTCACTGCGCGAGCCGGTCGGGGTGGTCGGCCAGGTCATCCCCTGGAACTTCCCGCTGCTGATGGCCGCGTGGAAGCTCGGTCCGGCGCTGGCCACCGGCTGCACGGTGGTCCTCAAGCCCGCCGAGCAGACGCCGCTGTCGGCCGTGCGATTGGGCGAGCTCATGCTCGAGGCGGGCCTCCCCGACGGGGTGGTCAACGTCGTGACCGGGTTCGGTGAGACGGCTGGCGCTGCACTCGCCGCGCATCCGGGCGTCGACAAGATCGCGTTCACCGGCTCCACGGAAGTCGGCAAACTGATCGTCAAGGCTGCCACCGGCAACCTGAAGAAGGTCTCGCTGGAGCTCGGCGGCAAGTCGCCGAACATCATCTTCTCCGACGCGGACGTGGATGCGGCCATCGCCGGCGCCGCGATGGGGATCTTCTTCAATCAGGGCGAGGTGTGCAGTGCCGGCACGCGCCTGTACGTGCAGCAGGACCGCTTCGAGGAGGTTGTCGAGGGCGTCGCTGAGGCGGCGAAGAAGATCAAGGTCGGGTCCGGTATGGATCCGGACACCGAGATGGGCCCACTGGTCTCTCGCGAGCAGTTCGAGCGGGTCACGGGGTACCTTGCCAAGGGCGAGCAGGCGGGCAACCGCGCGCTGGCCGGCGGACATGCAATCGACGGGCCGGGCTACTTCGTGGAGCCCACCGTGCTGGTCGACACCAAGCCCGACGACATCGTCGTGCGCGAGGAGATCTTTGGACCAGTGATCGTCGCGCTGCCGTTCAGCGACGTCGATGACCTCGCCCGTCAAGCCAACGACTCCGAGTACGGCCTGGCCGCCGGCGTGTGGACCAGGGACATCTCGAAGGCCCACAAGCTCGCCAAGCGTCTCAAGGCGGGCACCGTGTGGGTCAACACCTACAACGTGTACAGCGCGGAGCTGCCGTTCGGTGGCTTCAAACAAAGCGGCTGGGGCCGCGAGATGGGCGAGGAAGTCCTCTCCAACTACCTCGAGACCAAGTCGGTGATTGTCCAGCTCTAGTACGACTTGCCCCTGAAGAAGTCGCCGTCGGGCCCTTGAACCGGCGGCGACTTTGACAAGGGCTCCAGCCAAGTGCCATTGTCCAGCGCGGCACCCACTACGGGAGGGGGTTCGGCGTTCGAGAGTTATTCATCCACCTGGTTGCTGGATCACGCCGTTGATTATTCCCCAGACATCGGAGATATTGGCGTCGTTGCCGGTGACCAGGCCGGAGACGCCACCCGCAACGACGCCTGCCGCTCCTGCGGGAGCTGCCGCTGCTAGCCCGCCGGCCCCTTGCGTGCACCAGTACCAGCCCCTGGCATCTGGGCAAGTCGCGTCCAGGAAGGAGGGACCGTGAGCGCGCCGGCCGTCGGATCCGAGGATTCCACGCGACTGACCGCAGACCAACGCAACGCGTTCATCGCGAGCTTCCTGGGCTGGGCGATGGACGCCTTCGACTACTTCCTCATCATCTTCGTGTTCCAAGAGGTGGCGGACACCTTCCACTCCACCCTCACCGCGGTTACGTTCACCACCACGCTGACGCTTGCCGCCCGTCCCATCGGTGCGCTGCTCTTCGGTCTCGCCGCCGACCGCTGGGGACGGCGCAAGGTGCTGATGGCGGACGTCGCGATGTACTCGCTGGTGGAGTTCCTCACCGGATTCTCGACGTCGCTGGCGATGCTGCTGGTGCTACGCACGGTGTACGGCATCGGCATGGGCGGCGAGTGGGGCACCGGAGCGTCACTGTCGATGGAGAAGCTGCCGATACGCCGGCGCGGACTCTACTCGGGGATTCTCCAGCAGGGATACCCCTTCGGCTACCTGCTCGCCGCCGTCGCCTACTACATCATCGACAAGCCGTTGGGGTGGCGCTGGCTATTCTGGCTCGGTGCGCTGCCTGCACTGGTCGTGCTGTTCATCCGCGCGCGAGTCGGCGAGTCCGAAGTGTGGGAGACGACGCACCAGCGCCGGCGCAGCGCGCGCGAGGTGTTCTTCAACGGGGCCACGCTACGGCGATTCGTCTACCTGGTGGTCCTCATGACGCTGTTCAACTTCATGAGTCACGGTACCCAGGACCTTTATCCGACATTTCTCAAGGTGCAGCACCATGCCAGTACTGATACGGCTGTGCTCATCGCGGTGATCTACAATATCGGCGCGATGCTGGGCGGGGCGTCGCTCGGCTGGCTGTCGGAACGTGTGGGCCGGCGCGTGCTGGTCCTTGGCGCGACGCTCCTCGCGCTGCCGGTGGTGCCGCTGTTCGCGCTGTCGCAGGGGCTTGTGGCGCTCGCGGTCGGCGCGTTCGTGATGCAGTTCTTCGTCCAGGGCGCGTGGGGCGTGATCCCCGCGCACCTGACCGAGCTGTCGCCAGATGCGATCCGCGGCTTCTACCCCGGCGTGACCTATCAGCTGGGCAACCTGTTCGCCGCTCTCAATCTGCCGCTGCAGACGGCGATCGCGGAGCATTTCAACAAGCAGTACGGGCTGGGCCTGGCGGTGGTCATCGGGCCCGTGCTGCTGCTCACTGCGATCGTCACCATGCTCGGGCCGGAGAACAAGGGGGCGCGGTTCGGGGAGATAACCTCTGTGAGCCCGCGACCTCGGGTGCCGTCGCCCCGGCTCCCACCAGCTGCCGCCACGTGACGCTCGCGACCTGAATCAGCTCGCGGACCGCCGGATCGGTGGCCAGCAGTGGGATGTCCTCGGACAGTCCCTGCTGTTTGGCCCAGGGCAGGATCTCCTCGCTGTCTGAAGCCGCAGGTGCCAGCGCGCGTTTAGGGCCAAAGGACCCTGTGTGCGCAGCTGGGGACCACGCGTTGGCAGGC
>CALAQT010000092.1 GCA_937888775.1 uncultured Actinomycetes bacterium | reverse complement strand
ACTCGGTCACGCCGAGCACCTCGCCGATCTCCCGCAGCGTCAGGTTCTCGTAGTAATACAGGGCCACGACCAGCTTCTCGCGTTCGGGCAGCGCGGCGATCGCGTCGGCGATCCGGTCACGTACCTCGTTCTGATCGACGACTACCTGCGGATCGAGAGCACGGCGATCGGGCAACGTGTCGAGCAGCGACACCTTGTCGCCGCTGGAGTCCGACACGTTCCACAGCTCGTCGAGCGCGACGATCGTGGAGTTCGAAATCTGCACGAGCGCGTCCAGGAATTCAGTCACAGTGATCGCCAGCTCCGAGGCCATCTCCTCGTCGGTCGGCGCGCGCTGGTAACGCGCCTCCAGCTTCATGTTCGCGCGCTCGAACTCGCGCGCCCGAGCGCGGACCGAGCGGGGCACCCAGTCCAGCGCGCGCAGCTCGTCGATAATCGCCCCGCGGATGCGCGTGATCGCGTAGGTCTCGAACTTGATCTCACGGGAGAGGTCAAATCGCTCGATCGCCGAGATCAGACCCCCCAGTCCATAGGAGATCAGATCGGCTTCCTCTACGTGTGCGGGCAATCCCGAGCCCATCCGGCCGGCCACGTATTTCACCAATGGCGAGTAGGCGACGACCAAACGCTCGCGGGCGCGTTCGTCACCAGAGGCCTTATATCGTCTCCACAGCTCGTGGAGCTCGATCGCTTTGACGTTGGTTTGCAGTGTTACCCCAGGTGACTTAGGCGCGAGGATGAGCTCGGGAATAGGCGATTCGAAGCCGAGCCGACTCTACCCGAGTGTAAACCTGCGTGGTCGAGATGCTCGAGTGTCCCAGCAGCTCCTGAATCACCCTCAAGTCGGCTCCGCCATCGAGCAGATGAGTGGCAAACGAGTGGCGCAGCGCGTGCGGATGAGCTTCGGCCAGCGCCGGCGCATGACCGGCTGCGAGCCGGGCCCATGTGCGCAGCCGACGCCTGACGTCGGAGGTGCCGAGGCGGCGACCGGACTTCGACAAAAACAGCGAGCGCTGCTCACCGAGCGCCAGAGCCGGCCGGCCCTGGCCCAGGTAGCGCTCGAGCGCCGCGAGCGCATGCTCGCCGGCCGGGACCAGACGCGTACGGCCGCCTTTGCCCTCCACGCGCACCAGTTCGGAATCGAAGTCGATCGACTCCAGATCGAGCGAGACGAGCTCCTCGGCCCGCAAGCCCGATGCGTAGGCAAGCTCAAACAGCGCCCGGTCGCGCAGCGCCAGCGGAGTTGTAGTGGGGATCCGGTCGAGCAGTGCCGCGACCTCGCCGGCCCTGAGCACGCGCGGCAACCGCTGGACGCGCTTGGGGGAGCTGAGCAGTTCGGCGGGGTTCTCCGAGCGTTCGCCGAGCTCCACCTGGGCGCGGAACAGGCCGCGCAGCGCCGCGAGCTTGCGCGCGATTGTGGATGGGGCCTGACCGCGCTGAGAGAGGCTGGCGGCGTAACGGCGCAGCGCGCGGACGTCGACGGTGCCCGGATGCAGCCCGCGTGAGTCGGCCCAATGCGCGAACTGGGATGTGTCGATCCCATACGCGTGGCGGGTCTTGGGCGCGACCGCGCGCCGGCATAGATCGCGATCAAAGGCCTGCACGGCGGAATCCCACGCCGCCGAAAGAGGGGGCTGGGCGGCGGTTGCGGCGGTGGGGTCCTTCAGCGTCTGCATGTCGGCATGGCGCTTATTCGCCACCAACGCGAGCAGACCTCTTGCCTCCCCAGGCCGCCCGGGTCAATCGGCGGCTACCGCGACTGCTTGGCAACCGGCAGCCCTAGCCCTAGGTGACGTGGACCAGGGTACCGATGGGTGTGTAGGGATAGACCTGCGCCGCGACGCTAAAGGGCATCTCGACACAGCCGAGGCTCTGCGGGGAGCCGTACTGCGCGCGCGTGAAGCCGTGCAGCGCGTCGCCGCCGTTGAAGTAACTCACGTCCGGGATGCCCGGGTCGCTGTAGTGGCTGCCGTCGGGGTTGGTGCCGCTCATCGTGGTCACCGGGAGGTGCTCGTAGACCGGATAGGTGCCGGTGGCCGTCGGTGCCGAGGCGATTCCGGTGTTGACCGGCGTGCTTCCGATCACGGTCCGGCCACTGTGCCACAGGTTGAGCGTCTCCGAGCCCTCGCTGACCGTTACGAAGGTGTAGCCGAAGCTGGAGCGATGTCCGGCGATGACCGCCGCGATCAGCGCCTTCCAGACCGCGGGGCCGGCGACGCCGTCGGCGAGCATCCCATGGTCGTTCTCGAACGACATCAGCGCCCCCTGGGTCATCACGCCCGAGGCGCCGGGCGACCAGAAGCTGCGCAGCGCGCTAGGCGTGTTGGGGTAGGTCCACGAGAACCGGCCGGCCGGCCGATCGATCGCCGCCGCCTCTTGGTCGGCGAACGTGCGCCCGACGCCTGCGCCCCCCTTGTAGTGGAAGGTGAGCGGCAGGTAGCCCAGCAGCGACAGCATCTGCTGCAGGCGCACCGTGGATCCGGCGGGGACGGTCCAGGTGCCGACGTTGGAGGAGCCGCTCTGCCGGCTGCCGATCAGCCTCACGCCCGCGGGCAGCGCCACGTCGACCTTGGCCCCGAGCCCGTAGCCATAGCCCTGGGGGCGGAAGACGATCGTGTGGCTGTTGACCGTGTGCCAGACGCCCTGGGTGATCGGCGAAACCGGCGGCCGGTGGGAGCCCAGCGCCTTGGCGATCGGCTTGGAGAAGGTGAGCATGATCGGCGTCCCGGACTTGATCGGGGATCCGGGAGCCGGGTCGGCGACCGCGGTCGCTGCCGCGCCAGCCGGGAACCAGCTGACCAGTCGCGCGCCAGAGCTCTCCCAAGAACGCGGTGTGGCCGAGACGAAGATGTTGCCGGCCTCGGCCGTGCGGGGCAACGTGACCACGCTGCTCGCTGCGGCCAGAACGTGGCGCCGGAGATGGCCGGCCGCGCCGTAGGAGTAGGCCCGGATCGGCGCCTTGAACTTCAGCTTCAGGGGGGCCCCGGCGGCGAGCGTGAGGTAGTGGCTGGCCAGACTGGCAGTCGGAGCCGTGACCGAGAGGTGCAGCGACTGCGTCTTCCCAGCCAGCCAGGAGATCCAGCCCGGACGCTTGACCACTATCTGGATCGACAGCGTCTCGTTGGCAGGGATCAGGTGCTCAGGCCAGATCTGCGAGCCGCGGATCTGCATCGCGACCGGACGGCTGTGAGGCCCGGCGACGGCGCTCACGCTCTGGATCGAGCCGCCGCCGAGCGGCATCCCGACCTTGGCCAGCGCGACCTGGTCGGCGGTCAGGCTGGCTCGGGCGGACACGATGATCAGCGCGCCGACCGCCAGCACGGCGATCACCACCAGCAGCGCGCCGCCGATCAGGTAGCGCCCGGAACGAAAGCGACGCGACGCGCCGCCGGCGCCAGTTGCCCCGGCCATCGAGCGGCGCTCGCCGATCAGGGGACGTAGATATGAGACGTTGGCCACGAAGAAATTACCCCTTCAGCATGCTAGCGACCCGCGAACACGGAGCGAGCCAGCACCCGACCCAACCTAATTCTGCAAGTCGCGTTTCATTTCCTGTCTGGTGGCAGCGCTTTTGCGCAGGCTTGGCCGGTATAAGCTCCAGGGCCGCAGCAACCTGGCGGGGCCCGTCACCAGGTGACGGCACCCCGTGCGGCGCTAGAAACCAGCCGCGAGTACTTCTCCAGCGCGACCCCTGGAAACGGCCGGACGGGGGGTTGATATGCCTTGGCTCGCATCGCCAGCTCCTCATCGGAGAGCGCCACGTCCAGCCGACGGGCAGCCACGTCGAGCGTGATCTCGTCGCCGTCTCGCACGAGCCCGATCGGTCCGCCGCGAATCGATTCGGGCGCCACGTGGCCGGCCATCAGCCCGCGGGTGGCCCCAGAGAAACGTCCGTCGGTGATCAACGCCACCTCCCCGCCGAGTCCCTCACCGACGAGCGCGGCCGTCACCGCCAGCATCTCGCGCATGCCGGGTCCGCCGGCGGGGCCCTCGTTGCGGATCACGATCACGTCGCCGGGCTGGATCGAGCGCGAGGTGACCGCCGCCATCGCGTCCTCCTCTGACTCGAACACTCGGGCGGGGCCAGTCTGCTTTCGCCGCTCGTAGCCGGTCAGCTTGACCACGCAGCCGTCGGGGGCCAGGTTTCCGTGCAGGATCGCCAGGCCGCCGTTCTCGTTGATCGGATCGTCGAGCGGGCGCACGACGCGCTGGCCCGCGGTCTCCTGGGCTGCCTGGGCGATCTCGCCGACGGTCTTGGAGGTCACGGTGATCGCATCGGCGTGCAGCAAGCCTGCGTCGGACAGCCGCTTCATCACCAGCGGCACCCCGCCCGCCTCGTAGAGATCGGGGGCAACGTACTGGCCGCTGGGCTTGAGGTCGCACAGCAGCGGCGTGCGGTCGCTGATCACGTCGAAATCGTCGATCGACAGCCCGATCCCCATCTCTCTCGCGATCGCCAGCAGGTGCAGCACGCCGTTGGTGGACCCGCCGCTGCAGGCGATCGCTGCGATCGCGTTCTCCAGGCTGTCGCGGGTGATGATGTCGCTGGGACGCAGACCGCGGGCCAGCACGTCCATCACCAGCCGTCCGGCGTCGGCGGCCACCTCGGCCTTGCGCGGATGGGTGGCCGGGACCATCGAGAAGCCCGCTGGGGAAATGCCAAGCACCTCAAAGGCCATCGCCATCGTGTTGGCCGTGAACTGCCCTCCGCAGGCTCCTGCGCCGGGCGATGCGGCGTTCTCGAGCGCGGTCAGCTCATCGTCGGTGATCCGGCCGGCGGCGTGCGCCCCGACCGCCTCAAAGACCTCCTGAATCGTGACTCGCTCACCCCGGTAGTGCCCGGGCATGATCGAGCCGCCGTAAAGCATCACGCTGGGCACGTTCAGGCGACACAGCGCCATCACCGTCGCGGGGATCGTCTTGTCACACCCGCTCAGTGCGACGACGGCGTCGAACATGTGGGCCTGGCAGACGAGCTCGATCGAGTCGGCGATCACCTCGCGGCTGGCCAGCGAGGTCTTCATGCCCGCGGTGCCCATCGTGATGCCGTCCGAAATCGCGATCGTGTTGAGCTCCATCGGCGTGCCGCCGGCGGCCCGGATCCCCTCTTTGACCTTCGCCCCGAGCGCGCGCAGGTGGAAATTGCACGGCATCGTCTCGATCCACGTATTGGCGACCCCGACGATCGGGCGCGCCAGCGCGTCGTCGTCATAGCCGATCCCCTTCAGGTACGCGCGGGCCGCGGCCCGCTCAGGGCCCTCGGTGAGCGCCCGGCTGCGGTGCTTGAGATCGAAGCCGGCGGGGGTCATCGCGGGCCGGACTGTAGCGGCCGGGAGGCCGTGACGGCCGGCCGGGGGGCGGGCGGGTCGCGGGCGGCGTCAGCCCGCGGTGTCGAGCGGCGTGGAGGTCGGGTTGCGGGCGGCGTCAGCCCGCGGTGTCGAGCGGCGTGGAGGTCGGGTTGCGGGCGGCGTCAGCCCGCGGTGTCGAGCGGCGTGGAGGTCGGGTTGCGGGCGGCGTCGCGCATTCGCGCGCGCTCCCACTGCGACAGGCGCCACAGATCGCGCTTGACCCGGGTGGGATCGAGTTGGCGTCCGGGGAGATGCATGTTGGCGGTCGAGATCAGGCGGCGCTCGTCGCCGGTCAGCGCCATCCACTTGGCCAGCACATCGTCTGAGTCAGGCAGGCGGGCGCTGCCGTACGGACGGGTCTCGTCCGGGAACACCACGCAGTACTCGTTGAGCAGTCGATGCGTCTGGGCCAGGTAGGCGACGATCGCGCGATGGGGATAGATCAGGTACGCATACGGCGCGCCCCGCGTTCCCCCGGCGTGGACGGGCCCGTCGGACTGGCTGCCCCACACGCGGATGAAGCCGAGTTCGCGGTACATCGCCCATTCCTCTTCGTTGACGCACGAGCGCAGCAGCATCCGGGCGCGTTGCTCGGCCCGTCGCTCCCGGCCCGGGTCATACGGAGTCACAGGCGTGCGGCGGCGCCGCGCGCGGTGTCGTGACCACGCTTCGTCCAGCCGCGGCAGCAGCTCTTCTGACAGCAGCGCGATGGCGACCAGCGCGGTTGCCGCGAGCGCCAGCAGCACCGGCCGCGACCGCCTACCGGCCGCCCGCCGCCCGCGGAAAGAAGATCACGCGGTCGGCATCCCTGGGGACATCGTCAAACGAGCGCACCATCTGCGCGTGGCGCCGTCCCTGAGGGTCCTTGAAGGGAACCGCCGCCCACAGACCGGCGTCGAGCTGTCGGCGGAACTCCTCAATCAGGCGCCGCTCATCCTCGGCGAGCTCAACGTCGCCCTCGGTTATCAGCACCTCGCCGTGGCCCGGCTTCATCCTCAAGAAGCGCACTCACATGATTATGTCAAAGTTGCCAAGACTTCCGAGCCGGGTCAGCCACGTACCGGTGTCGTGATTTGAGATCTCCGAATCACGGCGCTGAGCCCCGGGCCGCCAGGTCTCCCGCTGGATCGGCGTTTGCCGCGCGCAGGCCGAGTACGTCGACGGGTCCGGGGCCCGCGCCGAGCTCGTGCAACCCGTCCCTGACTGCCCGCGAGGCCAGCCGCTTGGCCACCCGCGCCGCCTCCAGTGGGGTGTCCCCGTGGGCCAGGCGGGCCGCCAGGACGGATGAGTGGGTGCAGCCCGATCCATGTGCGGCGTCGGTGTGATAGCGCTCGCCCGCCAGCTCGATCAGGCTGGATCCGTCGAAGAACAGGTCGACGGCCTGTTCGCGGTGTCCGCCGGTGACCACGACCACCTGGGGGCCAAGCCGATGCAGGCGGCGGGCGAGCTCCTCCACGTCGGCGTCCTCGGTCGGCTCGCAACCCTGGCTGGCAAGCAGCGCCCACGCTTCGGGCAGGTTGGGGGTGATCACGGTCGCGCGCGGGAGCAGCGCGCTCACTAGCTTCCGGCGCGCCTCGGGCTCCAGCAGTGCTGCGCCGGATTCGGACACCATCACCGGATCGAGCACGACGGGGATCTCGGCCCCGAGCTCGACCAGCGCCTGTGCCACCGCAACGATCGCCGCCACCGTCCCGAGCATGCCGATCTTGACCGCGTCGATGCCGATGTCACTCTGCACCGCCCGGACCTGGGCCAGGATCATCTCCGCGGGCACGCCGTGGACGGCCGTCACGCCGACGGTGTTCTGCGCCGTCAGCGCGGTGATCGCCGTCATCCCGTGGACCCCGCAGACGGCGAACGCCTTCAGATCAGCCTGAATGCCGGCGCCCCCGCCGGAGTCAGAGCCGGCGATCGACAGCGCCCGCGGGATCCGGGAGGAGGTACCGACCGCGGCGCCGGCGGCAATGAAGGTCTGCCCTCGCATCTTGCCGGATCAGCTTAGTGCTCTCCACTGAGCTCACGGCATGATCGTGAACCGCCCACCCGGTTCACGCCGGATGTAGCCGGCCAGCTCCAGCGAGGCCACTGCTGCCAGCGCGCGGTCCGACGCATAACCCGCCTTCGCCAGGCCCGCGACGGTGTCGGTGCCGTCCCCGATCGCGCCGAGCAGGGACATCAGCTCGGGCGGGAGCTCCGGTCTCACGGTCGTCGTCGCGATCGTCCGCTCACCGGCGCCGTAGAGCGCGTCGAGTACGTCCCGCGGGCCTCTGATCACCGCCGCCCCGTCCGCCAGCAGCTGGTTGGGACCTTTGGCCAGCGGCGAGGTGATCCGGCCGGGCACCGCGCCCGTCAGGCGGCCGAGGTCACGGGCGGCCGAAGCGGTGACCAGCGAGCCGGACCCGCTCCGGGCCTCAATCACCACCGTCATCGCGCTCAGGCCGGCAATGATCCGGTTGCGGGCCAGGAACGTCCAGCGCCGCGGCCGGCAGCCGGGCGGCAGCTCGGAGACGACAGCTCCAGTCGCGCAGATCCGTCCATGCAGCCTGCCCCGGCTCGCCGGGTAGGCCAGTTCGGCGCCGCCGGGCATGACCGCGACGGTCTGTGCCCCCGCGTCCAGCGCGCCGGCGTGAGCCGCCGAGTCGACCCCCAGGGCCAGGCCTGAGACCACGGTGATCCCAGCCGCCCCGAGCGAGCGTCCCAGCGACCGTGCCACCTCGATCCCGTACGGCGATGCCTGGCGCGATCCGACCAGCGCGACGGGGTCGGCGCCGACCGCCGCCAGGAAGCGTTGCAGCCCGCCACCGACGTAGAGCACGCCCGGCGCCGACGCGAGCTCGGCGACTGTGCGCGGGTAGCTTCGATCGCAGCCGCAAATCGCCTGCAGCCCGGCGGCCGTGCACGCCACCCGGAGCCGGGCGGCGTCGAAGCGCTGTAGCTCGAGCGCGATCCGTGCCCGCTCACGGCCACCGACCGCCGCGATCAGCTCATCGCAGCCCAATCCAAGCAGCGCCGCGACCCGCTCGCGCACGACATCCAGATGACCCGCCAGCCGGCCGAGCAGCCAGGATCGCGCCAGGCAGCGCTCGCAGGCGCGCGACTGCATCACGCCGCCAGCGCAGACTCCGCGCCGCCTCGCTGGCGCAGTCCCAGGGCTATCAGGACGTCGTCGCTGGTGACCCCATCACGGCGGCGGAGATCGGCGATCGTCCGCGCCACCCGCAGCACCCGGTGCCGTCCCCGGGCGCTGAGTGTGCCCAGCGCGTAGGCGCGCGCCAGCGCGTCTTGCGCGGGTGGTGCCAGACGCACGTGGCGGCGAACCATGCGCACGTCCATCTCCCCGTTGCAGCTGACCCCGGCTCCGGCCAAGCGCCGCTGCTGGCGCTCGCGCGCCTCGGCCACCGCCGCGCGGACCTCGGCCGAACTGGTAGCCGCGGGGGCTCTGAGCTCGTGCTCGCCCGGCGCCCTGACGTCGACCAGCAGGTCCATGCGGTCCAGCAGCGGGCCACTCAGGCGGCGCCGGTGACGACGCAGATCGGCCTCGCCGCATCCGCAGCGATCATCGACGCCGGCAAACCCACACGGGCACGGATTGGTGGCGGCGACGAGCATGAAGCGCGTCGGGAACTGGAGCGCGCGCTGTCCGCGGACGATCGTCACATGCCCGTCCTCAAGCGGCTGGCGCAGCGCATCGAGGCTGGAGCGCTGAAACTCCGAAAGCTCGTCTAAGAACGAGCGCGGATCTCCGTGTTTCAGGTAGCTCGCGCGTTACTATAACGGCTCTTCTCCTCGCCCACAGGCGTGTTATCTCGGACGTATGAGGGCGATCCGGGAACGATGCGAAGGAGGCCGTAGGCCTGCGCCGTGAAGGACGCGTAGGTCGTCGCTGTCCACAGGACGGCGCGGTCAGCGACGGACAGATCCTCAGTGCCCTGCTCGGCTACTTCGCGGACGAAATACTCCACACGCTCACACGACGTGGGTCACTGCGAGCGACAATGACCGGACGTGGTCGCGTTCCGAAAGCTCGTCGATAGCCACCCTTACGTCCTCAGCGTATCGGTCGCAAAGCTCCAACAGGGGAAGCCTCTAACCCGACGCCTGACCCGATCGGAGCGGCTTGTGGTCGCGGTGGCGGCCTGCCGACCCACCCACCATCTGACGATCGACTCAACATTGGAGCGCCGCGATTTCACGCGCGAGTTCGCCAAGCTGAAGCAGCGTCTCAAACGGGACCGAGGCCGACCTCTGATCTACTTCGGAACGATAGCTGCGGGGAAAGGCAAAGGCGGCTACCACGGGCATTTCCTCGTCTGGCAATCGCTGCACTACAACACCCTGCACCGGCATCTGCGCGAGCTCGACCTCGGATCGGCTCACGTCGAGCCGATCGCTCTCGATCTCAATCCAGCGGTGTTTCCCCTACGGGTCGTGGCTTACGTGGTTGGTCAAGAGGAGGCGGTCTTCGCGAGCGACGAGCATGCTCGACACCAGTCGCGGCTCAAATCTGGGCGATCGTTCCTCCATCCGCAGCGCACTACGCTCGCTCGCTACGGACCCCAACTTTTGGTCGCGCTCGACCTAGCGAAAACACCCGCCGTGTCTGACGTTGAGCTGTATCGCCGCGTGTCTTACGTTTAGTAATACTATGAACGAGAATGAACGGCTGTCCTCGGCTGATGTCTGAGGCTCAGGGCTCGCTGGCGCGACGACGGGGGCTTCGCTGATCAGCGATGAGCTAGGTCTATAGAGTCGACCGCTCAGATCCCCCTATGTTACGAAGAGGGTTGCTCGGGCCATGGGGCGTTTCTGATCCCGACGACGCGACGGTCGGACAGACCTACGGCAGCTCGGGCATCCGGATCTCGCCCTCCCAGACGCCTGATGAGCTGCTTGCGGAGCTGCTGGGACCGCTATAGCCCTCCTCCACCAGCCGATCGAAGTCAGAGCGCTTGACCCGAACCCGTCTGCCGAGGCGGACAGCAGGCAATATGCCCGCGTCGATCCAGTTGCGGATCGTCTGCTGATTGAGCCGCAGCGTCTCGGCGACTTCGGCGACGGTCATGAACTCGTCGGGCACGCCGCACACCCTAGCCAGCGGGCTTCTACGATTGCGATCGTGATCAGCACTCCATCGCGTCTGCGTCCGCTTCATTGGATCGCCGAAGAGCCCCTGATCTACGACGACCAGGCGACGCTTCTCGTCAATAGCGCCCCCGAAGCGACGCAGGAGGCAGGCATCACCGTCGTTTCCTCGCCCTGAACGAGCCCTGAATCGCTTCGGCAGCACTGACGACCCGAACGCGCCGCTCAACGTCAGTCAGGAAGAAGCCGATGCCGGCATTTCATATCGCACTCTCGCTTGTGCACATATTCGCTGCCGGACTGCTCCGGCGTTGCGAAGGCGACTCGGTGATCACGGACGACTGACGCACAAGCACGGTCCCGGGACCGTTAGGACCAACGGGACGTTTGTACACGCAACGCTCGCGTTTAGTGCACAATCTACAGTAAAATATGCCGCAGGTGCGAAGCATTGGCGTCTCTACCATGAACCCGCTTCCCAGCCTCGACGCTGCTCGGTGCGTCACCTACCGTCGTGTGTCCTCGGCTGAGCAGGAGCGGGCCTCGGGACCGGACCGTCAGCGGAAGGCATGTGAGGCCTACGCCACGGCGAACGGGCTCTCGATCGCGGCTGGAGTATTCGAGGATCGCTCGGGCACGCTGCCCATGGCTGAGCGCCCTGGTCTCTCTGAGGCCTTGGCGGCGTGTCTTGAACATGGCGCAGGCGTCCTGCTGGTAGAAGAGCGCACGCGGCTAGCCCGTGACGAATATGCGGCCCACGACGCTCTCAGGACATTTGCTCATGCAGGCGTTCGAGTGCTATACGCCGATGGATCCAGCGGCAACGGCTCTAGCGATCCCGCCGCCCTGCTGCTCGACGGCATCGGTCACGCAGTAGCCGCATACGACCGGCGCGTCATTGTCGCTCGGATGGCAGCGGGCAGGCAGGCCAAGGCACAACGGCACCCGCGCTCTCGGGCTCAGGGGGGCCAGCTACCGTACGGTTATCGCCGAAGTCGCTCAGGCGATGTCGAAGGAGATCCTGGGAGAGCGGCAGACGTACGGCGCGCATTCGAGCTTGTGCGAGGCGGCGCTTCCGTCCGAGCAGCAGCAGCGGAACTCGGCTGGCATCCGACCATGCTGGCACGCGTTGTCAAGCGCCCCGAGTACAAGCGCATGGGCGAATGGAGGATCGTAGACCCGCGCGTCTGGAACGATGCCCAGGAGGCGCTCGCGAGGCGACGTAAGCGCCTCTGACTCGGACCGTCAGGCTGCAGATGAGAGGCAAGCTGTCCTCCAGATTTCAAGAGTTTGTGGACTAATGGGGTGCCTCGGTGTGTTTCTGGTCGTTGGGCGCAGGCGTCGGTCAAAGTCAACTAGTCCGAAGTTACCTGGCCTAGCACTGATCTGAGGGCCGCGATCCCTTGTGGTTGTTG
>CALAQT010000091.1 GCA_937888775.1 uncultured Actinomycetes bacterium | reverse complement strand
GAGATCTACACTCTTTCCCTACACGACGCTCTTCCGATCTGGGGCTGCTCGCGGCCTTCGGCGTCCTGGCGCTGACCCTCGCGCTGAGCGGCTTCCCGGGCTCGCACGGCAGAGGCCCGCACACGAGATCAGGGGGGTCGGCCATCGTGCCCGGCGGTCCACTGGCTCCGGCATCGGTCGGCGGCCTCGCGGCGCTGTGGGCGCCCCAACACGTAGTGGGGACGCAGCCGGGTACGGCGGCGGCCTACGAAGAGGCATCCAGGCGGAGCGGCCTTCCCGGCGATCTGATGATCGCCGACCGCGGCAACAACCGGATCCTCGTGGTCGATCCGGGCGGCCGTGTCATCTTCAGCTACCCGCGCCCCGGTGACCGCGTCCGCCTGTTCTACGACGACGACACGTTCGTGGAGCCGGGCGGCGAATACGTCATCGCCAACGAGGAGGACAATCACGCGATCGTCGAGCTCAGCTTGAAGGACCGCAGCGTGAAAGTGCTGTTCGGCCACTCCGGCGAACCCGGCTCGGACTCCACCCACGTCAACACGCCCGACGACGCCTACATGCTGCCCGACGGCTCCTTCACCGTCGCCGACGCCTCCAACTGCCGCATCCTGTTCATCCGCGCGCACCGCATCGTGCGCAGCTACGGTCGCGCCGGCGTGTGCCGTCATGACCCGCCGCGGTACTTCACGGAAGTCAACGGCGACACGCCGGTGCCGGGGGGCGGCGTGATGGTGAGCGAGATCGGAGGCAACTGGATCGATGAAATCGGACCCGAAGGCAGGCTTCGCTGGGCCAGAAAGGCCCCGGTCGGCTATCCCTCGGACCCCCAGCCGCTCCCGGGTGGTCGCGTGCTGCTCGCCGACTACTCGAACCCCGGCCACGTGCTGATCATCAACCGACGCGGAAAGGTGTTGTGGCGCTACGGACCCGCGGACGGCTACGGCCGACTCGATCATCCCTCACTGGCGATGGGACTCCCCAATGGGGATGTCGCGGTCAACGACGACTATCGCCACCGCGTCGTGATCATCGATCCCCGCACCAACAGGATCGTGTGGAAATACGGTCACACCGACAATCCCGGAACCGCGGCCGGGCATCTCAACACACCGGACGGCATGGACTTCGTCCCGATCGCCGCAGACAGCACGCCCGACTATGCGGCCGTGGTACACCCGTAGGCGGTGAGCGTCTGAGCTCCCCCGGATCCGAGCGGGTGGCGCGACGGCGCCTTGCTAGTAAGCGCAGGAGGCGCCAACGACGTGCGGGAGCCGCGCTGGCGCTCGCGACCTTCGTCGCACTGCTCGGATGGCTGGCATCGGGCGGCAGCTCGAACCGCCACGCGGGCACTGGGCGCATGCCCGCTGCCGGAACGTCGGCGCATGGCTCAGGAGGGGTGCACCTCGTCGTGTCAGCCGCGGGCCAGCTGCCGACCGCCGTACAGGACGCTGCGGCCGCTCCCGTGGCGGGGACCGGCGCCCTGCTGATCGGCGGCCTGGACAGCGCCGAAGCTTCGGTCGCGGACGTAGTTCAGATCGAAGGCGGCACGGCCAAGAGGGTCGCGACCCTTCCCACCGCCCTGCACGACGCCTGCGCGAGCGCGGTCGGTGGCGCGGTCTACGTCTTCGGCGGTGGCCAGCAGGTGTCCTTCTCGCAGATCCTCAGGGTGGCAGGGAGCCGGCCGGCCGCGCCGGCCGGCTCCCTGCCGACGCCCGCCTCCGACGTCGCCTGCATCACGATCGCGGGCGTCGTCTACATCGTCGGCGGCTACACCGGCCAGGAACCGCTGCGCACGATCCTCGCCTGGCGACCCGGCGGGACTCCCAGAATCGTCGGCACGCTGCCCAAGCCGCTGCGCTATGCGGCCGTCGGCCAGGTCGGCGGCCAGATCGTGATCGCGGGGGGCACGAGCGGAGTGCAGGCGAGCCGCGACGTCTACCGCTTCGACCCGCTGAACGGCAGCGTGCGTCAGCTCGCCCGCCTGCCCTTCCCGGTGACCCACGCCGCGGGCGCGTCGCTGGGCGGCACAGTGCTGGTGATCGGCGGGCGCGGCGAAGACACCGGCAGCCAGAGGCGCAGCATCCTCGCAATCTCGCCCACCGGAGTGGTCACCACCGCAGGGGCGCTGCCGCTGGCGCTGTCCGATCTCGCGGCCGTGCAGAGCGGCCAGGCCCTGATCCTCGCGGGTGGGGCCGACCGGGCGGGCCGAACGCACCGCGAGATCCTCGAGGTCAGGCTCAGGCGCTGAGCTGGCAGCTCGATAACCAATGAGCGCGTCATGGGGCCCGCGACGTGCCAGCGAAGCGCAACGCCAGCGAGTACGGCGGCGCGAGATCGACTCCATCGGGGTCGCTGAGAAACCCTTCGCCTGCGCCTGCCACGTGGGTGTGGCCGTACTGCCAGACGATCTTGTTCGTGCGCGGATCGATCACGATCACGCGGTTGTTCTTGTCGTCGTTGGCGAGGATGTCGCCGTTTGGGAGCGGCTCGGCCAGCGAGGGCTGGTTCAGCGCCGCCGCTCCCGTGGGCGCGTAGCGCCACTGCAGCTTGCCGTCGCTCGTGAAGGTCTCGATCGCCCCGGGGCTTGTGTAGTCGGCCGACAGGAACAGGCCCGGGCGCACCTCATTCGTGTCCGACGGGTATGTGAAGCCGGGGGGATGGGTGGCGAGCACGGGCCGTCCGTCGGGGGCGACCACGTCGAGCCAGTCGCCGTTGATCTCTGTGATCGCCGTATCGCCGTTGGCCATCGGGAACGCTCCGTTGGGGCTGCCGTAGGAGACGCCGAGCTGATGTTCGCAGCTGCCGGTCACGCCGAGCTGGCGCAGCGGCCGGTGGGCGGGCGGGCGGATCACGAGCACCCGGCAGTTCTTGATATCGGCAGACACGATCTCTCCCGAGGGCATCAGTATGGCGTCGTCGGGGTTGTTCAGGTAGCCGGGTTCCGAGCCCGGCACGCCTGGGTGGCCGTAGCGGTAGACGATGTGGTGGCTCGCGAGGTCGATCACGCTGATCACGAAATCGTCCTCTTGCGTCACGACCACCTGATGCCCGTTAGGCGAGAAGAAGGCGTCATCGGGCACGCGGAACGTCTCGCCCGGAGCGAGGTCGCCGGGGGCGGGGAACCGCCACAGCACCCGTCCGTCCGGACTCACCTCCAACAGGCGGTTGTTGTCGCTGTCGGCGATCAGCACCGGGCCCGGCAGGACGCTCGGATCAGAGCCCGGCCGCAGCCCTCCCGGTGCATCGGCGCCGATATGCCCGCGAACGCTCGCGCCCGGGGCTCGCTGGGCGCGTGCGGCCAGCACCCCCTGCTGCGCGTGCCGGTTGGCGCCCGCCGGCGCCCTATCGCCGTGCCGCCCGCTGGCGAGCGCGACAATCACGATCAGCGCGATCGGCACGGCCAGCGCCACCGCCCGGCGACGCCTGATCGTCCGCCGGCGCGCGGCGCTTTGCCCAGAGGACATTACGCCCACCATCTTTGCAGTCTCTACAGCTCGGCCGAGCGCTCCACGTCAAGCACGCCTTTCCTCCTCGACTCGCCGGAGGGGCACCGAGCGGCCGGGCTGTCAGCGGCCGGGGCGCTGGTGCTCATCGGTCGATCTGGAGTGTTGAGAGGCCGGGGACCGAGCCGAGCGCCGCAAGCAGCCGGCCGGCGGCGGCGTCACCCTTGACGTAGTTGTCGAGGAACGCCGTCGACACACGCGCGACGATCCCGAGATGCGCTTGCTCGTCCTGGTACGGCGCCGTGTGCTCCGCTCCGAGCAGCATCAGCAGGTACTTCGGGCGCGGGGCGTCGGCGAAATAGGAGTAGGTGCCGTTCGGCGAGTTGACCGAGTCGGCGGTGCCCTGGACGGCGAGCAGTGGCACGCCGCGCGGGGAGCCGCTGAAGCCCGTGAACGCGGATATCTCGGCTCCCGAAAAACCGAGCGCCGCGCGGACGCGTCGATCGCGGAGCTTGCTGTAGGCAACGGCGAGCGCGCTATCGACCCCGTCGGAGTGTCCGCCGAGCGCAATGCGGGTGCCATCGATCAGACCGCCGAGAGGCGCGCCGCGCTGGGCGAGCAGCCGCGAGATCACGAAGCGCACGTCTTGCGGCTGGTTGATCAGGTCCGATCTGTCCACAACCGGCGCGTCGGCATTCGTGAGGGGGAACGCGGGGGCGGCGACCACATAGCCGGCGTGCGCCCACGCATGCAGCAGCTGGGCGTATGTGTACGGTGCGAGCCGGTAGCCGTGCGCGAAGACGACGAGCGGAAACGGTCCTCCTGTCCGCTCGGGCTGGGCGTTTGGAAGATCCCTGGCGGACGGCGCACCGACCGCGGGGTAGCGGACCACGGTCACGAGCGTGCGGGGCTCGGCGCCGATCAGGCGGCTGTGGTCGACGAGGCGCAGCACCCGCAAGCCGACGGCGAACGGGCCGCGCGACCTCGGAGGAGACGGGGTCACCGTCCTCGCTGCGGGACGGCGAGTCGTCTTCGGCGCTCTGCGCGCCGGCTGGCTCCCGCTCAGGGCGACGGTGACCGCCGCGCCGACCAGCACAACCGTTGCCGCTGCAATCGCAAGTCCTCGACCTCGCTCGATCGCTCACACCTCCAATGCGCGGAGCCCGTCCCGACGATAGCCGAGCGGGTCACGTCAAAGCCCGCGGCAACTGTACGCTTTGCCGATGGCCGTGGCGATCGCTACGGTCGCGCGATGGAATCCGGCTGGATCCGAACACAACTGCCGCGAGACTGGCGCGTCGTCGCGCAGATCAAGCTGCGGATGGCCGGCAAGCCAAAGGCGTAGCCAGCTAGAGCGCGCAGCCGGTGTCGCGGCGCTCAAAGGCCCGCATCCAGGCTGTGCGGGTGTCGTACAGCTGGTTGGGGGGGCCCGCAGCAGGCTGACTACCGCCCCGTGGCGGAGAGAGGAGGCGCTAGGTGACGTGCCCACGGACGTTGTGAACGGTTGAGGAGGCATCCGGGCCTCACCCCAGGCTGTGTGTCTACGAAAACTCACGAGTCTGGGAGGACCCGGATGCAGATCCACGGTAGAGCGAAGCTCGGACCGGCTGGGCGCTTGGCGCTGACGCAGGCGGTGATGGATGGGATGACGTTGAGAGAGGCCGCTGGCTGCTTCGGTGTCTCGGTGGCGACAGCTCATCGCTGGTGGCATCGACGGTTGGATGCCAGCGTTGGCGAGCTTGCTTCGGGTGTCTGGCTGTTCGACCGTTCCAGCCGTCCTCGGCGCAGCCCGCGACTGTTGGACGCGATCGAGCAGGAGCGCATCTGTGAAGCCAGGCGGCACACCGGGTGGGGACCACGGCTTGTGGCCGGCAGGACCGGACACCCTCACTCGACGGTGTGGAAGGTGCTGCATCGTCATGGCCTCTCTCGGATCCCGCATTCTGCGCGTGAGCCCGCCAGACGCTATGAGTGGCCGTGCCCTGGAGATCTGCTGCACATGGACACCGCCCGCCATGCGCGCTTTGAGCGTCCAGGTCATGCCGTGACCGGGGTTCGCGACAGAACGGGCGCTGAGAAACGTGCGGGCTCGGGCTATGACTTCGCTCACGCAGTCATCGATGATCACTCCCGCCTGGCCTACGTCGAGCTGCTGAGCGATGAACGAGCAGCAACGGTCACCGCGTTCACCGCGCGAGCACTCGACTGGTTCGCCGCGCGTGGCATCCACGCCAAGCGCCTCATGACAGACAACGCGTGGGTCTACGTCAAGAACCAGTCCCTGCGGGAGCTGCTCACCGTCCGCGAGATCAAGCACCTACGCACCCAGGCCTACCGGCCCCAGACGAATGGGAAGGTTGAGCGCTTCCACCAGACGATGGCACGAGAGTGGGCCTACGGCATGAGCTACCGCTCACACCACCACCGCAACCGAGCCCTGCCACACTGGAGGCCATCGGCGAGGCGCACAATCTGCGTGACCGATATCCACTCGCGGCGATGGGCTTCGCCTACCTTGTGCGCTCCAACGTCTTCGAGGGCGGCGCTTTCGAGCTGTTGCGGGATCTGCTCGTGCGCCTACGCCGGCCCGATGGCCCGTTCGACGCCACGGTGCTACTCGTGGCCGATTGGGACGACGAGACGCTGGCTCTGAGCACCGTCGAAGATCCGGCACCCTCCCTCGCGCTTCCACGGTTCTTCGAGGACTTGCTCAACGCGGCCATGTCCTACACGCCGGTCGACGTCTACCAGGGCGTGCGTGCCCGAAAGCTCGGTGAGCCGCCAGGTGGCTTTCCTCCAAGCGAGGACGCAGAGGATGATGCCTCACCGTCCGGCTGAGGTGCTCGCGGTGGCCGATTCGTCAGATGTCCGCAGGACGCGACCATTTGCCCGAAGGTCGAACCATCCCGGCTCCTGGTTCAGGGGCCGGGATGGCGCGGCTTGGCGACACCAGTGGGCGGGTCCGGCGTCTGATCGAAGCTCTGACGGCAGTCCGCCACTGAGCATCATGTCGACCACGGCGACGTTGCTCTTGAGTTGCCCACCGGATCGGGTAAGACCCTGGTGGGCCTGCTGATCGCCGAGTGGCGACGCTTGGCTCGCGGACAACGCGACTGCCCGCTCGCGTTCCCGTATCGGCTCGCAGTCCGGACACGCCACGAGAACTGTCTGGATCGCCAGCGCGCAGGGTGACGCTCATCCACCGCAGCGTGAGGCGCCGTGCGTCACAGATCTGGGCGTTCGCGGCACTCTATGCCCGATGGACGATGCCGATGCGTTTTCTGAGCTCTATCGACGGGAGGGCGAAGCGGTGCTGGTTTTTCTAACCCGGCGTACCCTCGACGTCGAGGTCGCCCTCGAACTGACGGCCGAGACTTTCGCGATCGCGCTGACCTCATGGCGGAAGCTGTCGGGCTTGGCCGATGAGCAACGGCGAGCGTGGCTGTTCACCGTTGCGGCACGGCGCTTTGGCCGTTATCTGCGCCGCGCGAGCGTTGAGCGCCGGGTCGTGGCCCGGCTCGGTATCGATGTTCCCCAGGCCGGCCCTGAGGACATTGCGCTGATCGAGCAGCGCGCCGGGCTCGGCGAGCTGCGGACCGCGCTCGGGCGCGAGCTGTCGCTGCTCAGCAGCGAGCAGCAAGAGGCCCTGCATCTGAGGGTGGTGGAAGAGCGCCCGTACGATGAGGTCGCAGCGACACTCGGGGTTTCAGAGCAGGCCGCCCGAGCCCGGGTCTCCCGTGGACTGCGAGCGCTCGCCAGAACCCTGGAGCCATACCGGGCGGCGGGGGAGGGGTCATCGTGAACGAGCGGGTCCGTGTCCTTGACGAGCTCGGCGTCGAACTGGATCGCGCCGCCAGGCGCCGATTCGCGAGCCGCACGCGCCCGGTCCGCGGGCCGCGCCGGCTGAGTCTTCTAGCGATGATCGTTGTCCTTCTGGTGCTCGTGGCTGCAGCCGCGGCAGCCGTGCTCATCTCATCCGGTTCGCCGCTGCCGGCGCCGCGGGCCCAGGACCTGGAGTCCGGCGGTATTCCGCTCCCGTCAACGGTGCATCTTGCGGGGCTCGATGTCTCTGATCCGCAGGCGGGTGCTCCGCCGTGGGATCTGCGCCTCTCTCGCAGCCGTTCGGGGGAGACATGCACCGCGGTTGGCCAGGTACTCAACGGTCAGTTCGGGATCGTGGGGCTCGACCATGTCTTCAGGGTGCTGCCGCTTGGCGGCGTGGACGTCTGCGGCTTTGATGCGGTTGACGGGCCAGTCCTCGCGGGTGCGAGGGTGTTCTCGGGCTCCAGCTCGATGGAAGCAAGGACCGTCGTCAACGGCGTCGCGGGAGCCGGCACCAGGTCGGTGACCGCGTATGGGCCGGAAGGCGCACGCGCGCTGACGCTCGGGCCTGACGGGAGCTTTATCGCCGTATATCGAGGCTATGTCGAAGATGTTCGTCCGCGTCTGGTGATCGTGGGCCGTCACGGCACCACGCGAACCGTGGCGTTTGCCCAGTCATCGTCGCTTGAAGTCCCGGACCCGCAGGGCGGCGCGCCGTGGCAGGTCAGCGGCGGAGCCGACCTCGAACAGAACGCCCATCTGGATGAGAACTGCGTGCAGGCCAGCCGTGTGCTGAACCATGCCAACCCGTTCTTCGGCGACACAGCTAACACGCCGGAGATCTGCGGACGGCTCGCCGCGAACCCACTCTTCGTCCTCATGCGCCGCTTCGTCGCCGGCCAGGGCGAAAGCAGCGGATTCCCGTGGGGGAACAACCCCTCTCGCACGCTCATCTACGGTGCAGCCGCGCCTCGCGTGAGCTCGCTTTCCCTAACCGGCGTTGGGCCCGAACGCCAGATCCAGATAGACCCCCATGGAGGCGTCTTCATGGCCGTGCTCGACGGGCACGTGGACCCGGGGTCGCTGACACTGACCGCACACCTGAAGGACGGCAGCACCGTCAGATACACCCGGTCGGCGAACGTTCTGGAATGGCGAACAAACAGACCGCTCGTCGAACCGCCTGTCCCGGCGTACAGGGAACCTGTCCCGGTGGCGCAGATCACCCCGCCTTCGGAGGGCACGCCGATCGCAGCGACGCTAAGGGAAACCGTGCAGGTGCGCGACCCCGCGGGCGGGCCGCCGTGGGTGCTGCGCAGCTGGCGCTCGATACTGCACGCCTCTGGCTCCACAGCCTCAGGGCACAGCATGCTCCAGTACTGCTTCCAGTTCGGCGTGATGGACAAAGGCGGCCTCGTGCTCCCCCGGACCGGGGCTGCCTCGGTCCCTCTGAACCCCCCCGGGCATCCGACCAGCGACTCAGATGAAGAACGATGCAACAGCACCCAGGTGCTCACGCGAAATGCGACGCACTTCAGCGTCGAAAGCTATCTCGCCGACCCCTACGCATACAGCCCCAAGGTCGTGCGCACCCTCGTCAGCGGCCAGGCTCCGATCGGCTCGACACACGCGCTGCTGATCGGAGCGGGAGCTCCACGGGCGCTCGCGGTGGACGCCAACGACGCGTTCCTGATCGTGCTGCCCGGCCGCTACTGGGCGAACCGGCTACACCTCGCCTACACCCTGGACGGCCGCACCTACGGGCTCCCCGCTCGCGGCGGGATGTCCCAGCGCGGGCCTGGCCTGCGGCCGGAAGCACGCGCACCGGACCCCGACGGAGGAGCGCCGTGGGGGTTCGCGGAGCGCGGCAGCAGCTTCAACGGTTTCGGGCGGATCGTCGAAGGGCGCATCGTCGACATCGAAGAAGCACGCGGCACCGTCACCGACGGGCCAGGGTTCTTTGAAGAGGGTGCCGGGCTCCAGCTCGGCCGCACGCCGCAGGTCCAGTTTCACGAACAGCGCGTCGAAGAAAACGAAGGAATCGCGGGACACGTCGCGCCTCTGACGCGCGCCGAGATCGAGCGCCGCACCCTTCCCGGACGAACAGTAATCACCAGCATCGCGCTTCCCGATGTCGTCTCGGTGACGCTCACGACACCGTCCGATGTGCGGACACTCCGCCCCAGCGGCCCCCGCCACGTGATCATCGCGGTCTATCCCGGCGTCTTCTACCAAGCAAATCCAACCGCGACGATCCTCCTGCGCGACGGCCAAACGATCACCCAGTCGATCCTCGGGTTCGCATCGCACTCTGTGCGCACATCGACACCCCGCCAGCGACTCCAGGACGTGTACCGGCAGGAGGCGTTCGACGAACACGATCCGGCGCTGCCGCCCGCCATGCGAGCGAGCCTACGCGCGACGCTGCCGGCGCAGGCACAGTTCATCAAGCGCAGGATTGCTTACGAACAAGCTCGCCCAGGGCTGCTGCCGGCGCCATAGCCGACGGCCATCGAGGCGCGCGGATGGAACGCCCGGGATCCAGAGACGACGAGAGGCGGTGGTCCTGGAAGATGGCGGCCATGCGGTCACAAACCAGAGGGCTGGATCGTTATGGATGACGTGGCGAGACCCGTGGGCGCGATCAGTGACGGCGAGCTGCTCCAGCGCACCCGGGCGGGCGACCGCGAGGCATTCGGGGTGCTCTATGAGCGCCGCCAAGAGCTCGTGCTCGCATTCCTGCTCAAGCGCACCCGCAATCCGGAGGTAGCGATGGACCTGATGGCCGAGACGTTCGCCGCAGCACTCCTGGCGCTCGCCGACCGTCCCCCGGTGATCGATGGTTCGGCTGCGCCGTGGCTACTTGACGGCCGCAAGTACATCGTTGACCTCTGGCCGCGAGTACATCGTTGACGTGGCTGGCTGTTGAGCCGCGAGCACATCGTTGACATCGGGGCTTGGGTGGGGACGCTCGCGCGTTCTTGTTGAGCGAGCGTGGAGGTGTTTATGCGTCGTCCCCTTCGTGAATGTGGCCGCCTTCGGCGGAAAGGAGCAGCGCGTGGTCAAGCTCTAGGTCAGGCGCCGGGTTATCGTCCAAGGCGCGCACGTCGGCCGTGACCGCCAACACGCCTGCTCGCGCCCGGACGCGGACGCGGACGCGGACGCGGCGGAGTGTTCCCGTTTGCGGACCCTTGTCCGGTCAGATGTGGGCGCCGGCGCGCGCTCTCACAACGGTCCAACCGCCCGCGACAAACAGGCTTGCCGCAGCGATCAGTCCAGAGACCGCCTGGATGCCACCTAAGCCGCCACCGGCGAAGCCGGTTATCGCCCCTGCGATCCCGGCAGCGATCAGCGCCGTTCCCAACCCGTAGAACCCAACCCAAAAGAGTCGGGCGAGCGCGAGGAAATGTATTCCGACCACGGTGGCGAACCAGGCGATGATGTACTCGCGGTGCCCTATCGCACCGAGGAGCAAAGCCCCACCAAGAAGGGCTACCACCTCCAGGGCCACAACGAGTCGATAGGCCGGCGACGAGAACAACGATCCCGCTCCCTCCGTGGGAGGAGCACTCGATACCGATCCGCTGTCGCGAAGAGCGGATCGCCGCAGGCGAGCGCTCAAGAAGAAGATGACCAGCCCAATCGCGATCCCGGCGACCCGAATAGCCCCCGAGGCAGATCCGGAGACCCCCGCGGCACCCCACTGGGTCCACGCCAGACCGAACATGCCCGAGATCATGGCCCCCACCAGAGCTCCCCGATCTGGGACGGCCTCGACGTCACCCACGATCGCGATACTAGCTGACGGCCGCAAGCACATCGTTGACCTCTGGCCGCGAGTACATCGTTGACGTGGCTGGCTGTTGAGCCGCGAGCACATCGTTGACATCGGGGCTTGGGTGGGGACGCTCGCGCGTTCTTGTTGAGCGAGCGTGGAGGTGTTTATGTCGGATGCGGAGGCGGTGTTGCGTCGCGAGGCGGCGCGGCGGCGGCTGGCGGGCGAGTCGCCGGAGGCGATCGCTCAGGATCTGGGGCGTACCAGGCAGTGGGTGGCGAAGTGGGCGGGCCGGTATGACCCCGAGAATCCGGGCTGGGCTGCCGGCCGTTCCAGGGCGCCGAGGCACGTAGCGAACCGTACCCCTGCGGATGTCGCCGAGCGGGTGCTCGCGGTTTGTGGGAGGCTGGCGGAGAACCCGTGGGCGCAGATCGGTGGCGAGGCGATCGCGTGGGAGCTCTCCAAGCTCGGCGGGCCGGCGGCGCCGCCGAGGCGCACGATCGAGGAGATCTTGAGGCGTGCGGGCGTGACTGGCCGTCAGGGGCGTGGACGCCGTCGTATGTCCAAGGGCCTGCCCTACCCGGCGCCCACTGCTCTCGGTCAGGGCGAGGTTGTCCAGGTCGATCTCGTCGGCCCGCGTCACCTGGACGGCGGGGTGCGCTTCCACGCCCTGAACCAGATTGACGTGGTCTCCCACCACGCCGGGATCGAGATCATCACCGACCGCGGCGATCAGCGGGTCCTCGCCGGGCTGCATGCCCTGTGGGGCCGCCACGGGGTGCCCCGTCGCATCCAGTTCGATAACGGCGGTCCGTTCGTCTTCCCGACCGGCCTCGGCGAGGTCGTGCGGGTATGCCTGCACCAGCTCATCACCCCGGTGTTCATCCCGTCCCGCGAACCCTGGCGCAACGGCACGATCGAGCACTTCAACGACACCTTCGACAAGCGCTTCTTCCGCCAAGAGCGCTTCACGGGCCTTGAGCATCTCAGCGAGCGCGCCAGCGCGTTCGAGCGCTTCCACAACACCCAGCACCGCTACAGCGCGACCCACGGGCGTGCCCCCGACGAGAGCAGCCCTGCCGGCGTCAAGCGTGCCCCACGCGCAGCCGAGCAGATCCCCACCGGCTGGCCCAAAGACGGCAAGGTCGAGTTCATCCGCTTCATCCGCTCCGACCAGCGACTACGCGTCCTGGGCCGCGCCATCCCGATGCCCAACAGCAGCGCCTACCAGTACGTCACCGCCACACTCGACCTATCGCTCACCGACCAGGACAACCTCCTCATCAGCGACACCGACGGACAGCTACTCACCACCGCCCGGCTACCCCAGCCACGCCGCCGCTGACCCCCCACGGACGGCGCGCCGCGGGCATTTCCCTCCACTACGCCTACGGCTCCATTCCGGCAAACGCCCGCGCAACCACACACTCACCCGGTAAACGATGTGCTTGCGGTGATCCCTCACCGCGAACGGTCAACGATGTCCTTGCGGCTGTGAGCTAGGGTGCTAGACATGAGTCCGGCCGTAATCGAGGCCAAGGGGTCCACTGGAACTGTCCGGTTCGATGGGCGAATGATCGTGATTCTGCGCACTGGCTTCAAAGCGCGCATTACAGTTGGAAAGGGCGAAAAGCAAATACCCCTAGGACAGCTGACTGCGGTGCAGTTCAAGCCGTGCGGCTCGGTGGTCAAGGGCTTCATTCAGTTCACCATCGGTGGTGGCATCGAGCGCCGATCGCAGTTCGGCGGGCAGACATCCAGCGCGGTTGACGATGAGAACTCCGTTCTGTTCGACACCTTCCAACAACACGCGTTCGAGGAGCTTCGCGACGCTGTGCAATCGGCTCTCGCGGAACACCACGGATTCTCAGGCGCTTCCCAGAGAACTGAACCAGCTGTAGACATTCCGAAGCAAATCAAGCAGCTTGCCGAACTGCGCGACTCTGGCGTCCTAGACGACGCTGAGTTCGGAGCCAAGAAGGCAGAGCTGCTGCGACGGATGTAGGCTGCACCCCGCTTGCGTGGCCTAAACCTTCACTCGTAATCACGGTCTCGGCGGCGGGTGCCACGCGCCGTACCACTGTCGTCAACGGCTGTTTCGGACGCTCTCGTGCGGACTCGCACTCCCAGGGTAGGCCCACAGGTGGGCCTATGGGAGCGCCCTTCACCGCTGGGCCCACATCCAACGCGAGCGTTGAGCTCAGATGACGCGACCTGCGGGATGCCGCGGTCGACCGGCCGCCGCTCTCTGGTCCAGTACGGGCCGTCAGCCCCAGAAGATGCCTGTCGGGTCCCGGTCGACCTCGTCGAGCAGCGCGAGCACACGGGGCGTCGGCTGCAGTACGTCGTAGCGTTGCCAGCGCTCGTTGCGATCACTCCAGTAGAGCGTCCACAACCCCGACTTCGTTGTGTACCGCAGGCGCGCAACGCCCCTGCGGCTCCACTCCGCACCGATGCCCTCGCGCCACGGCGCGCGCGCTTCGACGATGGTCGCCGCGCCTCGCGAGATTTCGAGTTCGGTGCGAACCTCATGCAGCGCGTGCGGCGGTACATGCTGCTCGCAGAAGTGACGGAGAGCGGCTACGTCGAGGCCCGGGAGCACGGCGGCGACCCTAGCCGTGGCCGGCGCCAGGGTCGCGCTCGTCGTTCAGGCGAGCGTGCAGGTGCACGTCATGCCAGCCGTCAGCGAAGAGCCAGTGCTCGCGCTTGGTGCCCTCCAACAGATAGGCGGCCTTGTGTGCGACACGGCAGGACGCGGCGTTGCCGGTCGCATGCAGCAGCTCGATGCGGTGCAGGCCGACCTCGGCGAACATCCAGGCCGTGGCGGCGCGCAAGGCACGTGGCGCGACTTCACGTCCTCGAGCCTCAGGCAGAACCCAGTATGCGGCCTCTCCAAGACCTGCGGTCAAATCCAGCGCATTGAAGCCCATGCGCCCGAGCAGAATGTCGTTCTCCACGATGGCCCAGCTCGCTCCGGTCTCGGCGGCCCATCGCTCCGACCAAGACCTCACCCAGCCAAGCGCCTCGTCATCGGTCATCGAGCGCAGATGCCACCTCTGGATCGCAGGATCGCTGTAGGCCTCGACAACGCCGACTGCATCCGTCGACTGCCAGGGCCGCAAGACGAGTTCGTCCACCGTCAGGCACGGCTGCACCTGACCGCGGAGTCGGCCGGTTGGCACCGCCGCCGATTGCATGTCAGGCATCTGAGCCATCATGCCGGACGCGGTGCCCGGGTCCGGCCTTGATCCTCGGTCTACGACCATTTGCCCGAAGGTCGAACCATCCCGGCTCCTGGTTCAGGGGCCGGGATGGCGCGGCTTGGCGACACCAGTGGGCGGGTTCGGCGTCTGATGGAAGCTTTGACGGCACTCAGGCGCTGAGTTGGTTGGCGTGTTGAGCGCAGGAGCGGATAGAACGGGACGCAGCGGGCGAGGCGGCAAGCCGCGGGTCAGCGGATGGTGACTCGATACAGCCGTGGCGACTTACCAATCACCCACAGGGTGTTGCCGTTGCCGACGGCAAGCAATCGAAGGCCAAGCGATCGCTTCAGGTTGAGGACGCCGCCAGCGGCAAAGGGAACCTGCGTGACGCGCCCGCGAGGCGTGATCACACCGAGGTAGTCGCTGAACGAACCCGCGCAGAAACCGCTACCGAGGAACCAGATGTTGCCGCCCGCGCCGTTCGCGAGGTTGGAGGCCTGCTCACATCCGCCGAGTGGAAGAGCGAAGAACGTCGCGCGTCCGCGGGCAATGCGAGCGATGTACCCGCGCGCCGCGACCCAGGCGACGCCTCCGGAGCCGGACGCCATCGCGGTGAACTCCTGGGCGCGGCCGGCGAGGGTAGCTACTCGCATGAGCGCACCGGTTGGGCTGACCTCCTGCAGTTCGGCACGGGGCGCCTCGGGGGCGATCCACAAGCCACCATCCGGAGCCGGCAACAGCGCCCCGGAAAAGAACCGGTGGGTGGGGAACCTCTGGGGCAGCCAGGTCGGCGCGCCGGTCGCGGAGTTGATGTGGGCAACCGCGTACCCGGCTGTCTCGCCGTTCGCCTCCGTAGCGAGCCAAAGGCTCCCGTCTGAGGCGGTCACGAGGCCATTGACCGGGCCGCCGAACCACACCTGAGACATGGGTTCTGCCGGGTAGGTGACCGCCACGGTCGACTCGGCACCAGAAGGATCAATATGCACGAGCGCGTACCCACTCAGCGGGAACGCGGTTCCGTACCCGAGCACGTACAGCGATCCGTCGTTCCCAGGGGCGATCAATGGGGCGAGCCGAGGGGAGATCGCGGTGAGGCCGGGGAGGGGATATGTGCCGAGTAGACGTCCGGACGGAGCGAGCCGCCATACCACGGGCGCGGATCTCTGGGACCCGAGCACCCAAAGGCTCCCATCCGCAGCGCGCGTGACCTCCGACGGAGAGGCACCGCCACCGAGATTGATCGTCTGAACGGAGGGCGAGCGAAGTGACGCGGCGAGAGTGGCTTGAGCACCTATGCCGAGCGCGGCTGACGACGCGAACACACATGCCACGGCCGCGGCGAGAGCAAGGTGTCTCACACGACCGAACCCGGGGTGCTGGCGAGAGGGCTGAGTGCGGGTCATGAGATTCCCCTTGACGTTCGTGGGACGCGGCGCCGGACGGCGCCCAACAGGCTGGACGATGCTACAGCGGCCCCCGTCTCCCGGACTTGCGGCCATTTGGCACCAGGTGCGTCTGCCGGTGCCACAACCTCGTCGAATCGCGTCTAGTCCCGTCCTGTAACGGTCGCTCGCTGACCGAGCGAGAACGCCCATCCAGCCTGCAAACGCGGACTTTCAGGGCGTCCCGCTCGGCCGGTTTGCACGCAGGAGGTCACCGGTTCGATCCCGGTTGGCTCCACCATTTGATCGAAGGTCGAACCACCCCGGTCTCCGGCAAGGAGGCCGGGGTTTCGGCGTCTGGGGCGCGTGGGGACCGCGTGCGGCGGCTTCTTGATGCGTTGATTGCAGGTGACGGCTCAAAAGCGCAATAGAAGTATCTGGAGTCGAAGTGCGCCACGGTCTGCTGCCGAGGGGGAGAGTAGATAAGGCGCTCCGGCCTTGGACTAGCCGTGAGATGCCTCGCCGCGCGAGCGAGGCCGCCCGCCTGATTCGGCTAGGTACAGGAGCCGTACGCGGTTGCGAGGTCGTTGATTGTGCCGCCGAGGCGTGAGCAGCCGCCGTCCAGAACGGAGCGCGACGCGCCAAGCTGACTCCCGCGGTCTATGATCGCGGGAGAAGTAGGATTCGTGGCTCTCGCTGTTTCCGCGGTCTTTTCGGGCGCGCGGAAGGACAACTACATCGGAATGTGAAGGCATCAAGCACTCCATTCGTTAGACCCTGGGAGGGGTGAGCAGCTGCCGAAACGGGCTGTGGAGCTCTACAGGGGAAAGCGCACGTCGCCGCGCCTGGCGGCGAATCCGCACCCGACGGTCAAGCCGATCGCGTTGATGGCGTGGCTCATCCGGCTCACGACCCCGCCCGGTGCGGTCGTCTTCGACCCTTTTACCGGCAGCGGCAGCACCGGGGCCGCTGCCGTTCTTGAGGGCTGTCGGTTTCTCGGGATCGAACGCGAGACGGAGTACGTCGATGTGGCATGTGCCCGGATCACGCACTGGGCACACCAAGCGGCACGGGAGAAGGCGTGAGGGCTGGATGGCTCCCCGGTGGGCGGAAGGACCAAGGTCTTTCTGCCCGCCGATATGGCCATCCAATCTCACACAAGGAGGAACCGCACCATGGCTAGCAAGGCGCAGGAGATCCACACCAGGACGCTCACGTTGATGGAGGAAGGACTGAGCCGCACCGAGGCATTCACCAAAATCGCCGAGGAAGAGAACAGGCCAAAAGACTCCATCAGGGGAGCGTTCTACAGCCACCAGCGAAAGGCCGAGGGCGGCACCGCTAGCCCGAGGCCCCGCAGGCGTGAGACAACCCCCGAGGACGCGCTCGCGGACGCCAGGGCATCCCTGCAGCGGGCGATAGCGGCGATTGACCGAGAGGTCCAGGCAGCCGACGAGCGCGCCACCGAGGCCGCTGCCGAAGCGAAAGCGCTGAAGGCGAGCGCGGCCGAGCGCAAGAAGGCCATCAGCGAGCGCTTGGATGCGCTGAAGTGAGAGACCGTGGGTCGATCTGGGAGCAAT
The DNA here is from genome assembly GCA_937888775.1 of uncultured Actinomycetes bacterium. The sequence continues at coordinate 20,011 of CALAQT010000091.1, read as the reverse complement.
CCCGGATCGGCCCACACCCACCCAAAAACACGTTGCCAAAACAGCGGGTTAACGCGAAAATGGTTAAGCCAAAGCAAAGCAAACCGAGAAAGGAGGCCCCATTGCCACCAGCAGCAGCAACGCTACAAACAGGGCAGGCAGCGGATGCTGTATCTACCACTGCGACCGCTATCAGCTATCTGCGGGTGTCGAGCGTCGGGCAGCTGACCGGGCCCAGCGTCGAGGGATACTCGATCGAGGCGCAACGACAGGCGTGTGAGCGGCACGCCGAGCGGCTCGGGGCCCGGATCACCCATGAGTACGTCGAGCCCGGCAAGAGCGCCACCAACACCAAGCGCCCGGCGCTGCAGCGCATGCTCGCCGAGCTCCCCAAGCTCAAACCGACGTACGTCATCTTCTATGACCTTTCGCGGGTCGCGCGGGAGGAGACAGACGCCTTCTGGCTGCTCGGGGAGATCAAGCGCTGCGGCAGCAAGCTCGAGTCCACCCTCGAGCGCGTCGACGACAGCCCCCAAGGACTGTTGCTGTTCGCGATCATGGCCGGCGTGAACGCGTTTCGCTCCCGCGGGGACGGCGAGAAGGTCAAGATGGGCCTGGAGCGCAAGTTCGCCGACGGCGGCACAGTCGGGCCAACACGCATCGGCTACCTAAACGTCAGGGAGATCGTCGACGGACGCGAGATTCGTTCGGTCGCGGTCGATGAGGAGCGCTACCGCCTTGTGCAGCTCGCGTTCGCGGCATTCGCAACCGGGGAACACTCGATCACGACGCTGCGCGACCTGCTCGAGGAGGCCGGCCTGCGCACCCGTGCGACACAGAAACGCCCAGAAAAGCCATTGAGCCGCAACGGCGTTTACCGCATACTGCGCGATGACTACTACACCGGACTCGTGACCTATCAAGGCGTCAAACGCGACGGACGCCATACGGCGATCGTCGACCGGGAGACCTTTGTGAAGGTCCAGCAGATCCTCCAAGCACACCGGCTCTCCGGCGATCGCACCAAGAAGCACTTCCACTACCTGAAGGGCTCGATCTTCTGCGGACACTGCGGCCGACGGATGGTCTACGGACGCCACCGCGGAAACGGCGGGGTCTACGAGTACTTCAGCTGCCTCAGCCACCAAGCGAGGCGTCCGAGCTGCGGAGCACGCCACATGGCCGTAGATGACGTCGAGAAAGCCATCGAGGACTACTACCGCAACGTCGAGCTCACCCCCGCGCAGCTCAAGGCGGTCCGCGGCGAGATCACAGAACAAGTCGACGCTCGCCTCGCGGCCGCACGCAAACAATCCGATCACCACAGCCGACGACTACGGACCCTCCAAGACGAGCAGCTCAAGCTCGTCCACCTCTACTACCGCCACGCCGTATCCGATGAGGTCCTACAAGCCGAGCAGCAACGCATCGAGGAAGAGCAAGCACAGGCCAACATCTGGATCCAGTCCGCGGCCCTCGAATCCAAAGACGCCCTCGCAGCCCTCGACGAGGCCCTGGCCATCATCGACAACTGCCACGCCAACTACCTCACGGCCACCCCCCACCTACGCCGCCTGATGAACCAAGCCCTCTTCGAGCGGCTCCTCATCCGCACAGACGACCTCGACAGCCAACCACAACCCATCTACAAGCACATCGCCCGCGTCAGCCGCCAAAAGGCCCGGCGCGCCAAAGCCCCCGCGCCCAACAGCGACCAAGACCCCCAGTCTTTAGGGGGCCTCGGTTCCAACGTCGATCAAATGGTGCGGATGAGAGGACTCGAACCTCCACCTGGTTGCCCAGACACGGACCTGAACCGTGCGCGTCTACCAATTCCGCCACATCCGCGTGCCCGTGGGGGAGAGCGAAGATATCGCACGCGCACGGTCTGGGCCGAACGGGTACGCGGCGGGTGCCGCAAGGGCCCCGCGCCCCCTGATCCGCTCGCCGCGCTTTGCTAGCCTCGTGGCAGCCAATCGCGCGCCGCTATCGTCCAGGGGACTAGGACGCCGCCCTCTCATGGCGGAAACCCGGGTTCGAATCCCGGTAGCGGTATCCACCAGAAAAGCCCTGTTTAGCAGGGCTTTTTGTTTGCCCGGCCCCCGATTACGGCGCAAACCTAAGGCGCTTGGACCCCGGTTGGACCCCGGCGTAGCGGGCACCGCAGGGCACCAGGAGCGCCGTAGCCGCCAGGAAAGCCGCACGGCCCACGGGGCGGGGGCAGGCAGGGTTGGGGCTTCTCTGGGCCTTACGTGGGCCTGCTGTGGCTGCATTTTGGGCGCTACGCAGCAGGTTGCCATCCGCCGCACCCCCTAAGCTAGTTGGCCAAATCCGACGCAAGTAACAGTCGGCACAAACTTAGAAGGAAGCTAATGCAGAGCATCGCGTTTTTCAACCACAAGGGCGGCGTCGGTAAGACCACGATGCTCTTCAACATTGCGATTGAGATGGGGCGCCTTGGGAAGAGAGTCTTGCTCGTTGACTTCGACGCCCAAGCGAACCTGACCGCTATCGCGCTCGACGACGTGACGCTCGAGTCTCTGTACTCGCCCGGCGCCGATGGCATGACTGTCGCTCACGCGTTCGCGCCTCTCGTAAGCGGCGCGGGTGACGTTTCCGTTCCCGATGCGATCGAGGTGCGCGAGAACCAAGTGTGGCTGCTGCCTGGCGACATCACGTTGTCCGCGTTTGAGGAGATCCTGCCGTCGTCGTGGACCGAGGCTCTCGCCGGGACGGAGCGCGGCTTCCGGATCACGAGCGCCCCATATCGCCTTTGGTCGGAGGTCGGCGCGGCCTTGAACATCGACTACGTATTCCTCGATCTAGGTCCCAACGTTGGGCCGATGAACCGATCCGTGCTTATCGGAGCGGACTACCTTGTCGTACCGATGGCATCCGATCTGTTCTCACTCCGGGCGCTCCCCAGTGTCGGGCAGAGTCTCAAGACTTGGGTGAGTCAGTGGCACACAGCGAACGCGCATCCCGTCGCGAAAGCCTTGGCATTTGCGACGCAGGAGGGTCACCCGAAGCTCCTTGGCTACGTATCTCAGCAGTTCAACGTTTACCGAGGCGATCCGACACTGGCGTTCCAGAATTGGATCAGGCAGACCCCCGCACTCGTCGAGAAAGGGCTGCTCGCGCCGCTTCGGGAGTTCGACGACGGCAAAGGAGGCACCCTCGCTGACCCAGCCGATCAAAACGATGTCGAGATGGGGACGCTCAAGAATTATCACAGCCTCGTGCCTCACGCCCAGAGCCTCCGTCAGGCAATCTTTGAGATGGAGCAGGACGAGATCATCCTCGCCAACCAGCTCACGAGAGCGCGAGCTAGTGAGGACGAATTCCGAGCGCTGGCCGAGCAGATCATCAAACGAACCGCGGACTAGCGCGCTTAGACGCCTGCGGCTACCCCGCCAGGGTGACGGGGTAGCCGGGCCGGGCCTCTAGGCGGGTACGGCCACGTTCGTCTTGGTTACGGCGAGCAGGGAGTCGATTGTCGGGAACCCGAGCATCTCCGCCGCGTCCGTGAGCACATCATGCGCTGTGTCGCCGTTGGGTCGCGCGTCGCCCAGGTCTTCGAGGATCGACAGCAACGCGTGTTGCGCTCTCGCGACGGCGGCGGTTAGCCGCAGGACGGCAGCTAGACCATCCTGCACCGCGACTTGAGCTTCGACGGCCTGGGCCTCCAGTTCGAAAGCTCCGGGTGAGTTGATCATCTGGCCCTGCATGGCGAGAATGTGGCCACGCGCTGCCTCTAGTAGTTCCTGCATCATGACCTCCTGTTTCGTTGTTGGGAGGCGCATTGACCCACAACACGACGCGCCTGAACAGAGGCAGCGGAGGACGCTCTCGGGCCGCCTCAGGGAGCCGAGGGAAGAGGCGGACAACGGGGGCGGGGAGCGCCGGGCGCTGGCGGGCACGAATCTTTATGTTGGGGACACCGCCTCTAGAAGGCGGAATCCCCGGAGGCGGCTTGGCCCGTGCCTGCTGGGTGCAGAGGCGTAGGCACGTCCTCGAGACCCTCCTGCGGACCCTCGTACATGCCGTCGAGCGCGTCGGCGAGGCTGGCCTCCACCGAGGGGAACATGTGCCCGTAGAGGTTGATCGTCGTCGTGACGCTGGCGTGGCCGAGGCGTTCCTTCACGTAGAGCATCGGCGTCTCCGCCGCGACCAGCAGGCTCGCGCAGGTATGCCTCAGGTCGTGGAAGCGGAGATTGCGCTTGTCCGCCGGGAGGGTCTTCACGGCAGGCGCGAACATCTTCCGCATCCAGAGGCCATGCCGCACGGCCCTGCCGCCCGGCGTGAGGAACACGAGGCTGTCGGCGGTTGCTTGGCTGGTGCCGCCGGGAGCCGGGGCGGTGAGGTGATCGTTGAGCATCTTCTTGGTGGCTTGGCCGAGCGTGATCGTCCGGGCCTTGCCGCTCTTGGGCGGTCCGACCTCGCGGCCGTACTGATCGACGGTTGCAGGAGGGGCTGCTGGGTCGGCCGTGTCGCGCTTGACGGTCTGCCGCACCTGGATGACCCCTCGCAGGAGGTCTACGTCCTTGCGGCGCAGCGCCCACAGCTCGCCGGCACGCATCCCCGTGTTCGCCGCCAGGAGGATCAGTACGCGGTAGTGCGGATTGATCGCGTCGGCTAGCTGCCGCACCTCGGCGGCCGTGAGGATCGTCATGTCGCGCTTCGCCGGGGCAGGCAGGCGCATCCGCATCGCCGGGTTGACCCGGATCATCCCCATCTCGACGGCCTCGCTGAGCACTGAGGACAGCACCGTCTGAATCTTGCGGATACTGCCGGGACTGAGCGGATCGCCAGGGTGCTCGCGGCCTGCCGTCCGGCCGTCGCGCTGTAGCCGGGCGAAGTACCGCTTCACGACCTCCCGCGTGAGCGCGGTGAGCGGCACCGTGCCGAACTCCGGTTCCAGGTGCAGCCGCAGCACGTCCTCGTATCGGTCACGCGTCTTAGGCGCGAGGGAGGGGAGCCGTGTCTCGCGCCACGCCGCTACGGCGTCCTTGAACGGGCGGTCGGCGCGGCGGGGGTCTTGGTGCTCGCCGCGCAGGACCGAGGCCTGCTGCTGCGTCAGCCACGCCTCGGCCTCGTTCTTGTTGCGGAACGTCTTCTCAATGCGCCGCCGGGGGTCGGTGGGGTCCGTGTAGCGGGCCTGCCACTTGGTGGTGCCGTCGGAGCGCTTGCCCCTCTTCCTCACGTGGCCGGGCATCAGCAAACCTCCGATGGGTTAGACGTTTTGATTTGGTTTCGCGGCGATTGCGAAACCACCGCCCCCTTCCCATTTCCACCTAAAATCCACGAGCGCATGGCCGTAGCTCCTCTCGCCCTGCCGCTCACGCGGCGGCAGGGGTCGAGGCTTTGGCCGCCGGGGAGGCGGCGGGGGACTGCTTCGCCAGCGCTCGGGTCGCCTTGACGGAGGCGCGCTTGATGGGGGAGGGGGCGGGCTTGGCCACCTCGGCCTTGCGCCGGTAGTCGAGGGCGGAGTAGGGCTGGCCGGTGGCCGCCTCGTACGCGGCCCGGCAGGTGCCCTCGGTAACGGCGTAGCGGGCCGCTAGCAGGCCCCAGGAGGCCGAGGCTTTGCGGTCCTTGACTACCTGCCTTGCCAGCTTGGCGGGGTCGTCTATGGCCACGCGCTCCGTTGTGCCGACGAGCTCCGCCATCGCCGCCTTGCCCGGGGAAACGCTCAGGGCCTTGGCGATAGTGCCGAGGCTCTCGCCGTCAGCCCTCCGCCGCATCACCTGAGCGACGAGCTTCGGGTCAAACGTGAGAGCTTTGATCTTGTACTCCTTGACTGCTGGCATCTTTGCCTCCTGGTCTTGATTTTGCCGACTTTTGTCTGCACGCGAAATATAGCTCGATTCTTCACCTGTAGGGTCCGGCGAGGGTCCAAAAGTGAAACATTTATCTTTAGCCTCAGCGGCGTATGGGTGAATGGGTGAGGGGTTGCCGCCTTAGCTAGGCGGTCGGGAATGTTCCGCCGGGACGCGGGCGACGCTGGCAGGCTCCCGGCGGCCGTAGCGCAGGGCCAGCCGTGACTCGTGGCGCAGATGTAATCCAAGGTCATGTGCTTGGAGGCTGAGCGCCCACAGTGGGCTGGCCGGTATTTTGTGCTTCTCGCCCCTGCACCTCTGACCACCCCTGCACCACCCCTGACAGGGGTCGCCGCCAGCCCCCAAAACCACGCCGGGCGTGGGTAGCTCCGGGGCGTGGAGGGGCGTGGGCAGCCCGAGGTGTGGCTAAAACCCCAGCAAATACTGGGCATTAGCCACGCCTTTTTGGTCGGGGCGTAGGCAAGGCGTGGCCCCACGCCCGCCCCTCCCCCTCTAGGGAGGGGCGTGGGCGTACGGGCGGGGCGTACCGCGTTGCTACGCCTGCACTCGCTCATAGCCCTTTGGCCCGTGCGTGATGGGGTTGTTGGGGTCCTTCGCGTACTCGCCGAGAAGATGGCGCGCGTGAGGTGTGGCGATCTTCACCTTTCCGCCGGAGCGCACGGCCTCTATGAGCTTGTCCATGCCTCGCGGCTTGCCGTCGGTGAGGGCAGCTTCTGCGGCCTCGCGGAAGTCGGCACGAGGGGCGGTGTCGGTGTTGACCTGCTCCCAGGGATAGAAGTAGCCGCCGCCCAGGTCCATAGTCCATTCGCCTCTGTTGCCCATGCGGCTGTCCTCGATTTTGAGCTTGATCTTGCCGCGCTTGTAGAGGTCAAAAGGGGTAATAGTCTCGATTGAGAAAAGTATCTCGTTGAGGTCGCCCTTGCTGCTGGTGCCGCGACCGCGCGTCTGCTCTTTGTGGCCTGTGTTGTCGAGGATCAGCGTGGCCACCTGCGCCCGAAACAGCGGGTCAATCACGTACGCCATGAACGAGGCGTAGTCGTCAGACTCTGCCTCCCGGAGGCCGAGATCGCTCAAGAACATGCGCTGCGAGTCGAACACAACAAGGTCCGCCGCGCCTAGCAACTCCACAAGGTCCTCAGCATCACCCGACTTGAGTGTTGGGAACTCGTAATAGCTCAATCGCTTGCCTACCTGCTTGCGCTGCTTGGTTGAGAGCTTGCGCGCTGTCATGACGTCGGCGAGGCGGCTGGCGTAAAGCTCCTGCCCGTTCTCACGGTCAAGCACCACGACCTCGGCATCAGCCAGTGCCATGTCCACTAGGTGCGCGAGGACAGCGATTGACTTGCCCTCCTTTCTCGGCGCGGCTATGTAGTGGCGCTTACCGCGCCGCAGCATTTCGTCGGAGGCTGGCAGGTATTCAATCGGAGGGATGCCATCCTCAATCAACTGCACCAGATCAACTCGCCGCGAGCCTACGCGCGCCGCGAAGCTGCCCGGCACCTCCTCATAAGTCTTGCCTTCAATCGTGCGGCGTCTGGGCGTCTTCACGATCAGACGAGACTTGCGCGAGGGAGGTGTCGGCGGCACGCCACTCACGTCGTACGGAACCGTTTTGCGTTTTTGGTTAGACACCATCGGCCTCCCCCGGCTCTCGGCGGAACTGGGCTGCGGCGTCGTCAAGCAGCGGCCAGGAGTGCTGTGCCTCCATGACCTGCACCGCTGCGCGAAGCAGCGACTCGACTAGCTCCTCGTCCGGATGCGGGTGAGGGAATACGCCGGGGTAGTCGTCGCCAAATGCGCGGTATCCGCTCTCGCTCATAGCCCGGCCCTCCTGCGCTCCGCGCGCATGAGCGCGGTGATGTCGTCGGCGGTGTAGCCGCCGGTGAGCGCGTCGGTGAGGTCCTTGCCCTCGGTGAGCAGACGCGAGAGGCGCACAGGCCACGCGTAAGCCCCGGCGGCGGCCAGGGCGGCTACCCGCTGGGTCATGGCGTTCTCCTCGCCTACGTCCCACATAGCAGCCACCTCGCGGCCTCGTACCACGGGCAGCCATACGTCGAGCGAGGTGCCGATGCCGTGCGTGCCGCTGACGGTGGGGAGGCCGTGTTGCCTGCCGAGCAGCGCGTCCAACAGCCCGCCCACCGCGAGGATCGGTCCCTCCGGCAGAGGGCGCGGGTACAGCTGACGCCTCTCCGGGATGCCTCTGCCGGCCAGCATCTTGTACTTCGGGCCGTCCACATGGGGGAGAGGCCGCCGGACGAGGTTCACGATCTGACCGGCCGCGTCACGAATCGGGATCGTGAAGCACGCACGGTCGCGGTCCCATCCGATCCCTGCCCGGCGGAGCGTGCGCTTGGTGAGGCCTCGCTCGCGCGTCAGGTATCTGCGCGGACGCGGAGTGAGCATCAGATTGACGGCCCATTCCCTCCGCAGCGCCTCGTCCGGCACAGCCTCCACGCCGCCCATCGTCGCGGCGCTGTCGAGGTAGTCGCCCAGCCAGCGATGCGGTTCGGCCTTGATGGAGCCACCGTCGGGAGCGCCTACGGCCGTCGCCAGGGCGCGCAGGAGGTCGCCGAGTGTGACGCCTTCGGCTTCGCAGGAGTAGCAGCCGATAAACCATCGCCCATAGGCAGCAGGAGTTACATCGAGTGTTGTCTCGTTGCCGCACGCCGGGCAAGCGCCCGTCTGCTTGACGCGGGAGGTATTACCCTTAGCCGTGCCTGCAGAGGCATTGGTGTTGGCTTGGCGGGGTCCGGGCGGCTGGCTAGATCGCCCGGACTTGCGCCGTATCTTGACAACCACGTCACGCCTGCGAGGCGGGGACGCGGTTTGCCGAAAGGTACGCCTCGATGTCTGACTCGTAGTAACGATTCAGCAGGCCGACCTTCACTCGCGGCAGCGTGCCGTGCTCGTCCGCACGCCGCAGCCACCGGCGCGTTACGTTCAGCCGCTCGCAGACTTCCTCAGGGGTGAGCAGCCTGTCCTTGTCGTCGAGCACCTCTTCCTCCACAATGCGCGTCTTCGCCATCGTCCAAACCTTTCCAGTGAACATGCGCCCGGCGGCTTTTGGATTTAGGTTTGGATTTGGTGCTGCGAAGAAGTGCGGCGCTGCTGGTGGAGTGGCGCGCCCGCCGGGGCTGCATGAGCGCCACCTGTGCCTAGGGTAGCGCTAGTTGCAGGCGGGCGACGTGAGGTTGGCCGCCCCAGTCCGGCGAGACCTCAGTGTCTGCCCTGTGCTGGTGGTCCCCCTGAGCGAACGTGCCGGGCGTGCGTGGGGTCTGGCGCCTCGCGCGCAGGGCGCGCGCGTATGAGGGCGGGCAAGGCGGCGAGCTACCGTCGCGGCGCAGCCGCCTATGCGCCGGCGAGCGACATGAGGTGACCTGACAGCTCCCAGCGGTTGCTAGGTACGACGCTGAGGTCGAGCGCAGAGCAGAGGTCGTCTGCGGGATTCCATTGCACGCTTGAACCATGGGGCCACAGCAGGCGACGCGACCCAAGAATAGCGGCGCGCTCATCACTCAGAAGTGCAGCGATCCGGTCGGGCGTGTTCGCCGGAAGCTGAATCGCGAGCCGCTCGCTCACTACGTGAAGTTCGGTCCCGTCGTGGTTGTGGAGAGCCGCAACGACGCCGTCGACGAGCGGCTTGACAATCTTCGCTGGGGCAGCGACCTCGTTGGGCGGCACACCGACCACAAGCCAGAGGCCGTACGGTTCTTGCGGAGCAAGGCGCTGATATCCGGCGATGTGCCCGTCGCGGAGTGCGCACCACACTGCGGAGGGCTTGGTCGCTTCGGTCAGGCGAGGCATGCCGACTCCCGTCCAGGCAGCGAGTGCGGACCCCCCCTCGCAATGAGGTCGGTGATGGGTGCTCGGTGCGGATCTCGTAGCGCGCGTAGTGCAAAGGACCGGCTGCAAGCGGCTGGGGTGGCGGCGGGCAGTGGTAGGCCCGCTCAATGTGCAGGCCGATGGACGCCGCGCGGCCCCAAAGCAGGCAGGCCCCACATTGTAGATCAGGACGTTCTCGATATCACACAAGCTCGTGTCTGTGGACGCGTAGACCGCACTCAGGATTGTCTCGTCATGCGCCCTGAGCGCTCTAACGGCGTTGCGCAGTTCGGTTCTCATCTCCACGAGCCAACCCTTGGGTTCGTGTGTTAGGCGCTGTGTCGACCAGACCTCGACTGCAGTGGCGTCGGAACGGGGCTGGACGATGAAGTGGCCCGACATAGCCGCCCGACGAGCTTCGCGCTGAAGGCCCGGCCTACGAGTCTTCAGCGGTGCCTTCGGTCGGAGGCAGACCCCCAGGCGGCTCGCCCTGTCGCAGCAGGCGGACTTCTTGGTGGAGGTCGACGGGTGTGTTGCTCATTACTGCGCCGAGCAGGTCTTCGAAGAAGCGCGACGCGGACAGGTGCAGCCATGCGTCCTCGACTGACGAGAGGGTGAGTGTGGCGTCATCCCAGTCGGCCACAAGGAGCATGGTGGCGTCGAACGCTCCGTCCGGCTTGCGGAGGCGAATCAGCAGGTCGCGCAGGTACGCGAATGCGCCCTGCTCTTCCATCAGGTTGGTGCGCACGAGGTAGACGAAACCAGTGGCCGCCATTGGATGGCGATCGCGCAGGTTGGTGATCTCTCCAACGGCCTCCTCGTATCGGTTGTTCTTGTTGTTGAGGTAGCTGCTGAACTGCGTCTTGCCCGAGATCAGCACGTCGGGGCCATGGTCCCAGCTACTTACGACCACGTCTACCTGCTTGACGTAGAAGCGGCCCAAGATGTTTGCCGATCCGCCGCCGGGGAGGGCCTTGCCGATCCCGCGGATCGCTGGCTCTACTCGGTACAAGGATGGCGGCTTCTTCTTGTAGCCCTTCTGGCGAGCTCCTTCGGCGTACTGATCTAACCGTTCCTCGAACTCGGCAAGACGTTCCATTGCTGTCTCGACCGCTGTCTCCGCCGAGTCGAGATCAGCAGGACGGACTCGGGGCCGAGACGCACGCGGCCAAACCGCGCTGGCCGGGAACCCTGCTCGTCGGAGTTCGTGCGCGATCCAGGCGTCGAGAGCCTTAGCGACGCGGCCAGTCTGCTGCTCGTCTGCCGCCCCTTCGCCAATCGGGATAGCGAGCAGCCGTCTCGCTAGATCGAAGTCAGGTGAGAATGTGCGCTCGTCTTCTGTGCCCGGGACCGCGACCCACGGTGAGGACCGGTCGGCTTCGGAGAGGATCGGGTCTAGGCCTGAGAAAACATCAGCGTCATCCGACATGCGCCTCAGTCTGCCGAGTCCTCCGGACGCGGAGCAGCGCTGCCGCCTCGCGTAGGGCGGCTACATCGTCCTTCGCAAGACCCATGACGTCGGTGAGCAGGACGCGATCAACCTCAGCCACGACGGGCTGCCATTCTTCTCGGCGTAGAGCCAAGTCTAGATTGCCGCGCCGCTCCCTGAGTGTCCTCCAAGCTGCCTTCATGTGCTCGGGCGACGGCACCGGGAGGCTAGCCGCCTCGCTCGGCTCCATCTTCAGAATGCCGCCTCCGTAGGCGCGGCCCAAGACCTCTGCGCCCAGCATGGTCGCGGAGTTGAAGGCCAGGAGGGGCAGAGCCTCGCGCGCTTCCTTAGGCGTGTCCTCATTGAGCCGGACGCCGTGCATTGAGTTGAGGATCGTCGCCCCCGAGGTATTCGCAATCAGGCGCGGATACCTGTGGCTCATGTACGTGAAGAACAGATCTGGCGCGGCAACGACCGGCGGACGCCACCAGGGGGTGCGCACGGTGCACTTGTAGGCCTCGTGCACCTTTTGCTCCTCACCGGCACGTATGTATTCGAGAAGCCCCTTCGCACGCGTGGACGGTTGTGGGCACACGAGCCAGACCCTCTGGCCGGCGAGTCTTAGCTCCTCCCACTGGGTGCGGCTAAACGTCAGCCCCTTCAGGTGCCGCGTCCCCGGCGGACTGATCCGCTTGAGTTGCGCCTCGGAGATCCGGTACTTGTGCCTTGTCGCCTCGGTGATCGCGAAGTAGTCGTTGGCCCCGGTGACGGTGCCAAGCTCGACCGCGCCATAGCAGTCCAGACGGCTCATCTTGCCTGCCCGGACGCCGTTGAACAGGCGGCGCGTGTCGAGCGGGAGGACGAGGTCGCTCCACTTGCCCTCGGCTGCCGGGTTTGCGCCGACGGGGTCGAGAGGATGCACGTTGGCCAAGTCGTCAGCGTCATCGACGTGTATGAGGCAGAAGGAATCGCAAGGGCCGGTGCCGTGAGCGACGAGCAGGACCACCTTCTCCTCGGCATCGTGGAACTGCAGTCGCTCGAACATCACGAGGTTGACCACGGCAAACCGCTTGCGCAGCCACTTGCGCAGGGGCTCGGCGTAGCCAACCGTCAGGAGCTCCGCCGGGAGCACCATGGCCAGCCGTCCGGTGGGCTTGAGAAAGGCGGAGGCATGAACGAGGGTCGGGGCCCAAGACGACGCCAAGCCAGACAGTCGCACGCCCTGCGCAAATGCCGCCGCAGCCGCTCGTTTTCGCGTCTCGCCTCGATGCTCCTGATACCGAACGAAAGGCGGATTGCCAACGACGGCGTCCTGCCACCCGACGCGGTCCCCGATCTGGTCGGGGCTTGGCAACTCGAAGAAGTCGGAGCGAACTAGGTTGGCCGCGAAGCCCTCGTCTTTGAGCAGGTGTTCCGAGCCGACCAATGACGGCTCGTGGAGGTCGGCGCCCGAAAGTTGGTTGGCGATGGCCTCGGGGGACGCACCGAGGCTCTTGAGCTGCCGAGCCGCCGCGAGCAGAAACACGGCCTCGCCGCACGTGGGGTCTAGGACATGTGCGGCTGGATCGTTGGCAATCGCAAAGCGCGTGAGGAAGTCCGCGATGGCTGGCGGCGTGAAGAACGCGCCGCGTGCCTTGCGGTCGAGCGGGCTATCGCCTAGCGGGGTGGACACCCGCGCAAGCGTACCGGCTGAACCGGCGGCACACGAACACACGTTCGACCGTGCGCACGGGACCTTCCCCGACTCTGGCAGTACGGCAAGCAGCGGCGTGCGTGGGCGTACGCGAATGGCGAAAGGCGACCTGTATGCGCGCCTACCAGCGCCGCCCGACGGGCTTCGACTTGTAGCTAGTGCTTCACGGTCCCGTCGGCATTGCAGCTGTTCGGGAACAGCTTGGCGTCCTTGGCGCACACGCCTTCTTCGCCAGCAGCTTCGATTGCTTTGAGGTGTTCGTGGTACTGCGCTTCGGAGATACGGTTGTCCATGTATTCCTTGGCGGCCGTTTCCTCGGCCTGCGCAACGGGGTTGGCGGCGCGTTCGCGTTCTTCGGCGTGCGAGGCCGTAGTTGCGGTGGGCGTAGCACTGCCGCAACCTGACGAAAGGCCTGCCGCTAGCGAGATGACGGCTGCCAGGGCGATCTTGCGGAACCGTGGCACGCCGCGAAACTTACCGGGTTGGTCATGGTCATGTTGGTCTAGTTGGCGCAGCATCCGGCGGGTGGATTCCGCAGTTGCGCGCTTCGGCCAGAACGTTCGTACAGCCCGTAAGGCGCGCGGATGGACGCAGGAGGACCTGTCGCACGCTTCAGGCCTTGCGGTCGTCCAGGTCTCGCGCATCGAGCGCGGCGTGCGGGAGGTTCGCTTGACGACGCTCCTCAGGTTGCTCGCTGCCCTCGAGCTTCGGCCGGACGAGCTGCTTGCAGGCATGTCCTAAGTCGACCCCGGACGCGCGCCTACGAGCGTCGGCCCGAGGGCCTTCGCCATGTAGACACTGGACCGTCAGCTAGGCGTGCGCCTCACTAGAAGGAATCGGCTTAGGGACGTCGACGGTCGTCGCGAGACGGCTCGTCTAACGCTCAGCGAGCCAAAACGGGCTGCTTTTTGGCTCCAGAAGGCCAAATGTCGTCCGGATCCTGGATCGAGCATTTTTTTTTATGGCGGTCTGAAGCATCACTACCGTGCCGACAACCATGGAGATTGTGGTCGCGACTGGCTCAACCCATTCCGTAACGATGGTGGCGACGAGACTCATTTGACCAGGCGATTATCGCACGGCCGCCTGACATCTGGCAAGCACCGCGTCGTGGCAACTGGCGCGACGATGCTTAAGGGTCCCGCCGCTTGCTAGCGTCGCATCGATGCCTCAACGCTCGGTCTCGAAAATCTACATACGTCCGGGTTCCCAATGGGCTGAACGAGACTCGGTGGAGTTCACGTGCGCGTGGTGCAATCGGCGAGTAGCCTCAGGGTGGGGGGTTGACCCTGGGATCCAGAAAGACGGCAGTGGCCCGTCGGGGCAGAAGCTACGAGCGTGCAGCAACTGTGGATACCCGAGTCTCATCGAGAACTCCGGGCAAGTCACGCCCGCCGTAGCGTACGGCGAGGAAATTGAGCATGTTCCCGATGAGGTGTCCAAGCTCTATCAGGAGGCTCGTGATTGCGTCAGCGTGGGTGCCAACCACGCCGCCGTCATGGTTTGCCGCAAGATCCTGATGCACGTGGCCGTGCTTCAGGGTGCTGCGGAGGGCGAGTCATTTCTCGCTTACGTCACGTTTCTCGTTGACCATCACCTGGTACCGCCGAACACTGAGAAGTGGGTCGACGAGATTCGTCAGATCGGCAACGACGCCAATCATGAGATTTTCGATATCAGCGGGCTGGATGCCGCCGCTGCGGTGGACTTCGCGGCGATGCTATTGAAGCTTCTTTACGAGTTTCCGGCCAAGGGCAGAGCGTCCGTCGCAGCTAGGGCGACGAAGGACGAGGCGGCCTAGAAGTGGCTGCGATGTTCGAGGGCTGCGACCACTGCGGCTTTCAAGGCACTCTCGTCCAGGTCGGCGACAGCACGGCGCGGAGCGAGACCGAGGTGCACGAAGGCTACGGTGAGGTGACGATTGAGGACCACTGGCTGCTCTCGCGATGCCCCAACTGCGACCGACCAACCCTCGATCGGTACACCTGGGTCGATCCGGTGTTCGACTCAGAGGAAGACGTTCGGCTCGAACGCATCTTTCCGACACTGCTGACTAGGGACGCGCTGCCGACCCGGGTGCAGAACCAGTTCGACTCGGCGCATCGCGTCAAAGCGATCGATCCGAGCTTCTACGCGGTCGGAATCAGGCGCATGCTGGAGGCTGTGTGTGCCGAGCAGGGTGCGAAAGGGCGAACTCTTGAGCTACAGATTCAGGCACTGGTCGACGCTGGGAAGCTCCCCGACGTGTTCGCCGGCATGGCAACGCAGCTTCGGACTCTGGGGAACTGGGGCGCACACGATGCCGATACTGAGGTACAGGAGGACGACGTCCCGCTGATCGAGGAGTTCGCTGAGACCATCCTCGACTACCTGTACTGGGCCCCGGCAAAGCTCGCGAGCGTCGAGACGGCGCTCAAGAAACGGAAAGACGAAGGGCGTACGACATAGCTGCCCCTTGGCGGACCCCCTGCGGACCCTGGCACCACGGTAAACAGAGGGCGCTAGGGGTACCTACAGGGCCACGGGCCGGTGCGCGAAAGTGCCTTTTTGCAGGCGGTTTCGGGGCGTAGAAGGTAGCGTCGGGTACTAGCGGCTAAGGCCGTCCCGAGGCCCTCTCATGGCGGAAACCCGGGTTCGAATCCCGGTAGCGGTACTTGGAAGAAGGCCCTGATCTGCACGGCCTTCTCGCCAAGAACGCCGCGTTGTGGACTCTTGATGGACTGCCGCTATGGCGCCCGATAGGCGAGCTGAACTGCTTTCGCGGTCACGGCACCTGCTCGCCGCTGCGCCATTCGAAGCTCACGGTGATCGATTCGGAGCCGCGCCACACGCTCGA
This sequence comes from uncultured Actinomycetes bacterium, assembly GCA_937888775.1. The sequence goes on along the minus strand of CALAQT010000091.1, from coordinate 4,415 downwards.
GGGTACGTTCGTCTACCCGTAGGTCTGGTAGCCGACGCAGTTGGTGTTTTCGGTCAGTACCGGACGAAAGGGGTTGTGGAGCGATACCGCGTGGGTGACTGTGCTCCTCCGGGCCGGCCGCGACGAGTTACCCCTTATGACGACCGAGATGCTGCGGGTGTGGCCACCGCGCGCCGCGTCCGCAGCCAGTTCCAGCCGGAGATTTCAGGGCCCTTGCTGCTGGCTCGCGCGGCCCGGGACTCGCACGCACCTCGCGCCCTTCGCTGCCACCTTCGTCTGCGGGATACTCACGGCGATGTCCGAGGAGCCCGTGGCCCCCGACCTGACGGAGCCGTCCCCTCCGCAGAGGGTTGCGCGCGGCGAGGCTCCGATGGGGCTCAAACGCGGCCAGATGCGCTACTTCGTGGCGGTGGCAGAGGAGGGCCAGTTCACTCGCGCCGCGGAGAAGCTGCACATCGCGCAGCCGGCTCGCTCGAAGTCGATCGCTCAGCTCGAGGGACAGCTCGGCGTCAAGCTGCTCGATCGGCACCCTCGCGGCGTCACGCTGACGGCAGCCGGCGAGGCGTTCTATGCGAAGGCCCGTGTGGCCGTCACCGCTGCCGCCGACGCTGCAGCGACCGCCCAGTTCCTCGCACGCGGTCAGCGGCACATGGTCGAGCGGGGGTTCGTGGTGGCGCCGCCGGGCCTGCATAGCCCGGGCCCCCTGAAGGCGTTCGCAGAGGCGCATCCCGACATCGACATCTGCTAGCGGGAGCTGTCGTTCCCGCTCAGCCCGACGCACACGTGGCTCGCCGAGGTGGATGTTGCGGTCTGTCACCTGCGGCGGCCGATCCGAGAGTGTGGTCGCTGTGGCTCTATCGCGAGCCGCGGGTGGTGCTCGCGGCGAAGGACCATCCGCTGGCGGCGCGCAGCGAGCTGACGGTCGCCGAGGTGCTCGACGAGACATTCATCGGCTTTCATCCCTCGATCGAGCGCGCGTGGGCAGGATTCTGGAGCCTCGACGACCATCGCGGCGGGGCGCCCCGCCGCGTGACCGTCGACCGCGCCGCCAACGGGCAGGAGGTGCTCGCCTCACTTGCGGTTCGCAGCGCCATCACGACGGCGCCGGCCTCCGTGGCCGGCGTGGTCACCGGCTCCGACGCCGGGGTCGTGACGATCCCGCTCAGCGATGCACGGCCCTCGAATGTGGTGCTCGTCGGGCGGGAGGATCGCCGCAGCCGGGCCGTGGAGGCGGTGCTCGCGTTCCTGTTTGCTCTCGGCCGCGGCTGAGCGGGGCCTGAGCGCTCTCCGGCCCGTAGACTGACGGCCGTGATCGGCGTGTTCCATCACGGGCTCCGGCCCCCGAAAGGAGCAGTGACACGATGAGCGACCGCACCGCCAAGCAGCACGCGCTCAACCAGTTCGCAACGTTCGTCAACCCGCAGAGGGTCCGGGTCATGAAGGCCGCGGGGCTCGACATAATCGAGGCCGAACGGTCGGGCCCCTGGGTCTGGGACGCCGACGGGAGCAGGTTCCTCGACTGCTTCACCTCCGCCGGCTCGTTCAACGTCGGGCGCCGCAACCCGCGCGTGGTGGCCGCGGCCCACGCCGCCGTCGACAGCCTCGACAACGGCAACTTCCTGCTCTGCTCCAGGGCCAAGGCCGAACTGGCGGCCAAGCTCGCGGAGATCACGCCCGGGGAGCTCTCGTGCACGATGTTCGGCACTGGCGGGGGGGAGGCCATCGACTTCGCGATCAAGCTCGCGCGGGGCTCCACCCGCAGGCCCCGCATCATCTCGACCGTCAACGGCTACCACGGGCATACCGGGTTCGCCCTCTCCGCCGGCGGGCGCGCCTCCTTCCGGGATCCGTTCGAGCCGCTGATGCCCGAGTTCGCCCAGGTTCCATTCGGCGACATCGACGCGCTGAGCGCCGCCGTCGACGAGCACACCGCCGCCGTGCTGCTCGAGCCCATCCAGGGCGAGGGCGGCATCGTGATGCCGCCGCCGGGCTATCTCGCCGCAGTCCGCGCCGCCTGCGATCGCGCCGGGGCCCTGCTGATCCTCGACGAGATCCAGACCGGGCTCGGCCGCACCGGCCGCTGGTGGGCGAGCGAACACGACGACGTGGTGCCCGACATCATGGCCACCGCCAAGTCGCTCGGCGGCTCGCTCGTGCCCATCTCCGCCACCGTGTTCACGGAGGACCTCCGCGAGTTCCTCATCCCCAACCCCTTCATCCACCTCTCCACCTTCGGCGGCTCGGACCTCGCGTGCGCGATCGCCCTCGAGGTGATCGCCGTGATCGAGGACACAGGGCTGGTCGAGCACGCGGCAGCCATGGGCGAGCGGCTCTTCGCCGGGCTTCACGCGACCGCCGCCGCCCATCCGGATGTGATCACCGAGGTACGCGGTCGCGGCCTGATGGCCGGCATCCAGTACGTCGAGGACTCGCTCGGGCCGCGGATGTCCTACCACCTCGCCCGGCACGGCGTGCTGGCGATCTACAGCGGCAACGAGCCCTCGGTTATGCGGCTGATGCCGGCCCTCGTGATCGAGGAGGAGGAAATCGACCTCCTGCTCGCTGCGCTCGACAGCGCGATCGAGGACCTGCTCTCGGGCGCGGGGCCAGAGGAATCCGCACCCACGCGACCGAGGCGCAGGCCGGCTCGCGCGGCGGCGAGCTGAGGCGGTCGTGGCCGACTGGGACGAGCTGGCCGAGGCGCTGGCGGACTACACGAGCAGCTGCAACGGCAACGAGCGGCTACGCAAGATGCAGCGCGACTGGTCGAGGACGCTGCACTTCGTCTGCTCGGACAACGGGACGACCTTCTCGATGGAGGTCGATCGCGGCGAGATCCTCTCGACCCCCGAGGGTCACCTCGGCACGCCCGACCTCATCGTGACGACGCACTCGGAGACGTTCTGCGACATGTTCTGGGGCGACCTGAACCCGGTGCAGAAGTACCTGCGCGGCGAGATCACGGTACAGGGGTCCCAGGAGGACGTCATGCGCCTGGACGCCATCAGCTCCGTGATCTGGCCCGACGTCTGATGGCGCACGCCGAGGGTGGGCGCACGGCCGTCGTGGCCCTGCGCCGCTCGGTGGGCACCGCCACCGCCACAGCCACCTCGGCGGGCCTGGCCTTCGCCGCCATCGACTATCTCGGGGTGGTGTCCGTACTGGCCTATGCGCCGGGCGCCACCGCGGCCGTGGCGATCGCCATCGGCGGGGTGCTCGTGATCCTCGTGGCCGCGATCTTCTCCGAGCTGAACGGGCTCTACCCGACCGCCGCCGGCATCCGGCTCTACCTCACCCGCGCCGTGGGCAACAGGACGGCCCTGTCGCTGACGTTCACCTACATGACCACCGTCGTGCTCGTGATCGCGGCCGACGCCTTCCTCATCGGCTCGGCCGTCCGGCACGTGCTGCACGAGCCCGCAGCCCTCGCCTACGTCTGGATCGCGGTCCTGCTGGGCCTGGCGTGGACCGCCAACCTGCGCGGGGTGAGCCTCGCCGGGTGGGTGCAGACGATCGTGACCTACACGGTGCTCGCCGGGACCGCCGTGCTGTCGATCATCGCCCTGTTCCACGTGGGCGGTGCCTTCCATCAGCCCTTCGACCTGTTCGGCAAAGGCGCCTTCTCAGGGGTCCAGGCGCTCGCGTTCGCGCTGTTCCTGTACGCAGCCTTCGAGTGGGTGACGACGACCGCCGAGGAGGCGCGGACACCGCGCGTGATCACCCGCGCGCTGTTCATCGCCCCCCTCCTGATCTGGCTGGCCTGCACCCTGTTCGTCCTCGCCCTGACCCATCTCGTGCCGTTCTCCCTGCTCCATCACAGCACCTACCCCCAGCTGCTCATGGGTCGCGCAGCGCTGGGCACCGTCGGCGAGCTGTGGATGCTCGCGCTGACGGTGCTCACCGCGCTGAACACCTTCAACGGCGGGTTCCTCGTGGCCTCGCGCTTCATCTATGCCGCCGCCCGCGAGGGGAACCTGCCGCGGCAGTTCGCCAAGCTGAACCTCAAGGCCGTGCCCTGGCTGGCCGTGACGACGCTCGCCGGCGTCTCCGCGGTCGTGGCCGCCGTCGTGTTCGCCACCGGGCAGTGGCTGCTGCTCGTCGCCGTCGGCGCCTCCATCGAGGCTGGCATCTACGCCCTCGGCTCCCTGAGCCTGCTGATCCTGCGCCGACGTGAGACCCGCGAGCGCCCCTTCCGTCTCGTGGCCGGCCGCCCCCTGGCCGTCCTCGGTGTCGTGCTCTTCAGCGGGCTGTTCCTGGCGACCGGATTCTCCGACCCGAAGAACGCCAGCCACTTCTCGGCGGCTCCCATCGCCGTGATCGCGGTGCTGCTTGCGCTCTCCACCGCTTACGTGCTCGTGTTCGTGCCGCGGCTGCAGGCGGCCGCCGCCGCCCGCGCGGCCGCCAACCGCCCGCGG
>CALAQT010000090.1 GCA_937888775.1 uncultured Actinomycetes bacterium | reverse complement strand
TATAGGCGGGGGCGCGACCGCGACCGAGCGCAGATCGCGCCTCGGGCCGCCCGCCGGTGCTCGGGCGGTCGGTCGCCGGCTGCGCGACGGCCTGCGGTGCAGGCCCTACGAACGTCGGGTCGATCTGGGTGGCCTCAAACTCGGGGCGGGCTGGCTGGCCGGGGGCGATCGGCCCGGCGGCGGCGCGGGCCGCGCGAGCGAACTCTCCCGAGGAGCTGTAGCGGTCCTCGGGCCGTTTGGCCATCCCGTGGCGGATCACGGCGTCGAGCGCCGAGGAGACAGCCGGCGAAACCGCGGCGGCCGATGGAGGCGGATCGTTGAGGTGGGCCCACATCTTGGCGACGTCGGCGGGGCGATCAAACGGGAGCTGCCCCGTGACCGCCTGGTAAAGGACGCAGGCCAGCGCATAGCCGTCGGCCCGACCGTCGACCGCTCCACCCTGCACCTGCTCGGGGGCCACGTAATCGAGCGTGCCGACCATCTGACCGGTCTTGGTCAGATGGGCGGCGGTGCCGACGTTCTTGGTCAGTCCGAAGTCAGTCAGGTAAGCGCGCTCTTCTCCGTACTCTTCGGCAATCAGGATGTTCCCGGGCTTGACGTCGCGGTGCACGAGACCTCGGCTGTGCGCCGCGTCCAGCGCACTTGCCACCTGCGCGACGATGGCCGTCGCCCGTTCCGGAGTCAGGACCCGTTCGCGTCGGATGAGGCTGTCCAGATCCGTGCCGGCGACAAAGCGCATGGCGAGAAACAGCTGGCCGTCGATCTCGCCCGCTTCGTAGATGGGAAGAATGCTGGGATGGTCAAGGGCTGCGGCCAGCATGGCTTCGCGCTTGAAGCGCTCGCGGAATGCCTCATCGCCGGCCAGCTCGGGTGCGACCAGCTTTAGCGCGACGATCCGCTGCAACGCCAACTGGGTGGCCTTGTAGATCACGCCCATGCCGCCCCGAGCCACGAACGACTCGATGCGATATCTCCCGAACATGCTGCCGGATGTCAGCCCTGTTTGGAGGTTAGCCACTACTCGACCCCGCTACGCTCGGTCCCGATCACGATCTCATCCGGATTTCGGACCTCTGGCCCGCTGGCGCCCGGCTCCCGTCAAGGCTATCCGCCAAGCTGGCGGTTTGCCAAGCGAATCCGGCTACAGTTCACGGGTAGGCAGTAGGGCGGGCTGAGTCCCGCCTGCTCACGCTGGAGTTGGATTAGGGCGAGCGGGCGATCCGGACCCGGACACGGCTCTTCATCGGGCTCATCTGAGCTGAGGGTGGCCCGGGGCGCGGGCACAGCCGGTCTTGACCTGTGGAAGTGCCTTGATGGCTGTCTCATCGCGTTCTCATGCGGGCCGTGCGGTCTCATGGTCGTCTCATCTGCCGCGGTTACCTTCGTTTGCAGTTGATCGACGCCAACCAGGCAAACCAAGGAGAACACGATGATGAATCTCAGGAACAAGCAGATCGCCGCGATGACCGCTATCGCGGCACTCGGGATCGGCGCGGTCGCCACACCGGCCGTCGCGCTGGCCGCGTCGCATCCGGCTCACGCTACGGTGGTCAAGAGCACCCCGGCGAGCCCCGACAAGCCCGGAACGAAGGACGGTACAAGTCGTGACCCGAAGGTCGACAAGACTTCGAGCGTGGACAAGAGCACCAGCGTCGACAAAAGCAAAACCGTCGACCTCAAGCCTGACCATTAGCGGCGCGATGGTTCAGGAGCAGATCGGCGCGGCGGCTCGAACGAGCCGCCGCGCTTGCGTCGTTGATCTGCGCCACACGCCGAACTGATCACGGCGAACATGAGGGTCTTGATCGTCGAGGACGAGGTGAAGCTCGCCAGCCTGATCCGGCGGGGCCTGCGCGAGGAGGGGCTGCTCGCCGATGTGGCGATCAAGGGCGAGGACGCGCTCTGGATGGCCGGCTCGTCCGAGTACGACGTGATCGTGCTCGATGTCATGTTGCCCGGCATCGACGGGCTGGAGACATGCAAGCGTCTGCGCGCGGACGGGGTCAGGACACCGATCCTGATGCTTACCGCGCGGGGCGAGATTGGCGACAGGATCGAGGGGCTGAATGTCGGCGCCGACGATTATCTGACCAAGCCGTTTGCGTTCGGTGAGCTGATCGCCCGGCTGCACGCGCTTGCTCGTCGCGGTGAGATCGAGCGACTGCCTGTCCTGGAGGTCGACGACCTCCGGCTTGACCCGCTTACGCATCGGGTATGGCGAGGCGAGCAGGAGATCGAACTGTCGGCGAAGGAGTTCCTGCTGCTGGCGACGTTGATGCGTCACCCGGGGAGGGCGATGTCACGCCAGCAACTGCTCGACCACGCTTGGGACAGCGAGTATGAGGCGCACTCAAACGTCGTCGATGTCTACATCGGCTACCTACGCGACAAGGTCGACCGGCCGTACGAGCAACACAGCATCGAGACTGTGCGCGGCGTGGGCTATCGGCTCGTGGCGAGGGCCGACAACCCTGCTACTGACCGTGCGCCGAGCGATCTGGGATGACGATCCAGACGTCTGCTCCACCGTCGGGCCGGTTCGCCGCGTGGGCATCACCGCCGTGGGCCTGGGCGATCGTACGCACGATCGAGAGGCCGAGTCCTGCTCCACGCCCGGCGCGTCCGTGGTCCGCGCGGGTGAAGCGCTCGAACGCCTGAGCCTCGAAGCCGTCTGGGAAGCCTGGGCCGGTGTCCTGCACGTGCAGCTCGATGCCTCGCTCGGTTGCCGAGGCCCGCAGCGTCGCATTCAGAGAGCCGTAGCGGATCGCGTTGTCGATCAGGCTGCCGAGCGCCTGCTCGAGACGTTCCGGATCGCCGAACAGCAACATGTCGTCAGGAACCGTCACCGTGATCGTCGTGTGCTGAGGATCGAAGCGGTCACGCAGCCGGCTCAGCATCTCGAAGACTCTGATCTGCACGCGGCGGACCGGAAGTCCGGCTTCGTCGGAGCGCGCGAGCACGAGCAGGTCATCCGCCAGAGCCGAGAGCCGGTCGACCTCGTCGTTGACCGAGACAAGCGCGTCGCGGAGCTCGTCCGCGGAGCGCTCGCGACGAAGCGCAAGCTCGAGCTCTGCCTTCAACGTGGCAAGCGGTGTGCGAAGCTCGTGGCTAGCGTTGGACACGAACTTCTTCTCGCGGGCGAACGATTCCTCCAGTCGGTCGAGCATCTCGTTGAGCGTGGCCCCAAGTCGCCGGATCTCGTCATCGGCAGGCGGCAGCGGCAGCCGCCGCCCAGGCTCGGATGCCGACACCGCAGCCGCGCGCCGGCGCATCAGCTCGACCGGCCGCAGTGCGGCCGATGCAAGTCCGTATCCGGCAACGGACGCGACGATCAGGGCAAGCGGGCCGACGAGCGCCAGGAGCACCGCCAGGTTTGACAGCGCAGCTGAGCGTTCATCCAGCGTCGCACCCACGATCAGGACCACCCGGCCGTGAGTGCTCGTCGAGACGGGCGTGGTCAACAGGCGTGAGCCTTCGGTAAGCGGCGACGTCGGGCCACGCGTGAACAGCTGCGTCCGCCGCAGCGTCGCTGCGAGTTGCCTTCCGTTCAGGAGCGGGCCGCCACGAAGGTCCGAGGTCGCGGCGAGGACTTGCCCTCGCGCATCGAGGACCTGTACGAAGCTCTCGTGCCCTCGGAACAGGGGACTGCTCACCGCAGAGGTGAGCCCGGCCTCGGAACCGACGATCAAAGGGGCCAGAGCTGCGGTCTGCGTCCGCAGGTTGAGGTCGATGGTCCGGTCCAGCTCGGAGCGAAACCGCACGTAGACAAAGAGGCCCGTGAACGCCAGAACGACCACCATCGTCACCGCGAATGCAAGCGTCAGCCTAACCCTTGTCGGGACGCGACTGAATCCCCTCCGCGAAGCCCTCGACATCGCCGACATCCAGCGATTACATCAGTCGCTCATGAGCCGACGATGAGCAACACCACGACGATCGCGGCAAAGGTGCAGCGCTCCAGCCAGCTGAACGTCGTGATCAGCAGCGCTGGCATGCTCATCCCGGATACGGTTTGAGCATGGACCTGATGCCGTGAACGTCCTCGCGATCGATCAGGGAACATCCTCGACCAAGGCGCTCGTCATCGATCCCGTCGGCCGGGTGCTCGGCGAGGGTCGGGCGCCGGTGTCGCCGCGTGCGTCGGCCGACGGTACGGTTCTGCAGGATCCCTTGGAGCTTGAGCGGTCGGTGCTGGTGGCCGGGCGGGCGGCGCTGGCGGCGGCGGGGGCGCGGTGAGCGCGATCGGCCTCGGCAATCAGGGGGAGACGGTGCTGCGCTGGGATGGTGACAGCGGTGAACCGCTCGGACCGGCGATCAGCTGGCAGGATCGGCGCGCCTGGGCGCCGAGTGGTCATGGTCGGTCGATCCCGACCGAGGTCCGGTCGTGCTTCGCTTGGCCTCCGCGCGCCGGCGGCGGGAGGGACAACCATCCTCTCGTCGTGTCGCTAGTCTCGGTTGATGAGTGCGCAGGCAGATGATCCGCCGCGCGAGGCAGGAAAGCTGCCCACCGGTCGACTCGCGCGGACGGCGCGGGTCGGCGGGCTGGTGACCGGGCAGGGCCTGCGGTGGGCCGGGATGCGGACCGCCAACCGCGTCCGCACGCCCGAGCGGGCCGCCGCGGCCCAAAGCGACCGGACCGCAGCGCTCGTCCACCAGCTCGTCGACCAGCTTGGGCAGATGCGCGGTGCGGCAATGAAGGTCGGCCAGATGATCTCGATGGTCGAGTTCGACGGCCTTGCCGAGGACGAGCAGGACGAGCTGCAACGCAAGCTCGCCGCGCTCCGCGACGACGTCCCGCCGGTACCGTTCGCCGACCTCGAGAAGCTCATGCGACAGGAGTTCGGCGGGCCGCTGGAGGCCGTGTTCTCTGACTTCGATGAGCGTGCCTTTGCCGCGGCATCCATCGGCCAGGTCCATCGCGCCACCACCGTCGACGGCGACGACGTGGTCGTGAAGATCCAGTACCCCGGGGTCGCTGAGGCGGTCGAGACGGATCTGCGCAACGCGACGCTGCTGCTACCGCTCGTCAAGCGGCTTGCCCCGGGGCTGGACGCCAAGGCGCTCGCCGCGGAGCTACGCGAGCGGATCGGGGAGGAGCTGGACTACGAGCTCGAGGCCCAGAACCACCGCCGCATCGAGCGGCTGATGCGGGGACATCCGTTCGTACGCGTGCCACGGGTCCACACGGACCTCTCGACCCGGCGCGTGCTGGTGTCCGAGTACATCGAGGGGGACCGCTTCGAGGCCGTGCGCCGGGCCGGCGAGGCGCAGCGCGACCGCTACGGCGAGATCGTCTTCCGGTTCTTCTTCGGTCTGCTCTATCGCGACCGGATCGCCCTCGGGGACCCTCATCCGGGCAACTATCTCCTATGCCCCGACGGCCGGGTCTGCTTCCTGGACTTCGGCCTGCTGCGCGACGTCGACGCCGCCCGCGTCGCCGACGAGCGGGCGATCGCCATCGCCGTCCGCGACGGGGACGCGGCGGCCCTGAAGGCGGCCCTGCTCGCGGGCGGATATCTGCCCGCCAGTCGGGCGGACGCGGTCGACGCCGACTGGGCGCTGAGCCTGATGCGAATGGCGATCAAGTGGTACGCCGTGCCAGGTGAGCGTCGCTTCTTGCCCGACGACGCCCGTCGCGGCCGCGACCGTGAGCGTCCCGAAAGCGAGCAGCGGGCCGCGATGAAGACGCAGATCGACCAGTTCACCCTGCCGCCCGAAACGCTCCTGATCCGGCGGATGCACGGCATCGTCGCCGTCGTTCTGGACCAACTCCGGGCCGGCGCGGACTGGGGCGCTATCGCCGCGGAGTACCTGCACGGGGCGCCGCCCGCCACGCCGCTGGGGCAGGCCGAAGGCGAGTTCTTCGCGCGCCGCGGCCGGACGGCCGGCGTCGGCCTGAAGGCTGTCGGCTAGGCCTTTCGCAAACCAGAGCGAGTGCTCGAATTGACGGCGGTCAGATTCCGCGCCATGGCCTTCCGCGCGGCGGGTGACCATCCAGAGGCGATTGGCCTCAGACTCGCCATATCGCGGTCGTAGGCATACGTCTCTCCAGCCGCCACGATCTGGCGAAAGAAAGGCCGGATCGCATCCCAGTCACCGGGCGTGGCATCTCTGATCACGACGCAGTTAGGCCAGGTGTGCTCCAGCGGGTGAACGTCGGCCACACGTCCACGACGCGGCCCGTGCGAACTGCATGAAGTGCGCCGAAGTAGTCGATGCCGTCGCCGCCCTGGTTGGGCCAGCAGAGAACGTAGTCGGAGGTGTTCAACTCTCCCCGTGGGGCGTAGACCATGCAGCGCCCGCCCTCGCGCTGATCGTCCTGCACGCCGGCCGGGTAGACGAACGCAGGTTGGATGCCCCCCTGATCGGGCCAAGTCGACCCCTTGAGGAAGTACTGCTCGCCGATGATCGGAGGCAGCGGTTCGGCGGTGAACAGCGTCGACGGATATGGGCCGGCGTCCTTGAGCACCGGCGCGGCCTGCGTCAGCGCCGACGTGAGCCCCTGAGGGTCGAACCCGGCCGCCATGTAGCCGGCGTACACGAACGCGGATCCCGGACTGATCTCGTTGATCTCCGGCTTTCCCGCCCAGTTCTTGTAGTTCGCGCTTCCAGGCCCGTTGCGAATCAGTGTCGCCGGGTCATAGAGGTCGGCGCCCTCGGCGTGCAGCTGCTTGAGATAGTTGGCGTAGTACCCGCTGGCCTGTTTGGCGACCGCGCGGCGCCAGACCTCGGCTGGGTCGGCCGTCGCATGACCGTCGTAGCACAGCACGGCTCGCAGCCGCAGAACGCGCCGCTCCTGCCGCAGCAGCTTGATCGCGGCGCTGATCTGCGCCGGATGGTGAAAGCCGCCGCGTCCCTCGCCAGAGTCGAACTCCAGACCGACGTCGAGCGGAAGTGGCCGGCGAGTCGTCCTGGCCAGCCGGGCCATCTCCTGCAGGATGTCGATCGAGCTTGCCAAGAGTGTCAGTCGGTGGCGGCGCTGGCCCCGCGGCGGCCCGGAGCCGAGGTACGCGCGGAGCTCGCCGCGCGTGGGCGGGTAGCCCATCAACAGGTCGGTGCCTGCCGGCGCCGCGGTCATGATCTGATCGACGGTCCGCAAATGAAACACCAGGCCACGCGGCTCGGGCAACAAGCCCATGATGTAGGCACACAGCTGTGGGCACTGGAAGACCTTGAGCGCCGGCCGGACCGCCCACCGATTCGCGCGCGCAAACTCAACGACCACCCTGGCGTTCTGATCCACAGCCGCGAGATCGACGAACATCAACGGCTCGCCCCGGCCGTGCTCGCGGGCGAGCCGTGCCACCGTCGCATTGCTCGTCGGTCTGCCACCCGACCCGAGCGCCCGCCGCGGCGTCCGGCCGGTGTCCGCGATCGACTCCCGCGCCGCCGAGGCCGCCGCTCCAGGTGCCGCGACCGTCGCCGCCGCGACGGTTCCAGCGGCGGTCACAAAGCCCCGCCGGGTCAGCCCGCTCACTCGCTGGTCCTCACTCATCGGTCCCTCGTCTCCGTCCGCTAAGCGGACCATGCTGACAGTCCCCGCCAACCACGTCGACCGTATTCCCTACGCCACGCGTTGCGGTGCCACCGTGTGTGATCGTCGCGTGGGCCTCCTTGCCACGGCCTTCCTGGAGAACGAGGATGGACGGGCGCTGGTGTGAGTAGGGACATGGAGTGATCGGCTGCGCCAGACCGTCCGGTAGCCAGGCCCGGAATCCACACCAGGCACGCCGGACCGGCAGCTGGCCGAGGGTTCGCCACGGAGCCTTGACCCGCGCGCTCACGAGGTGGGCTGCTTGGCGCGGAGCGTGCTGACCGCCTGGTCGACGCTGGGAAAGACATGATCTGTGCCGATCCGTTCGAGCAGGCCGCTGCGGGCGAGGTTCTCGAGCATGTGTCTGCCCGCCCTGGCCAGCGCGAACGAAACGTGTTCGCGATCGAGTTCGTCGAGCACGTGTTTAAGGGCGCGAGCGCCCGTGAAATCGATGTCGTGCATCCCCACCACGTCCAGCACGAGGACCTTCGGGCGGCTCGGGAGGTGGCTCAGGGCGCGGTCAACCTGGGCGCGGAAATGACCTGCGTTGGCGAAGTAGAGTGGCGCTGCGAACAGCAGCACGAGCACGCCCGGCACTTCGATCGGCCGCTCGGCTGACTCGAGCAGGTCCCAGCTCGTGGTGCCCGGTATGCGGCCCAGGATGTGGGCATGGGGACGGGCGCTGAGGCGGGTGCGGTCCAGGATCGCGAGTCCGACCGCGACCCCGATTCCCTGCTCCACCCCGATCAACGCCACCGTCAGCGCCGTCACCACGGCCAGACCGAACTCCCACACGTCGAACCGGAACACCGCGGCAAGGTCCCGGACATGCAAGATGCGGATTGCGACGAAGATCAGCACGGCCGCCAAGGTGGCCAGAGGCACGTCTTTGAGCAACGCCGCGGCGGGGACGAGCGCCACCACCACCGCTGCGGCTCCCAGATTCGCCGCCTGTGTGCGTCCGCCGGCCGATGCCACCGCAGCCGTGCGGGCAGGGCTGGCGTTGACCGGGAATGAGCCGGCCAGGCCGGATAGCACGCTGCCGGCGCCCACCCCGACGAAGTCGCGGCCCACGTCGACCTCATACCCCTCCTGATCGGCGAAGCCCCGGGTGGTCGCAGCCGACTGGCTGATCACCACCAGCGCCACAACGGCGGCGACCGGCAGAACATTGCCGATCGAGGACCACGACAGCGCCGACAGTCCGAAGTGCGGCGCAGCGTGCGCGACGTTGCCGAGCACGGCGACGCCGTGCTCGCGTAGACCGAGAACGGCGACGAGCAGGCTGGAGCCGATCAGCCCCACGAAGGCGCCCGGTGCTCGCCGGTCGATTCGCTCGGCGACCGCGATGACGATGAACACCCCGATGCCGATACCCAGTGTCCAGCCGTTGCACTCGGGCAGATGGCCTATGACTGCGCTGATGCGATGCAGGGTTGAACCGCTGGTGGCGGGCAAGCCGAACAGGTCGGGGAGCTGGTGGACGATGATGATCACGGCCACGCCGGCGAAGAATCCGGCGATGATCGGCGCGGATAGGAATTCGGCGATCCACCCCAGGCGCAGGATCCCGACCAGCGCCACGATGACCCCCACGACCACGGCCAACAGGCCCACCAGCGCGATGTAGCGCGGTGATCCAGTCGTGGCCAGGTGGGCGACGCCGACGGCGAACAGCGGAGCGATCGTGGAGTCAGCGCCGACTGACATCTGCGGGCTGCTGCCCAGCAGCGCGAACATGACCGTGCCGGCGACGAAGGCGTACAGGCCGGTCACCGGCGGCATCCCGGCCAGGCGCGACGTCGCGAGCTGTTCGGGAACGGCGATTACCAGCAGCGCCAGGGACGCGAGCGCGTCCGCGCTCAGCCAGGCCCGTCGATAGCCGTGCAACGACGAGCACACTCGCATCGACGTCAGAAGGGCCCGGGGCTTGTTAGTGATGTGCGGCACGAGCCGGAAGCGTTCCAGCTTCGCGCGACGGATGGCTGGCTGGCGAACATCAAAGCGTCGTGGTTGTGCAGAGGCGTAGATTGTGGCTGTGGCTCCGCCGCCCCGACGATTCCAGCGATCAGAGCGCCGGCCGGCACCTGGGGCCGCCGGAGGCTCCCGGGATCTCACGCCGCTGCCCGATCTGGAACACGGGCGCTCGCGCGCGGGGCCGGTCCGCAGTGAGCGCCCGGTGTACGTCGATCTGTTGCCGCCGTGCAACGCGGCCTGTCCGGCCGGCGAGAACATTCAGGAGTGGCTCGCGCGGGTGCAGGCCGGGGAGCACGAGCGGGCGTGGAGGGCGCTCGTGGCGGACAATCCGTTTGCCGCGATCCACGGGCGTGTCTGCTACCACCCGTGCGAGAGCGACTGCAACCGCGCCAATCTCGACAGCGCGGTCTCGATCCACGCAGTCGAGCGGTTCCTGGGCGATCTGGCGCTGGAGCGGGGATGGCAGTTTGACGCGCCCCCGGTCCTCAGCGGCAAGCGGGCCCTGGTGATCGGCGCAGGACCGAGCGGGCTCTCGGCTGCCTATCACCTGGCGCGGCTCGGTCACGACGTTGAGATTCGCGATGCGGGTCCGGAGCCGGGCGGCATGATGCGCTACGGGATTCCCGCCTACCGGATGCCCCGTGACGTACTGAGCGGGGAGGTCGAGCGGATTGCGGCGCTGGGCGTGCGGTTCACCGCCAACCACCGGGTGACCGACCTGGAGGCCGAGCGCCGCGATGGCGGGTTCGATGCGGTGTTCGTGGCCGTGGGTGCGCACCTGTCAAAGCGGGTCGAGATTCCCGCGGTGGACGCGGGGCCGGTCGTGGACGCGGTGTCCTTCCTACGGGGGGTGGCGTCGGGGGAACGCCCGGTGATCGGGCGTCGCGTCGCGGTCTACGGCGGTGGGAACACGGCGATGGATGCGGCACGGACCGCGCGGCGGCTGGGCGCGGAGGAGACGCTGATCGTCTACCGCCGTACCCGTGAGCAGATGCCCGCACACGAGGAGGAGGCGCAGGACGCCGAGCGGGAGGGGGTGCGGATCAACTGGCTGCGGACGATCAAGGCCTTCGAGGGCGAGCAGCTGCAGGTCGAGGTCATGGAGCTCGACGAGTCAGGGTTCCCACAGCCGACCGGACGGTTCGAGACGCTCGAGGCCGACACGGTGATCCTGGCGCTCGGCCAGGACACCGACACGACGTTCCTGCGCGCGGTCCCAGGGGTCGAGTTCGAGCCGGATGGAACCGTCCGGGTGTCGAGCTCGCTGATGACCGGGTGCCCGGGAGTGTTCGCCGGCGGTGACATGGTGCCGGCCGAGCGTACGGTGACGGTCGGGGTGGGACACGGCAAGCGCGCCGCCCGGGAGATCGATGCCTGGTTGCGAGGCGACCAGCTCGAGCGCCCGCCCAAGCACCCGCCGGCCACGTTCGAGATGCTGAACCTGTGGTATTTCGGTGACGCATTGCGCCGGCAGCAGCCCGAGCTGGAACCGGCCCAGCGGCTCGGCGATTTCACGGAGGTGGTCGGCGGCCTTGCCTCGCCGGACGCGACCTTCGAGGCAAGCCGTTGCCTGTCCTGCGGCAACTGCTGCGAGTGCGATGGGTGTCTGGGGGCGTGCCCGGAGGACGCCGTGATCAAGCTCGGACCGGGATACCGCTACCGCTTTGATTACGACCGCTGCACCGGTTGCCGGGCCTGCTTCGAGCAATGCCCGGTGCATTCGATCGAGATGTTGCCGGAGTCCGCCTGATGCCCGTCACGGTCGACGGCAACGAGGCGGCGGCGTCGGTTGCCTACCGCATGTGCGAGCTTTGCTCCATCTATCCGATCACGCCGTCCTCGCCGATGGCCGAGCTGGCGGACGAGTGGTCAAGCCAGGGCCGGCCCAACGTCTGGGGCACGGTGCCTGCGGTGGTGGAGATGCAGAGCGAGGCCGGCGCCGCGGGTGCGCTGCACGGCGCCCTACAGGGCGGGGCGTTGGGGACGACGTTCACCGCGTCCCAGGGCCTGCTGCTGATGATCCCGAACATGTACAAGATCGCCGGCGAGCTGACCGCGGCGGTGCTGCATGTGGCCGCCCGTTCGCTGGCGGCGCAGGGGCTGTCGATCTTCGGCGATCACTCCGACGTGATGGCCGTGCGCCAGACCGGGTTTGCGCTGCTGGCGTCGGCGTCGGTGCAGGAAGCCCACGACCTGGCGCTGGTGGCTCACGCCGCGACCCTGCGCACGCGGATTCCGTTCGTGCACTTCTTCGACGGGTTTCGTACTTCGCATGAGCTGAACACGATCGAGCTGCTGTCTGATGATGACCTGAGGGCGCTCGTCTCCGAGGAGCTGGTTCGAGCGCACCGAGATCGGTCGCTGTCACCGGAGCGGCCGTTCATCCGCGGTACCGCACAGAACCCGGACGTCTACTTTCAGGCGCGCGAGACCGTCAATCCGTTCTATGCGCGCGTGCCCGACGTGGTGCAGTCGGCAATGGACGAGCTCGGTCAGAGGACCGGCCGGCATTATGGGCTGGTCGACTACAGCGGGCATCCCGACGCCGAGCGGGTGATCGTGATGATGGGGTCGGGCGGAGAGACAGCGCGCGAGACGGTCGCGTTCCTACAGGCGAAGGGCGAGCGGGTCGGCGTGGCGCAGGTCAGGTTGTACCGGCCGTTTCCGGCGCGAGCGCTGGCGGCGGCTCTGCCCGCCAGCGTGCGGCGGGTGACGGTGCTCGATCGTACGAAGGAGCCAGGTTCGTTTGGCGAGCCGCTGTTCCTCGATGTGCTGGCGGCGCTCAGCGAGTCTCACGCCGAAGGTGAGCGCGACCTGATGCCGCTCGTGTTCGGCGGTCGCTACGGGCTGTCTTCGAAGGAGTTCTCACCGGGAATGGTCGCCGGCGTGCTGGAGGACCTGGGGCGAGAGCGTCCCAAGCGGCGGTTCACGATCGGCATCAACGACGACGTCTCGGGCACGAGCCTGCCCTACGATCCGTCGCTCGACATCGAGCCGCCGGAGACGGTGCGCTCGGTGTTCTTCGGCCTGGGTTCCGACGGGACCGTCGGCGCGAACAAGAACACGATCAAGATCCTCGGATCCGAGGAGAGCCTGAACGCCCAGGGCTACTTCGTCTATGACTCCAAGAAGTCCGGCTCGCAGACGGTCTCGCACCTGCGCTTCGGACCCGATCCGATCAGGGCTCCCTATCTGATCTCGCAGGCGAGCTTTATCGGCTGCCACCAGTTCGGCATGCTCGAGCGCGACGAGGTGCTCGAGCGGGCCGCGCCCGGAGCGACGCTGCTGATCAACACCCACCATCCGTCCGACCGGGTCTGGGATGCGCTGTCGCGCCCCGTGCAGGAGCAGATCCTGGCCAAGCAGATCAAGCTCTACGTGGTCGACGCGGGCCGGATCGCCCGCGACGCCGGGCTGGCAGGGCGCACCAACACGGTGCTTCAGACCTGCTTCTTCGCGATCTCAGGAGTGCTCGAGCCAAAGCGGGCGATCGAGCGGATCAAGGCGTCGATCGAAAAGACCTACGGCCGGCGGGGAGCGGACGTGGTGAAACGCAACCTGAAGGCGGTCGATGGTGCAGTGGACGGGCTCCACCGCGTCAAGCCGCCGACGCTTGTGACGTCCACGCAGGAGCCGGGGCCGGTCGTTCCTGATAGCGCGCCGGAGTTCGTGCGCACCGTCACCGCCGCGATGATGGCCGGACACGGCGATCAGCTGCCGGTGAGCGCGCTCCCGGTCGACGGCACGTATCCGAGCGGCACGACCAAGTACGAGAAGCGCAACATCTCAGACCTGGTCGCGGTCTGGGACTCCGAGCTGTGCATCCAGTGCGGCAATTGCAGCTTCGTCTGCCCGCACAGCGTGATCCGCTCCCGCTACTACGATCCCACCCGCCTGCAGGACGCTCCTGCCGGCTTCAGGTCGGCGCCGCTCAACGCGCCCGGACTGCCGAGCACCACTTACACGCTGCAGGTCTACGTCGAGGACTGCACCGGCTGCGGGATGTGCGTGGAGGCCTGCCCGGTGTCGGCGGGCGGAGACCCGTTGCACAAGGCGATCAACCTCGATGCGCGCGAGCCGTTGCTGGCGCCCGAGCGGGAGAACATTGCCTTCTTCGAGCAGCTCCCGGAGGCGGACCGCTCACGGGTGGATTTTGGCACGGTGCGTGGCACCCAGTTCCTGGAGCCGTTGTTCGAGTTCTCGGGTGCCTGCGCGGGATGCGGCGAAACCCCGTATCTGAAACTCCTCTCACAGCTGTTCGGCGACCGACTGACGATCGCCAACGCGACCGGCTGTTCCTCGATCTATGGCGGCAACCTGCCCACCACGCCGTGGACGACCAACGCCGAGGGACGTGGCCCGGCGTGGTCGAACTCGCTGTTCGAGGACAACGCCGAGTTCGGCCTGGGGCTGCGACTCGCCGCCGATCGCCACACCGAGCTGGCGCGCCGTCGCCTCTCGGAGCTGCGCCAGGAGCTCGGGGCGGAACTGGTGGACGAGATCCTGGACGCGTCTCAGCTGCGCGAATCGGAGCTGCGCGAGCAGCGCGAGCGGCTCGGCGATCTGACCGGACGGCTCGAGCAGCTGCACGGCCCGGTGGTCGACGACCTGCGCAGCGTGCTTGATCACCTGATCCGGCGCAGCGTCTGGATCGTCGGCGGCGACGGTTGGGCGTACGACATCGGCTCGGGCGGCCTGGATCACGTGCTGGCCAGCGGGCGCAACGTCAACGTGCTGGTGCTCGACACCGAGGTCTACTCCAACACCGGAGGGCAGATGTCCAAGGCCACGCCGCTCGGTGCGGTCGCCAAGTTCGCCTCCGCCGGCAAGACCATCCCCACCAAGGATC
This sequence comes from uncultured Actinomycetes bacterium, assembly GCA_937888775.1. The sequence continues at coordinate 23,464 of CALAQT010000090.1, read as the reverse complement.
TGGCGCTGCAGGCGATCGCGCTGGCCAACGTCTATGTCGCGCGGGTCGCGATGGGCGCTGATCCGCAGCAGACGCTGAGCGCCGTGCGCGAGGCCGAGGCCTACGACGGGCCGTCGCTGGTGATCGCCTACAGCCACTGCATCGCGCACGGGTACGACATGCGCGACGGGCTTGACCAGCAGTACCGCGCGGTCGCCAGCGGCCACTGGCCGCTGGTTCGCTATGACCCTGCGGTGCGTAGCGCCGGAGGCAATCCGTTTCTGCTGGACTCGCCGAGGCCGCGGATGCGGCTGGCCGACTACAGAAAGGGAGAGCTGCGCTTCCGCGCACTGACCAACACCCAGCCGGCCGAGGCCGAACGCCTGCTGGCCCTTGCCCAAGCGGCAGCCGATCTGCGTTGGGAGACCTATGAGGAGATGGCCACCCGCAGCGCGCATGAGTTCCCGGCCGACGCCCGCAAGGAGCTTTGATGGAGCTCGTGACGAGCTACATGGGCCTGCAGTTGCGCAACCCGCTGGTGGCCTCGCCGTCGCCGCTGTCCTACACGCTTGACGGTGTGCAGCGGCTGGCAGAGGGCGGCGTCGGCGCGATCGTGCTCTTCTCGCTGTTCGAGGAGCAGCTGCGCGAGGAGGCGGCACGTAACGCCGAACTGGTGGACGGACCGGCCGAGAGCTTCCCCGAGGCGCTCGATTACGTCCCGGCCGTGATGAAGGAGGATGCCGGCCCGAGGCGCTACCTGAGCCTGCTCGAACGCGCCGTCGCCGCGGTCGACGTGCCGGTGATCGCCAGCCTCAACGGCGTCACCCCCGAAGGCTGGACCAACTATGCACGCGCGATGCAGGATGCCGGCGCAGCCGCGATCGAGCTCAACATCTACTACGTTCCCGGCGATCCCCGCGTCTCCGGCCGCGACGTCGAGCAGCGCCACGTCGACGTGCTGAAACGCGTCAAGGACGCCGTCACCGTCCCCGTGGCGGTCAAGCTCAGCCCGTACTTCAGCTCCACAGGGGAGATCGCGCTGCGCCTGGACGCGGCGGGTGCCGACGGGCTCGTGCTCTTTAACCGCTTCCTGCAGCCTGACATCGATCCCGAAGCGCTCGTGACCCTGCCCCGGGTCAACCTCTCCAGCCCGGCCGACGGCCGGCTGCCGCGGGCCTGGATCGCGCTCCTGCGCGGGACCGTCAGCGCCTCGCTCGCGGCCACCACCGGAGTCGAAGTCCCCGCCGACGTGGCACGGTATCTGCTCGCGGGCGCCGACGTGGTGATGACGACCTCCGCGCTGCTGCGCCATGGACCCAAGTATGCGGCTGAGCTGCTCGATGGGCTCTCCAGCTGGATGACCCGTAAGGGCTTTAAGACAGTTGACGAGCTGCGCGGCAAGCTGTCCGTGCCACCCGCCGCAGACCAAGCGGCGTACCAGCGCTCAGGATACGTAGCCGCAATGCGCGCGGCCAACGCGGGCGCTTATGCCCCGTGGTAGGCCCTGGCCCGGGGTAACGGAATCGGATCGCGTCCGGGGTGCTACCAGCCGCTCACGCGTGGGCGGCTGGTAGCACCCAGCCGACGACGGCGATGTAGTGCGCGGCGGCGGCAGCGATCACCAGCGCGTGGAAGATCTCGTGGAATCCGAAGGTTCTCGGCCACGGATCCGGGCGCTGTCTCGCGTAGATGATCGCGCCGATGGAGTAGAGGACTCCACCGGCGGCGAGCAGGATCAGCGGCGCCGCGTCGAGCTCGCCAAGCAGCTGGGGGATCGCGATCACCGCCAGCCAGCCGAGGACGAGATAGCTGCCCGCGATCACGGGTCGGGGGGCATTAATCCATCCGAGCGAGAACGCGACGCCTGCCGCGGCGCCGGTCCAGGCGATGCCCAGTAGAACCCACACGAGGGGACCCTGCAGTACGAGCAGCGCGATCGGCGTGTAGCTCGCGGCGATGAAGACGAAGATCGTGCTGTGGTCGATCCGCTGTAGCACTGGCTTGAACCAGGCCGGACCGGGCCAGCGGTGATATAGAGCACTGCCGCCGAACAGGGCGATCAGGCCCGCGCCGTAGATCGCGACAGCGACAGTCGCACGACCTCCAGGCGCCAGTGCGACCCCGACCGCCGCTGCCGCGACTGACACCAAGAACGCGAACGCGTGCGAGATACCGCGTAGCCGTGGCACCGGCAGCTCGGACGTCGAAACCTTCCAATAGCCCGCCCGCATGGTTGCTGCACTCCTTTGTTGGCTCTGACGCCGAGGATGAGGTTTCAGCTGTCCGTGCTGCAAATTACGCTTCATGTCCACGCCTTACTTCGGCGTCAAGCACCGGATCGCCGAGGGTAGTTACCCGCAATTCCAGGCCGACGGCGCGCTGACGGCCCGATTAGCCGGAGCCAGGGTCTAAGTAGTTCTTCGCACTCAGGGGCAGTTGGGACTGCGGATGCACACGGCGACGGCGGCCACGATGCTGATGGCGTGGTACCCCTAATCGCCACCCACGCCTTTCGCGGCAGAGTTGCGGTCGATGAGTTGCGACCCGGTGCTTATCTTACGGACGGGAGGCGACTTCTGCGGGTCGTGTCGCAGCTGGACCCTCGAGCCAGACGGTTGTTCGCCGCGCTCGAGGACTGTCTTACGCTCGAGATCAAACGGTACTCGGGTGATGAACTCTACGGGATGGGGCTGCGGCTCGTGCGTCTGCAAGCCGCGGTGAATCTCGCCGAAGCTGAGGGAGATCGAAGGATCAGCACTCAGCCTCGGTGAAGCTGATCATCACCCGGGACTGGCACGAGGCTCTCTCGCACCGTGGTCGTCCGCTCCGCGCGGCCCCGACCGATGAAGCTGACCGCCCAGTGGAACAGCGTGCTGATGCGGTTCTTGAAACCGGTCAGGAAGGTCAGGTGCACGAACAGCCATAGAAGCCAGCCGGCCAGGCCCCAGATGCGAATCGGACCCAGTTCGGCGACGGCGAAGTTCTTGGAGATCGAGGCCAGCATGCCGAGATCGCGATAGCGAAACGGCGCCGGGGCGGTCCCCCCGGCCAGCCGGCGCTCGATCTCGCCGGCGGCGTGTCGGCCCGATTGCAGCGCCACCTCGGCGACGCCGGGCAGATCGCGGAGCGACATCATGTCCCCGACCACGAACACTTCGGGACGGCCGGAAAGGGAGCAGTTCGGCATCACCGGCACCCTGCCGCCGCGGTCAAGCGGCACCCCGGCGGCATCGGCGAGCAATGCGCCGAGCGAAGAGGCCTGGACGCCGGCGGCCCAGACCTTGGTCCGGGCCTCGATCCGCTGGTGCTCGGCATCCTCAGTGACGAGATCGATTCCGGACTGGTCGACGCCGGTTACGCGGACATTCAGGTGGATCTCCACCCCGATCTGTCTCAGGTGATCGGCGGCCTTGTGTGAGAGGCGTTCGTCGAACTGCGGGAGCACCCTCGGGCCGGCGTCGACCAGCAGGATCCGTGCATCGGCAGGGTTGATGTGACGGAAGTCCGATCGCAGCGTCTTGTGCGCCAATTCGGCGATCTGACCGGCCATCTCAACCCCCGTCGCACCTGCCCCGACGATGACAAAGCTCAGCCAAGCGGGCCGAGCCTGGGGGTCATTCTCGATCTCGGCCATCTCGAACGCGCCGAAGATGCGCCCCCGCAGCTCGAGCGCGTCGTCGACGGTTTTCAGACCAGGCGCGTGGGTGGCGAACTCGTCATGGCCGAAGTAGGAAGAGCCGGCGCCCGCCGCGACGATCAGGCTGTCATAGGACGTGACGAGCTCGCGGTCGATCGCTCGTGAGGTCACCGTGCGTGCCTCCAGATCGATGCCAGTGACCCGGCCAAGGATCACGCTGGCGTTGGCCTGGCGACGCAGGACGTCGCGAGTGGCCGGGGCGATCTCCCCTTCGGAGAGGATTCCCGTCGCAACCTGATACAGGAGCGGCTGGAACAGATGGTGCATGGTTTGGTCGACGACCGTGACCGAGACCGGCGCGCGGGCCAGTCGCCGGGCGGCAAATAAACCGGCGAAGCCGGAGCCGATGATCACGACGCGGTGTGGTTCGTCCGCGTTTGCCTGAACCCGGCGCAAGGTTGTTCGCATTCGTGAGCGACCCTATCGACCCTGACATCGCGATCGAAAGCTTTCTGCCCCGCAGAATCCACCGAACGACCACAAAGGTGGAGGTAACCTTCGCGTGCCGCGCCTTCTTGGCGGGATCCCCGCAACGGGGCGTTTACGGTGCTCTTTCAGATCGGGACTCCGGTGATTCCAGCGGTCGTCGGCGGCCGGCACAAACACTGCCGGCCGCCGCGCCTCCGAGCCTCAGGGACGGCCGTGGTGCACGGCCTCGATGTTGTGGCCGTCGGGATCGAGCACGAACGCACCGTAATAGCCCTCCGAGTACTCCGGCCTTGGCCCCGGCGGTCCGTTGTCCCGTCCCCCGGCAGCCAGCGCCGCGGCGTAGAAGGCGTCGACCTGCTCACGCCGATCGGCGGCAAACGCGACATGGATGGGCGCCCCGGCGCCGTATCGCTCGGAGATCGCGAAGTCGTCCGCCTCCTCGAGGCCGAAGGCAACTTCGGAGGCACCGTCCCGCCATGGTCCGATCTCGGCGAAGCCGAGCGGTGTCAGCGCCCGCGCGTAGAAGTCGCGGCTGCGCGCGAGGTCACTTACACCGATGCTGACATGGTCGACCACGACCCGGCGTCTGGGCACGGCACTAACCATACAAACGGCGTCGCGGAAGCGGGCCTGCGTAGCCTTGCGGATTCGCGGACCCAGACCGACCGAGGGCCATGCCGAGACACCGGGACCAAGACGCTCGGGAGTGGACAGACCGCAGCCGCATGAGCCGCAGGTCGTTCCTGGCGCGCTCGGCGACACCGCGTGGCCCGAGTACTTTCGCGCTCGGCGGCCCCGCGTGGCCCGAGTACACTGGAAGGGCAGCGTCCACCGCTGAGTGCCTTGCTCTCGCATTCTTCCTGTGGCTGGTCTCCGTTGGGAGCGACGAGGAGTGAAGTGCATGACAAAGCCCACGCAGGAACCGGGTCCGGGACGTTCAACGTCGGCCCAGGCGTTCAACGATCTCAAGAAGGAGATCGCGCAGCGCAACGACGAGGCCCACAAGGAGGCGCGCAAGCGTCGCAATGCCCGCGAGCGCGAACAGATCCGCAACCGCCGGCACGCCGACGTCTAGACCGGGGATGGCTTAAAGACGAAGCCCCCGAGCCCATGGTGGACTCGGGGACTTCGGCCGAAGGAGAGAGGATTCCCGCCCCTAGAGGCGGGTACAACGATTATCGGCAGGATCCCGGACGGGCTTTAGCACAAATTCTCAAATGCCCGACCAACAGCGGTTGCTGGACCTGATTGCCGACGGCCGGCAGGGAATCCTCGCCGCCGTAACTCGGGCCGGCTATCCGCACATGACCAACGTGCTGTATGCATGGGACGCGGCCGAACGCGTGGCTCGGGTTTCCAGCACAGCCGACCGGGTCAAGGGCCGGATCCTCCAGCGCGATCACCACGCGGCGCTGCATGTCCCCGGAGCCCATTTCTGGGCCTACGCGGTGGCCGAATGTGACGCCGAGACTTCGCCGGTCGCCACCCAGCCGGGCGACGAGGCCTGTCGCGAACTGCTGGAACCGCACAGCGCCATGCTCGGCTCGCCGGAGGACGAGGCGGCCTTCTTCAACCAGATAGTGCAGGCCAGGCGGCTGGTCATCCGCCTGCGGGTCAGGCGGCTCTACGGCGTCGTGCTGGAGCGCCCGCCGGGCACCTGACGCATCGCCGGCGAATCCCGATCGACCTCGTCTACGGATTCACCGAAGCCGGCTAGCGATCGATTACAGCCGGGTGCCGCGCGGGTCGGGAAGCGGCATCGAGACGGCCAGCGCCTCGGGCAGCGATTGGGCGGGATCCTCAGGCTCGAACAGGCTAAAGCCGAAGACGCCCTGTGCGCCGGCGATCGTCTGGGGTGGCTCGCCGCACTTGGGACAGGCCACTAGGTAGGCGGACACCGCAGGACTGAAGCGCAGCCGGCAGCCTGGACAGCACACGTGGGTCATGACCGACCCTTTCCGTAGAAGACTTCAAACCGAGTCTACGCACCTGGCCAACTCGGCCCCGCAGGTTCCCGCCCGCAGTGCCCGGGGCACTCGCCCCGCACCTTGGTTCCCTGGGCACGCGACGCGGGCGCCAAGTTCCCTTGTCGCAACGCTCAAGCGTGCTGCACGCCTCCGTCGGGCCGCCCCCTCTCTCAGCTCGCCGCCGGTCTCCCCGCCGATCAGAGACGGAGATGGAGGCTTGGCATGAACCAGCCCGACGACCGGCTCAGCCCTGGGGCGTTGAACGCCGCCATCAGCAACGAGCTCGTGCGGATGGTGGCCGATTTCACCGGCCGGGGAGCCACCAAATCACGCGCCTTCGTCTACCAGGATGTAGTCGTCTGTCTGCTTGAGGACGGCGCGACCAAGGCCGAGCGCAACCTGGTGGCGGCCGGCCAGGCTCCGTTGGTTCGCCAATCGCGCGACGCGATCCAGCGAGCGATGGAGGCGCAGCTCGTGGCCACCGTCGAGCGGCTCACGGGACGGCAGGTGCGCAGCTTTCTGAGCGGCACAAGCACGCTGGCAGAATCCTCGGTGGAGGTGTTCGTGCTGGAGCCCGAAACCAACGCAGATGCGGCCGCGTCACCGGCGGGTCAGTGAACAGTGCGTTAGCCTTTCGCCAGCGGGCAGGTCTGAAAGTCACTCGAGCTTGCAGACCGGCCCCTGATCACTGGCGACGGACGGTCAGGCCTAGCGGGTCAAGACCGGACACGGGGTGGCTGACGTGGAAGTGGAACACAAGGCGATAAACGAGCCGCCAACGGGCGGCCAGCCGCTGACGGGTGCGGAGGCGCCGGCCGGTCGAGAGGCGCTGGTAGTTGGGGAGCCGCTGGTCATTGGGGAGCCGCTGGCGGGCGGGAAGCTCCTGTCCGCCATCTCCACCAGCATCGTGCGCATCCTGCGCGAGCACTACGGGCGTGGGCCGATGAAGGCCAAGACGTACGTGCTTGACGACATCATCGTGGTGGTGATGCGCGGCAGCGGCTTCACCCCGCTGGAGAAGACGATCATGGACAGCGGTCAGCCCGACCGCGTGATCGCGATGCGCGAGGACTTCCAGCGCGTCAGGGCGGCTCGCTACAAGGAGACGATCCAACGGCTCACGGGCCGCGGAGTGCTCGCCTTTCTGAGCCAGGCTCACGTCGAGCCCGACATCACGATGGAGATCTTCTTCGTCGACGGTCCGCTGCAGGGCTTTGGCGCGATCGAGGTGATCGAGCCCGAGTGACGCGCGAGTGGTGCCCCGTTCGCTGCTACCGGTTAGCTGCCAATTAATCACCCGCGTGCGGGTGGTGTTACCGTAGATATGGGCTAACAGGTCGCCAGATCGGAGCTAGTGCATGAAAACGACCCGAGAACGGGCCGAGGAGCGCCGCCAAGCCAAGCTTGAACTGGTGCGCGAGCAGGTCCAGGACGGATCGCTGGTGATCCGCAAGATGACCGATGAGGAACGGCGCCAGAACCCGCCTCGGCCCGCCCCGCCCAAGCGGCGCTCATAGGCGACCGGCCGACATGAGCGAGCGTGAGGGACTGGCCGCACGGGTCAGGCAGATGCGCCGTAGCGGTGCGATCAGCAATCCGCGGCCCGATGCCGAGCTGGCGGGCGGGGATCTCGGAACGCTCGATGCCCTGCAAGGCCGCGTGGCCCAACTGGAGGAAATGGTGGAGGGTTTACAGGATTCGGTGCACCGTGAATCGCTGCGCCAACGTGATCGGATCGCCGAGCTCGAAGCTCGGCTGGAGCCAGGCGCGCTGGCGGTGGCGCTCAGCGACAATGCGCGCGAGCGCGGACTTTAGGGACACGTGACCGCGTTCTTCATCCCCGGAGTCACCGGCCATGCTCGCGTCACCGAGAGCGCCTATCTGGCGATGCGCACGGCCGTCGAGCTCGACCTCGGCCGGCGCCCGAGCAACCGGCGGATCGAGCAGATCTGGTCACGGCGAAACGGAGTCGACTGTCTCACCGAGGTCGGCCGCCCCGACCCGGTCCACGGCGACACGGTGATGGCGATCTTCGATCTCGGTCGCCACCAGCCGTTCGTGGTCGCCCGCCAGTCGGCCGATGGGACGGAGGATGGGGTCCGTGAGGCGGTCGGCTGCAGCGCCTACACGGTGCTGGAGTTCGACTAGTGGCCTCGGCCAACGACCTCGAGCAGTTGCTGGCGGAGGTCCGCCACTACCGCGACCGGCTGTCGCTGCTGCGAGCGAGGATCTACAGCGGAAAGCCGAGCTCGGATGCCCGGTTGCGTGAGTTTGAGCGGTCATTGCAGAGCGCACGGCGACGGCTGCGGGCGGCGCGCGGGCTCGATCGGCGCTGAAGGAAGCTGCTAGCTTGGGTCGTGTGGTCGACGCCGTCGGCCGCGAGGCAGCTCGCTTGGGTCCCGCAGAAGCGGTTCGGGTTGGCCGTAGCCTCCACGAATCATATGCGGCCATGTCGCCGCCCAAGGAGTTTGCATGTCAACGCAGTCCTTCGCTGATCTCGGCGTGTCCCGCGCTGTCGTCAGCGCGCTCTCGGAGCGCAACATCACGCACCCGTTCGCGGTGCAGGAACTGGTCATCGGCGACGTGCTCGCCGGTCGCGACGTTCTGGCCAAGTCGCCCACCGGGTCGGGTAAGACACTGGCCTTCGGGATCCCGCTGGTCGACCGGATCCAGGCCGACGGCCCGCGCCCGGCGGCGCTGGTGCTCGCCCCCACGCGTGAGCTGGCAACGCAGATAGTCGAGGAGATCCGGGGCGTCGCGCATGCTCGTGCGCTTCGGGTCACCGCAGTCTACGGTGGCGTTGGTCTGGCCAAGCAGGCCAGCAATGCCGCGGCCTCGCACGTGCTCGTCGCCACCCCCGGGCGCCTGGAGGATCTGTTGGCTCGCCGAGCCTTCAAGCTGGACGCGATCTCGATCCTGGTGCTCGACGAGGCCGACCGGATGCTCGACATGGGCTTTCGCCCTGCCGTTGACCGGATCGTCCGGGCTTGCCCGGCGAGCCGCCAGACGCTGTTCTTCTCCGCCACGCTCGACGGCGAGGCGGGACGGGTGGCCCAGCAGTACACGCGTGACGCGGCCGTGCATGAGCACGGCCCCGCCGCGCGTCGCGCTGCCGCCGAGATCGAGCACCGGTTCGTCGAGGTCTCGGCCGAGCATCGCGTGGAGGCACTCGTGCAGGAGCTTCGTCGCGACCGTGAACTGACGCTGGTATTCGTGCGCACCAAGCGCGGAGCCGATCGGCTCGTCAAGCGCCTCGCCGGCCACGGCGTGGCGGCGGTGGCCATGCACGGCAACAAGTCCCAGCGTCAGCGCGAGCAGGCGCTGTCCCGGTTTGAGTCCGGCGCGGTCGAAACGCTGGTCGCCACCGATGTGGCTGCCCGCGGCATCGACGTAGCGGGGATCTCGCACGTGATCAACTTCGATCCACCGGATGACAGCGACGCCTATGTTCATCGCATCGGGCGCACCGGACGCGCGGGGGCCAAGGGGATCGGCATCACGCTGGTCGCGGCGGCCGAGCGCGGCGACGTGCGCAAGCTGGCCGGCGCGCTCGGGCTCGACCACGGCCTCGGTGGCTCAGAGGGCGAGCGCAGAGCCCATCCGGGGCCGCGCCATGGCGCCGGCGCCGCCCGCCCGCCGGCCAGGTCCGGCCGCGGCCGTTCGGCGAGTTCCCGGCGTAGACTGCGCTCCTCAAATTAGGCGTCTGGCTGGCCGGTCCCTGGGTGGGGCCGGTTTCAGTCGTCGGAGGCTCGCTTGGCACTGATCACGGAAATCACTGTTGTCGGCGGAGACCGCTACAGCATCGACGGAGACGTCAAGGCTGTGGAGGCCATGATTCTCGATGCTGCGCGGGGTTCGCTGATGCGCTTTGCCTGGGTGACCGAGGCGGAGACCGGAGAGCGGATCGGCCTGAACCCGGACCACGTGGTGATGGTGCGCGACCTCACCGTCCCATCGGAAAGCTAGACGGACTAATCAATAACGGTGAGCGCCACCAAGGTTGATCGCTGCGACGTCGCGGTTGTCGGAGGCGGGATCGTCGGGTTGGCGGTGGCTCACGAGCTCGTCACCCGGCACCCGCATCTGCGCGTCGCAGTGTTCGAGCGCGAGAGTGACGTCGGCCGTCACCAGACCGGGTCCAACTCGGGCGTGGTCCACGCCGGCATCTACTACCGCCCGGGCTCGCTGAAGGCGAGCTTGTGCGTGGAGGGGATGCGCCGGCTCTACGCCTTCTGCGAGCGCCACGAGATCACGCACGAGCGCTGCGGGAAGCTGATCGTCGCGACCGAGCCGTCCGAGCTTTCCGGGCTCGACGAGCTCCAGGCCCGGGGGCGGGCCAACGGCGTGCTCGGACTCACGCGGATCGGTCAGGCGCAGATGCGAGAGCTGGAGCCGCATCTGCGCGGCATCGCCGCACTGCACTCACCCAACACCGGAATCGTAGATTTCGCGGCCGTAGCCAGGGCGCTGGCGGCTGATCTGATTGAGGCGGGAGGCACCGTTGCGACCGGTTATGAGGTCATCGGACTGAAACGCCGGGATGGGGCCGTGGCCGTATCGCATTCGCGCGGCGAGACCACGGCCGAGCGAGCAATCGTCTGCGCCGGCGCCTGGAGTGACCGGCTGGCGGTGGCGGCAGGAGCGCCCGACGATCCTCGGATCATCCCGTTCCGCGGCGCCTACCTGCGCCTGCGCCCCGAGGCGAGGTCGCTCGTACACGGCCTGATCTATCCGGTGCCCGATCCACGTTTGCCGTTTCTCGGCATGCATCTCACCCGCCGAATCGACGGTGAGGTGCTACTCGGCCCCACCGCGCTGCTGGTCGGCGCCCGCGACGCGTATCGCCTCACGCGAATTTCGATTGCGGATCTGCAGTCCACGCTGGGCTGGCCGGGGACCTGGAGGATGATGGGCCGCTTCTGGCGCACGGCGCTGGGGGAGGTCAGGCTGGCCGCCAGCCGGCGGGCGTTCGTCGCTGCCTGCGCGCGCTACGTGCCCGAGCTTTCCCTGGCCGACGTGATGGGCGGGCCGACCGGGGTTCGCGCCCAGGCGCTGGGCCGCGACGGAGCGCTGGTGGATGACTTCGTGATCAACGATCTGGGTCAGCTGCAGTTTCTGCGCAATGCCCCCTCGCCGGCCGCCACATCATCGCTGGCGATCGCGTCGCTGCTGGCTGACCGCCTGGAGGCGACGCTCCGCTAGCGTCACCTCGCAGGGGAGCTGGCCGTCCCGGCATCCCAGCTGTCAGAGTACGCCCGATGGGCGCCTTGTCAGAGGTCGACCTGAGCCGGAAGCTCTCCGCCAGCGAGGGCCTCAGGCGCTTGCAGCAGTCGCAGCGGCGGCTGCTCGCGCTGCGTCTTCAGGCGGGTGGGCTGGTTGGCGACGGGCGTCTGGGACCGCCGGTGTGCGTTGTGTTCGAGGGCTGGGACGCCTCGGGCAAGGGCGGCGCGATCCGGCGTCTGACCGGCTCGCTGGATCCTCGCCACGTGCGGGTCGTCCAGTTCGCCGCGCCCAGCGCAACCGAGTTGCGACACCACTTTCTGTGGCGCTTCTGGCCCGCCCTGCCGGGGTGGGGCGGGATGGCGGTGCTCGACCGGTCGTGGTACGGGAGGGTGTTGGTCGAGCGCGTCGAGGGTTTTGCTTCCAAGTCGCAATGGAAGCGCGCCTACGACGAGATCGTCAGCTTTGAGAAGGGGTTGTGTGACGAGGGGATGGTGATGCTGAAGTTCTGGCTGCACATCTCCGAGCGCGAGCAGCGTCGCCGCTTCAAGGCTCGCGAGCGCGATCCGCTGAAACGCTGGAAGCTGACCGACGAGGACTGGCGCAACATCTCCAAGCGCCCCGAATACGAGAGCGCGGTCGACGAGATGCTGCGGCGGACCAATCACAACAGCGCGCCATGGCGGCTGATCGCGGCCGATAACAAGCCCTATGCGCGAGTTGCCGTGGTCGAGGCGGTGATCGAGGCGATCGAAGAGGGTCTGCGCAAGGTGGGTCAGGAGCCGTTGGACGTCGAAGCAGCGCTTTAGGACTAACGACGAAATCAGTCACGGACCCTCAGCCGCTGGCGACCGCGCCGGGGATCAGCTGACGGGCAGCAGGCCCAGGCGATGCGCCAGGCCTGCCGCGTCCGCGCGGCGGTTCGCGCCGAGCTTGCGCAGGATGTTGGAGACGTCGATCGGTCGCCGCCAGGGTTGATACCGCCTGGCGGGGTTCCTGGCGCATCAGCAGGGCGGCGGCGATCTCCTCCTGAAAGCCCAGCTTGCGGGAGATCGCCAGCGCTTCCTCCAACCGCAACGCGGCCAGCCCGGGGTCGCCGAGATACCGGGCGCTGGCCCCGAGGTTGACCAGCGCCAGGGCGGCCTCGCGCAGATTGCCCGAGCGCTTGAACCCCTCTGTCGCGGCCTCACAGAAACGTCGCCGGCAACATTCGGCTGTTTCACCGATGCACGGCCTCTTCGCAGTCCTGGATCCATGGTCAGCCGGCGAGGGCGCCGAGCACCGCCTGCGCCACCGCGCCGGCCCCCCGCCGGCCCATCGCGATCGTGTAGTGGTTGACGTCGGCCACGGCCACCATCGTGCGCTCCCGCGGCGCGCTGGCCGCCCACGCCTGCACGAGCTCGGCCGGCTGCATTGGATTGGGCTCGTCGGCGAGTCCCCGCGGCGCGCACAGCAGCGTCGCCGGCACCGTCAGCTGCTGGGCCGCCTCGGCGGTCGTCAACAGGTCGGCGGCGTCGGCCCGCACCGCCGCCTCGGCGACGCTTGAGCGGAGCTCGGGCTCGGAGCCGACCAGGTCGTGGTCGGCGTAGGCCTTTAGGTCGGAGACGGCGACGTCGCCGGCGGTGAGCGCCGGATGGGCGCGCCACCAGTCGTGGTACTCCTCATGCGTGGCGAAAGTGAGCTTCAGCCGGGCGAGCGCGGGCCCCAGGAATGCGTTCAGGAACTTCTGTGGGTCCACCCCCTCGGTGCCGGGGATCTTCAGCCCGCCGTCGACAAGCACCAACGCGCGTACACGCTCAGGGTGCTCGACCGCCAGCGCAGCGGCGATGTAGGCGCCCAGCGAATGGCCGACGACTACGGCCTGCTCCAGCTCCAGTTCGTCCAGCACGGCGAGCATGTCCGCAGCGTGCGCGGCGATCCCGTATGGCGCGGGAAGCGCGCGGCTGGCGCCCCGCCCGCGCAGATCGACCGCGATCAAGCTCGCCTGAGGGCCGAGCGCCCGGGCGACCGCCAGCCACGCCTGGCTGTTGGCGGTGATCCCGTGGATCGCCAGCACCGCGGGCGCCCGGGTAGCGGCGCCCTCCAGCGCGGACGCCGCCAGCGTCCCCCCGCGGACGGGCACCTCAAGGCGGCGTTTCATGGGCGACGCGATCATCCGCAGGGCGCCAGGGTTGGGCGGTGATCAGCCACAGGATGCCGGCGCCCAGGAGCACGGCGCACAGAATCCACCCGAGGGCGGTTGTGCCGACGCCGATGTACTTCAGGCCCGAGGCGAAGATCACGAACGCGATTGCCGGGCGTACGTAACGATCGGGCACGCTGGAGGACAGCAGCGAACCGATCAGCACCGCGGGAACGCTGCCGATCACGAGCGAGCCCGTAACGCCGAGCTCCACGTGGCCGAACGCCAGCGCCCCGAGGGCTGCGGCCAGCGTCAGGGGTACGGCCTGGGTGAGATCGGTTCCGACCAGTTGATTGGCGCCGATCATCGGGTAGGCGAACAGCAGCAGCACGATCATCAGCGAACCCGATCCGACCGATGTCATCCCCACGATCAACCCGCCGACGATCCCGATCGCCACCGTCACCAGCGGACGGGCCGGCAGGTCGCCGACGACCGCGGTGCGGGCCAAGCCCGCGCGGCGGTCGAGCAGGAAGCGCAAGGCCATCGCGGCCGCCCCGACCAGCAGCGCAGCCCCGAGCGCGGTTTCGATGTTGCTCTCGGCCGACTTCGCGTGGCCCATCAGCTTGAGCAGATAGGCGCCAAGGAAGGCGGCGGGAACCGATCCAACGACCATCCAGCGCACCAATTTCAAGTTGACGGTTCCGGCGCGCAGATGGACGGCTGCGCCGAGCGGGCGCATCAGCACCGCGGCGACCAAGTCGCTGGAGATCGCAGTCGAGGGCTTGACCCCGAACAGCAGGATCAGCATCGGCGTCATCAAGGCTCCACCACCGGCTCCGGTCATTCCCACCAGCAAGCCGACGATCGCGCTGCCCAGGACGATGTAGGGATCTATGTGCAAGTGCTCACGTGTGGCCCGCGGCGACGTGCTCGCCGTCGGGCTTGGGCGCCGTCAGCGGAGGCGCCGGCGCCTCGCCGGGCGGAGTCCCGGACAGCAGCCAGCCCTCCCGGATCGAACGGACGACGCCCTGGCGCGCGAGCTCCGACAGGGCGCTGGTCACGGTGGGTCGGCGGGCTGCGACGAGGTCTGAGAGAACGGTGTGGGTCAGCCGTAGCGGGACGACGATGCCGTCGCTGCGCACCCGCCCCCAGCGCCCGGCGAGATGCCACAGGAGCATGTGCAGGCGAACATCGACCCTGGCCTGGTGGACGATCGCCATGTTGACGGCCAGACCGCGGGAGCGCTGCACCGCGCGCCCGAACACTGTGCCGACGAGCTCGGGGTAGAGCATCAGCTGGCGCGTGAAGCGCTCGTCGAGGATCGCCAGCCGGGTCGGTTCCAACACGAGCCAGTCGACGCTCAGCGGAAGGGTCGACGGCACATCGTTGAGGCAGGGTCGCAGCACGTCGCCCTCGCCCAGCAACTCGGCGCCGAAGCGGGCGTTGATGCCCACCCGGCGGATCAGCAGTCCTTCCAGGACCAGCAGCCCGATCCCATCGCCGACCAGCAGCGTTCGGTGCCCGGTCCAGGACCCGACCGGGACCCTTGCCTCGCGCGCGACGCAGGTTTGGATCGCCTGCGCCCGGCGATCGGGCTCGATCGCCTCGGCCAGCTCCGGATCTTCACGCAGGACGTAGCAGACACTGGCGGATGGACGACGCGGATCGTTCACAACGGGTTCACTCTGCCAGAGCCGGAGGAGTGCCCGCGTGTGAGCGTGGAATGCGTTGCGTGCGGCTGGACTGGGCTACGAGTTCGTACAGGGCATCGCTGCACTCGGTCGGTCGCTCCAGGGGCGACATATGACCGGTATCGGGCAGAACGAGCAGTCCGGCCGGTTGCGGCAGCGTGGCCACGATCCGGCGCGCATGCGCCGGCGGGGTCAGGCGATCGCAGTCGCCCGCGATCACGAGCGTCGGTACGGTCAGGCGGGCCACGGCATCGTGTAGGTCCATGTTGGACATGGCTACTCCGCAAGCGGCGCGGACATCCGCCGGACAGGCGATCAGCATCCGCTCGTAAAACGCGACCTGTCCGATTGTCGCCGCCGGGCCGAACGCGCCGTAGCGCAGCGCGGCCTGGACGAGCGGGGAGGAGACGCGGGGCGCCGGGGCGCGTGAGCCGAGCAGCAGGCGTCCGGCGGCCGGTTGGTGCAGCCACCGCGCGGCCCCTCCGAACAGCAGATGGCCGGAGATCAGGTCGCCGAGGCCGGCGTTGACGAGTGCGACCGCGCCGGCGCGACGGCGGACGTCGTGGTGCTGGGCCCACGCGGCGATCGACATCGCGCCCAGCGAGTGCCCGGCCACCGTCGCCGGGTCACCGGGCGCCACGCACGCCGCCAGGATCGCCTCGACGTCCTCGCCGAAGCGCCGCAGCGAATAGTCGCCGTCGCTGGCGCGGCCACTGTCGCCGTGACCGCGCAGGTCATAGGCGACCAGTCGCAACCCGCGGGCCGACAGATCCGTGATCACGTCGCTCCACAAGCGCAGCTCTTCGGTCCAGCCGTGGGCGAGCACGAGCGTCGGGGCGCCGTCGGGACCGAAGATGCGCGCGTGAAGTCGGGTGCCATCAGCGGAGCGGACCGTGCGCTGCAGGCCGCCCAGGGGAACGCTGAGGCGCGCGTAATCGGTGTCACCGGCGACGCGCCGCAGATGCCGGCGCTCGATCGCCAGCCCAGCTGCCAGCCCGCCGGCGGCCGCCAGGGCAGTGAGTCGCCGGGCTCGGAACCGACGTCCTCGCCGATCTCGCATCCAACTCACCCTACCCAAGGAGGGTAGGATTCCGCTCCGTGCGGATCGGAGTGCTAACTGGCGGTGGTGACTGCCCGGGGCTCAACGCGGTTATCCGCGCCGTGGTCCGCAAGGCGATCGACGGTTACGGCGATCGAGTGTTCGGCTTCCGGGACGGATGGCGGGGGGTGCTGGAGGACTTCTGTGACGAGCTCACTATGGAGTCGATCCGCGGCATCCTGCCGAGGGGCGGGACGATTCTGGGGAGCTCACGGACCAACCCCTACAAGCGCGACGACGGCGTGCAACTGGTGGGCCAGACGCTCGAAGCGCACCAGCTCGACGGGCTGATCGCGATTGGCGGCGAGGACACGCTGGGCGCTGCCAAGCGCCTCAACGACGACGGCATCAACGTGATCGGCGTGCCCAAGACGATCGACAACGACCTCGGTGCCACCGACGTCACGTTCGGATTCGATACAGCCCTGCAGGTCGCCTGCGAGGCGATCGATCGCCTGCACACCACCGCCGAGAGCCACAACCGGATCCTGGTGGTGGAGGTTATGGGCCGCAACGCCGGCTGGATCGCTCTGCATTCGGGCATCGCCGGCGGGGCGGACGTGATCCTGATCCCGGAGATCCCGTTCGACATCGACGAGGTCTGCCGGCTGATCCGCCGCCGCCACGAGCGTGGGCGCTATTTCTCGATCGTCGTGGCTGCCGAGGGTGCGACGCCGAAGGCGGGCACGATGGAGCTTGTGACGGGCGATGTCGACGAGTTCGGGCATCCGCGGCTCGGCGGGATCGGCCAGCGGCTCGAGCAGGAGATCGAGAAGCGAACCGGCTATGAGACCCGGGCCACCGTGCTCGGCCACGTCCAGCGCGGCGGCACGCCGACGGCGTTTGACCGGGTGCTGGCAACGCGGCTGGGGCTGGCCGCAATCGACGCCGCACACGAGGGCCGGTGGGGCATGATGACCGCGCTGCATTCGACGCAGATCGAGTTGGTCTCGCTCGCCGACGCGGTGGCCGAGGTCAGGCGCGTGCCGATCGAGGAGTACAACCGCTACGGGGTCCTGTTCGGCTGAGGCTGGCCGAGCCGCCGAGATCCACGAGAACGCCGTTTAGCGAGGTGCAGTTGCGTCTATGCTGATCCCAGTGGCTTTGTCCGTTCGCACGAGCACCCGAACCGTGACCGCGACCGATACTGCCACGGCGATCGGCGTGCCGCCGGTCGGCACGATTGTCGCCCTGCCGGTCAAGCCCGCCGGTGAACTTGAACAGAACTTCGGATTCGCGCCCGAAGCAATGGGGCAACGTGGTCTGGTCGCTTCCGTGGCGACTAAGGAGGACGGATCACGATGAGCACCACACAGGCCACGAAGGTGAACCCGAATCTGCTGGCGTTGGTGGAGGCCGGCACAAGCCCGTGGCTGGACCTGCTGCGCCGGTCGCTGGTGGATGGGGGCGAGCTGGCGCGGATGGTCGCCGAGGACTCGCTACGGGGCGTCACCGCGAACGGCAGACTGATCGCCGCGCAGGCGGCCGGTGATCTGCAGACGCTACGCAGCCATGACCTGCCGTCCGAGCGCATCGAGCTCGGAGGCGATGCCGTCGCTGCCGTGCGCGCACTGACCCAGCGCATCATCGGGCTTCCACAAGGGGCATGAAACCGATGCAGATCGGGTTCGTCGGGCTGGGCAAGATGGGCGGCAACATGAGCTCGCGGGGCAGCGGCGACTACTCGGCGCGGATGCTGGCGGCGCTGCGCAACCAGTTCGGCGGACACGCGGTCAAGGCGGCCTCGAGGTCGTGAACGCCGCTCCGATCGCTGCCGGTGTGCAGACCGAAAACCCGCTCGTTGAGGGACTGGAGCGGCTACCGGTCCGTCCAACGTCGCTCGTGATCTTCGGCGGCACGGGCGATCTGGCGCACCGTAAGCTGCTGCCGGCGCTCTACAACCTCGCCCACGAGGGCGCGCTCCCCGAGCGCTTTGAGCTGATCGGCGTCGCTCGCCGGAATCAGGAGCACGAGGACTTCCAGGCTGCGTCCCGTGAGTCGATTCAACGCTTCTCCCGGCGCAAGCCCGATCCGCACGTGCTCGAAGGGCTGATCGACGACATGCGCTACGTGCCGGGGGCCTTCGACGACGACGCGGTCTACGCCGAGTTGGCGCGGACGCTGCGCGAGTTCGACGAGCGGGCCGGGCATCCGCTCAACCGGATCTTCTACCTGTCCACCGCGCCGGAGTTCTTCCCGGTGATCGCTGCCAAGCTCGGCGCCGCGCAGCTGCAGCAGGCCGAGAACGCCGGGGTCAGGATCGTGATCGAGAAGCCGTTCGGATACGACCTGGCCTCCGCGCGCGCGCTCAACGCCAAGCTGCTGGAGGTCTTCGATGAGTCACAGGTTTTCCGGATCGATCACTACCTCGGCAAGGAAACCGTCCAGAACCTGATGGCCCTGCGGTTCGCCAACGCGCTGTTTGAACCGGTCTGGAACCGCAACTACATCGACCACGTGCAGATCACCGCCGCCGAGGACATCGGCATCGGTGGCCGTTCGGGCTATTACGAGCGCGCCGGAGCGCTGCGCGACTTGGTCCAGAACCACATGCTGCAGCTGCTGGCGTTGCTGACGATGGAGCCGCCGACCTCGTTTGAGGCCAATCGACTGCGCGACGAGAAGCTCAAGGTGCTGGAGGCGATCGTCCCGCCGTCGGTCGAGCAGGTGTCCTCGATGGCCCTTCGTGCTCAGTACGGTCCGGGCGACGTCGGCGGGCTCGCCGTTCCCGGCTACCTGCAGGAGGAGGGCGTGGCGCCCGACTCGCGGACCGAGACATACGCCGCGCTGCGACTCCACGTCTCCAACTGGCGCTGGGCTGGCGTCCCGTTCTACCTGCGAACCGGCAAGCGCCTGGCCCGCAAGGTGACCGAGATCGCCGTGATCCTCAAGCCGGTGCCTCACGTGGCGTTTCAGAGCTCCGGCTCGGTTGGGGTGCAGGCCAATCAGATCGTCCTGACGATGCAGCCCGATGAGGGCGTCTCGGTCTCGATCGGCGCCAAGATCCCGGGGCCCCGGATGCGGATCCGCCCGGTGAACATGGAGTTCCGCTACGGCACCGCGTTCCTGTCGGAGTCGCCCGAGGCCTACGAGCGGCTGATCCTCGACGCGATGCGTGGCGACGCCACGCTGTTCACGCGCAACGACGAGATCGAGGCCCTGTGGGGGATCATCGACCCGATCCTGACCGCGTGGCGCACGGACACGACGACGCCGCTGGCGCAGTACCCGGCCGGGACGGCCGGTCCTGTTGAAGCCGAGGCGATGCTTGAGGACGATCGCAGGTGGCGGCGCCTGTGAGCGAGGACGTTTGGGCAGCGCAGGACACCAATCCCGACGCGATCGAGGCGGCGCTGCGCGAGTTGCTGCGCCGTCGTCACGCCGAGAACGAGTCGCTGGCCCCCGCCAGGGTGCTGAACCTGATCGTGATCGTGGACCGTGACTGGAAGGGGGAGATCGCCAACCGCCTTGATCGGGTGGGTCGCTACCACGCCTCGCGCACCGTCCTGTGCGCGCTGGAAGAGGGACGACGGACGCTTGACGCGATCGCCACCGTCACCTACGAGGAACCGGCCGATGGCACCCTGGGCATCATCCGTGAGCACGTGGAGGTCGATCTGGGGCCGATGCACCTCCCGGCCCTGCAGACGATCGTCGACCCGGTGCTCGCCTCCGAGCTCCCGACTGTCCTGTGGTCGCCGCACGGGCACGAGCAGGCAGTTGCAGCGCTGCTGCCGATGATCGACGTGATGCTGCTGGACTCCGACGATGCGCCTGAGCCCGCGCTGGCCTTCGAACGCGCGAACGAGATGCTCAAGCACGTCTACGTGGTCGATCTGGCGTGGCTGCGCACGACGCCGTGGCGTGAACGGCTGGCGGCGAGCTTTGACCTTCCGGGCCGGCTGGCGGCGCTGGATGCGATCAGCGCACTGGAGATCCGCCATCAGGCCAGCTCGATCGCCAGCGGGCTGCTGCTGACCGGATGGCTGGCGTCCCGTCTGCACTGGCGGCGCGAGCCGCTGGAGCCGATCAATGGCTCGGGTCTGCGCGGCGCCGCGCGCCGCGCTGAGTCCGAGATCGCGATCGGGCTTCGCCCGACCGCCCAGGATGCACCGGGCCTCGGCGGCGTGACGGTTTCCTGCGACGACGGCTTCTCGCTGTCGCTGGACCGCGGCCAGGGCGGACTGAGCACCCACGAGCAGCTGCCCGATGGCGCTTCGATGACCTGGAAGATCCTCGGGTCCTCACGCGGAGAGGGCGGCATCCTGGGCGAGGGCGTTCGTCAGGCCCTACTGCGAGATCCGACCTACGGCCCCGCACTCGATGCGGCGCGGGTACTCTGCCCGACGTGAGTCTGGAGATCGAGGTAGTCGACGATCCCGCCCGCGCCTGCTCGGCGATGCTCGTCGGTGCCGCCACGCAGGGAGGGCATATCGTGCTGGCCGGCGGCTCGACTCCCAAAGCGGCCTATAGGGAATTCGTCGCCGCCGTGCAGGCGGTGGGCGTGGACCTGAGCGCCACGACGTTCTGGTTCGGCGATGAGCGCTGCGTGGCGCCCGACGACGACCGGTCGAATTTCAAGATGGTCAAGGAATCGCTGCTGGATCCACTCGGCGACCTCTGCCGGGTGAAGGTGAGGCGGATCAAGGGCGAGCTTGGACCGCAGGGCGCGGCCGAGGACTACGAGCGCCAGCTGCGCGACGAGGGCCCGCCCGAGTTCGAGCTGGTGCTGCTGGGACTCGGTCCCGACGGTCACACCGCCTCGCTGTTCCCTGACCAGGAGTCGCTGTCGATCCGCTCGCGGCTGGCCTTCGGCGTGCCAGAGGCCGGGCTTGAGCCGTTCGTGCCGAGGGTCACGCTGACGCTGCCCGCGCTGGCGGCCAGCCGGCGGGTGGTATTCCTGGCGGCGGGGGCCGCCAAGGCCCAGGCCGTTCGCGCTGCGTTTGGTCGCGGCGCGCCACCCGATCCGCACGTCCCCGCGTCGCTGATCGTGCCCGAGGCGCAGGAGATCACGGTACTGCTCGACGGCCCCGCCGCTCAGGAGCTTGAAGGCGTGGAGCACCCGTGACCGAGGTGGTAGGCGTCGATCTGGGCGGCACCAAGGTCGCGGTGGCCACCCTGCGCGGGCGCGATCTCGGCGAGTCGGCGATCGAGCCCACGCAGCGCTCGGGGACCGAGGCGCTGATGGACCAGTTGGTGACGAAGATCGAGGGCGCTCGCTCACCCGATCTGGCCGGGGTCGGGATCGGTGTCCCGTCGATCGTGGAGTTCGAGACCGGCCGGGTCGTGTCATCGGTGAACATACCGCTCGCCGACGTGCCGCTGCGCTCGGCGCTGGGCGCACGTCTCGGCGTCCCCGTGTTCGTCGATAACGACGCGACGGTGGCCGCGCTGGCCGAGGCTCACGACGACGAGCTGCGGATGGTCGCGCGGGATCTGGTGATGATCACGGTCGGGACCGGTGTCGGGGGCGGGCTGGTGCTCGGCGGGCGAATCTACCGCGGCGCGACGGGCGGCGCAGGCGAGCTCGGCCACGCAATCACCGCGTTGGACCTCCGGGACGAGGTGCCCGCGCCGACGCGGTTCCCGCAGCCGGGATCGCTGGAGTCGGTGGCCGCCGGTCACGCCCTGGACCAGCTGGCGGCACAGTGCGCCGATCGCCATCCCGACTCCGAGCTGGCCCGGCTGCGCGCCGCAGGCAAGCCGGTCTTGGGGGCAGATGCCGTCCGGGCAGCGCAGGCCGGCGACGAGGCCGCGGGGCAAGCGGTCAAGCTGTGGGGCGAGCGCGTCGGGATCGGGGTCGCCAACGCGATCAACACCTTTGACCCCGAGGAGGTGGTGATCGGTGGTGGGGCGGCACGCGCCGGCGAGCTGCTGCTGGAGCCGGCCCGGCGGATCGCCGGCGGCTACGTTCTGCCGGGCCTGGGCAGGCGCACCAAGATCCGACTGGCCCGCCACGGGGTCGGTGCCGGGGTGCTGGGGGCGGCATTGCTGGCGATCCACGAGCTGGCCGCCGCGCGGGCGGCGGCGGGTGGACACGCAGCCCCGGTCGCCTCACAAGCGCCGGTGAACGAGGCGGCGCGATGATCGTTGCGTGTGGATTTGATCACGCCGGCTTCCTGCTGCGCGGGCGGCTGCTGGCCCTGATCGAGGGTCTGGGGCACCAGGTGCTGGACCTCGGCACCGACTCCCCGGAGCCGATCGACTACCCAGATAAGGCGCTGGCGGTCGGACGCGCAGTCGTCACGGGCTCCGCCGACCGGGGGATCATCGTGTGCGGATCCGGCGCTGGCGTGTCGGTCGCGGCCTGCAAGATCCGCGGTGTCAGAGCGGCCACGATCCACGACACCTACACCGCGCATCAGGCGGTGCAGCATGACGGCGTCAATGTGCTGTGCCTGGGCAGTCGGGTGATCGGCGAGGAGGTGGCGGCGGAGATCGTCGCCGCATTCCTGGCCGCGCGGATCTCCGACGAGGAGCGTCACGTGCGCCGGCGGGCCAAGGTGGCGGAGATAGAACGGACGGGGGGAGTGCCCGAATGATCCGACGACAGGGAACAGCCGGTGCGACGAGCGGGAGTCGGTGGCCGAGATGAGCACCGACCAGCGGGTGCTGATCATCCGCCACGGCCAGACTGAGTGGAGCGCCAACGGCAAGCACACCAGTGCCACCGACCTGGCCCTGACCGACGAGGGCCGCGCGCAGGCCGAGGGGCTGGCGGCCAGGCTCGAAGGGGAGACGTTCTCGCTGGTCCTCTGCAGCCCGTTGCGACGAGCCCGTCAGACATGTGAGCTGGCCGGCTTCGGCCAGCGGGCCGAGATCCGCGATGACCTACGCGAATGGGAGTACGGCGAGTACGAAGGTCTGACCACGCCCGAGATCCGCCAGCGCGATCCCGACTGGGACCTGTGGAGCCAGGGCTGTCCCGGCGGCGAGCGCCCGGATCACGTGAGCCATCGGGTCGATCAGGTGCTGGCACGGATCGTTGACACCGACGGCGATGCCCTGGTGTTCGCCCACGGTCACGTGCTGCGCGTGCTGACCGCCCGCTGGCTGCAGATGGAGCCAGCGGCAGGGGCAAGGTTCAAGCTAGCCGCAGGCTCGATCGGGACGCTCGGCTACGAGCGTGAGACGGAGGTTATCGAGCGCTGGAACGCGTGAAATCCGTCATGGTCGGTTGCTGTCTAGCTCCGGGTTAGCCGCAATACCGTTTCCTTAGTGTCCGGTGGGGTGGTTATGGTTGCGGCGTGCCTCGGT
>CALAQT010000089.1 GCA_937888775.1 uncultured Actinomycetes bacterium | reverse complement strand
ACCCGCGCCACACGCGGGTTTTCCGCTTCAAGACGTGCCTACCAACTTCGGAAGTCGGGACCCCCAGTGGGATTTGGTCGATGTGTACGCGGCGACGATTCCCTCGTTTCCGTTCGCGCCAGGAGTGCACGTCAACTACGAGTCGACGGTGCTGCCGATCAAAGATGGCCTCCCCAAGCTCAAGGACTTCCCGGCGGAACTGGGCGGCTCCGGCGAGACGCTAGCCGAATAGCGACGCGATCCGCTGTCGAGAGTGCTCTCGATTAGCTCAAACTCAGCACGCTTCCAGGCGCGGCGCTCGCTTCCCTGGCGATCGATCTGACAGCAGTCTCGACAAGACTCCTGCCTCTCAACGGAGCGGCAGTCCAGCGCCTCTGCGCTGAGCATAGACACCTGCTATCGCGTCAGGACAAGCCTCTCGCCGTGCGGAGCCAGGTTCCTGCTCAGCGCGGAATCCGGGTTCGCCGAACCTCCCACCGCACGCTCGCTTTCATCGGCCGAGTCCCCAACAACGGCGGCGAGCGCCGCTTGTGCTTTGCGACTCAGTGAGAGGCTCCTGCCTGGGATCGGTGACGTCCGGCCGGTCGGTTTGGCTCTCGGGCGGCGGCGGGCTGACTCGCTTTGCGACTGTCGACCGATGGGTCTGACCGGCATTCGCTGTGTCGCACGTCGCCGACCGGAGGACCGCCGGCGCTCACTGCTGCTGCCGACGACCTGCAGAAGTCTCGGCCGGCACGCCGCTTGCGCTCGCATTGCTGCCGGAGCAGGAGCGGACGGAGAGTCAGCTGACACCCTCGTGCTGGCGCGAAGCGGAAGCACCGGACTCGTCGCTTCTGCCTAGTCGCCAGGCGCGTCTGTTACTAGGGGGAAATCTCGTCGAGTCGCCGCGCGCGGGTGTGCTCGCCGAACTGCGCAACGATCGCCGCGACGACGAGGAACGCCGCGATCAGGATGAAGCTCGGCAGCGGGCCGAGATCGGGGATCGCGGGAGCGATGAGCAATATGCCGATGCCCCCCGCGGCGTGGCCGAGTCCGTCGACCAGAGCGAACCCGGTGCTACGAGCGCGGGTGGGAAAGCTCTCCGCCGACCATGCGTAGGTCATCGGCACCCACAGGTTGAAGGCGAAGAACACAATTCCGGCACCGATCATGGCGAGCGCGATGCTGCTGCCCGACAGACCGGCGATGATCCCTCCCCCTAGCGTGAGCGCCGCGCACAGCGGCAGCCAGTACCTGCGCTCCAGCCGTTCGGCAAAGAAGATCGCGCAGACCCCGGCGACGATGAAACCCGAGACCCCCACCGCGGTGATCAGGCCGGCTGTCGGCGGCGCGTACTTCAGCGCGGCGAAGAGGGATGTGAACCCAGCGCCGAAGGCGTAGACCGTGACGTAGGCAAACGCCCAGGTGACCAACAGCACGATAATGCGCCCGCGGTAGCGCCTGCTGGCGAGCAGTTCGCGATACGGATGCGCCGATTGGGGCTCGAGTGGCTCCACGGTCTCGATGCTCGGCTCAGCGAGCGGTCCGTGGCGGGCCGCTCGCCGCTCCATGCCTCGCACGACTTCGTCGGCCTCGGCGAGCCGTCCCCGGGCAACCAGCCAGCGCGGCGACTCGGGCAGCCCGACCCGCAGGACCACCGCGACCAACGCCAGCAACGCGCCGATGCCGTACATCAACCGCCATCCCACGATGCCCGTACCGTGGGGAGCGAAAAACGAATGTCCGCCGACCGCGAAGGAAAGGCCCTTCGGCCACGGCTCCGACATCGTGGTGAGAATCAGGCCCAGCCAGATCCCAAGGAAGGCGCCGACCGCGGCCATCAGGAAGATCACCGACGTGTACTTAGCGCGTGCCGCACGCGGCGCGACCTCGTTGATGTACGTGTTGACGATCGCGAGATCGGCGCCGATGCCGATGCCCGTCAGTGCCCGCGCGAAAACAAAGTTCGCGTAGTCCGGTGCGAGGGCGTTGTAAAGCGAGGCCAAGCCGGTGAGCCCCATCGTCACCATGAGCATTTGGCGGCGCCCAACCCGATCCGCAATCGGGGCGAGCGCCAGCGCGCCAACGACGTAGCCGGCCAGGTTCAATGCGATGGGGACGCGAATCGTGCTCAGCGCGTCCGGCGGCGTGCAGCCCTTCTTGAGATCGACGCACGTCTGAATGAACGAGACGTTGACGTCAAAGATGTCGTAGAAGGTAAAGACGAACCCCAGGCCGATGATCCCGATGAACAAAAACGAGAGCGACCAGACGTCAATTCGCTCCAGCCGAGCGCTGATCGCCCTCGCCGTGAGCGATTCCGCTTCCGCCGCCGCGCTGCCGCCCGCGTCTCCCGCGTGTCTCCCGGCCACCGTATCCTCTCTCCGCTGAGTAGCGCGGCAAGCCTACAGGAGATACGTCCGCCTGCGGCCGTGCGGGAGCCTCATCGCATCCACCAGCGCCGAGTCCCGACAGACGCCGCAGGCAGCGCTCCAAGGTAGCCGCGGGTCAGCGCCGACGTGGTCACCATCACTGGGCTCTGCGACGGCATCACCCACCGTCCCCGGGCTGGCGATCTGGTCCGCGTCTCGGTCCAAGCAGCCGATGGCACGAGCGAAACGCCGACCTGCTCCAAGAGGACGAACACGACTTCGGCAAATCGGCTCGGAATCGCCGAATGCGAGACGGGTGCTCGAGCGGTCGCGCGACGCTGACTGAATCCGATCGACCGACCGCCTGACGGCTGCCGCCCACGCTCGTTGACCCGCTTCCGCGGATTCAAGCGAGAGCGCACACGGTGTCGCCGCGGACGACCGCTCAGGACGACGACCAGGTGTCGTTCGTGGGGCCGGGCACACTGGTGCATTCCGCCGAATGCGGAAGCGACGAGGCGCTCGATCACGGCGCCGATCTGTTCTGCTTCTTCGTGAATGCAGAAGTGAGTGCGGGCTCGGTCGCGTGCCTGGTCGTGCTCAATCTCAGAAGCGTTCGGACGAGGGCGGCGCGCTACTGCTCCGTGAGAAGGGCCGGCGAGAAGTTTCGTTCGGAAAACCGGGTTTAGACAGTGCACTATCGGTTCCTGTGACGATCGCACGCCTGCCTTGAAGCATGGATGTAGAACAGTCATTTTTCACCCCGTTTGCGATATCTCGCGGCCCTCGTCACGCCGCCACGTCAACCTTGTCCAGTGCTCGGCTGCGGTCCAAGCGTCACTTGAAGCGACGAAGCGCGTACGGCCTGACGGGTGGGATGCGGCAGCGGTTCCCAGCGCGGGTAGCTAGCTCCGGCCACCAACACGTGGAGGGTGCTACCGGCCGGAAGCTCGACGCAGACGTCTCCAAGCGCAACTTCAACCGGGTTGGAGCCACCCTGTACGCGCCTAAGACCTTCGCAGAGGTTGAGCAGCGCTCCGTCGGCGTGCTCGAAGCACAACGTGCAGGCCCAATCCGCCGTTTCGCAATCCTCTGTATGTGTCTCGAGCGTTACCGCTACAGGCCCGCTGAGCAAGGTCGTCTCCGGCAGCGGCGCCGCGGACAGCGTGACCACGTCGGGGCGTGCCGCCACCGGGCGCTGGTCGAACTGGCCCCAGCCCGGACCACCGGCGACGTTGACTCGTAGCGATCTACCACCGAGCGCCTTCACCGGGTTGCGGGGATCGAGGCCGCACGCGCCCCCACCGTTCAGCCGTAACTCATGCGTACTGGCGCCGGGCGGCGGCCACGACTCCAGCTCGAGCCAGCTACGTGCACCGAGAACGTAAGCCGTCACCCTCGGCGAGTCGGGATCGACTCCGTCTATTGCAGCGCGATAAAAACTGAGCTGCCGATCGAAGAAGCCGAGCGCATCGGCGGACCCCGCGGACCCCAGGTTCCGTTCGCCGACCAGATACGGCATCCAATCGTCGTGGGCCCACGGGCCGATTATGAGCCTGGAGCGAGGGTTCTGGTCACGCGCAAAGTCTCTCAGCGTGGCATCGAGACAGATGTCGTACCAACCTCCGATCGCCAGCACGGGAACTGACACCGACTCAACTGCGATTCGATCCCAGTAGGCCGATCCAGGCGGTTCGTCAAACCAAGACTTGGCCCACGGAGCCAGCGCGACGACGCCCTCGCGGTCTGCGTAAGCGCGTTCGACGTCATCAAGCCACAGATCCGAAGGCTCCGCCAAGGCCCCCGCGATCCACGACGTCACGAAGGCGAGTTCGAGAACCCCGCTGCGGTAAGTCCAACCTTCGTCGTAGCGACTCGCGGTGAATGCCGGGGCGATCGCTCGCAGAGCAGGGGGACGAGTTGCCGCCGCGAGCCACTGTACTGCGCCGACATACGAGTCGCCGCACATCACGACTTCACCGCTGCACCACTCCATCGCCGCAACTGCCTGAACCGTGTCGTAGCCGTCCGCGAACTCCTGGACAAACGGCGTAAACGCTCCGGCGGAGCGACCTCGGCCCCGAACGTCCTGGGACACCACCGCAAACCCGGCCGGTACTGCGCGTCGTGGGTCACAGAACGCGGTGATCTCCTCCACCTCCTTTGTGTAGGGCGACCGAACGAGTATCGCCGGCGTCTGGCCGCCGTCGGCGCCACGCCATACGTTCGCACGGGTAGCCGTCCCGTCACGAAGGATTATCGAGACGTCAGTCTCGAGGTGGATCGCGGGCATTTCGTCGCTGCGAGGGAATGGTACGTTCGGTACGTGCGGGAGTTGGACGGTGCGGAGGCTGAGGTGCGTCGGGACCTTCGCCACGGCGACCGTTTACGTTTGGGTCACCTTGTGGAGCCCGAGGGGCTGGTCGGGATCGATTCCGAGTCGGGTAGAAAGGGAGAACGCGAGTTGCTGGCCTCGGACGACGGCTGGGATGCTTGCGAGCGGCTCGGGTATGTGAGCGGGGAGGGGAAGATCGGCGTCCTCTGCGTCGGTCATACGGAATATTCGGGCACCGCGGGCTGCAAGCTCGGCTTCCAGGTTGCGGACGTCGTGCTCCGCCGGTCCGGCAACTCGGAGGCTGAGGATGGGGACATCTGGCCCGATCGCCGCTACCGGACCATGGCGTAGGTCGGCTGCTGACCAGCCGTTGGCCAGGATGCCGGTTGTCTCTCGTATCTTCAGCGCGCACTCGATGGCTGCGCCGAACAGGTAGCCGCGGGCAACGGTAGCCAGGTGGCGGGTTCCGTCGATCTGCATGGCGACCGCTGTCGCTGCGCTGTCGTCGGCGAGGATCGCGGCGACGGCCTCGGGGAGCGCGTCGAGGGCGTCCGGCGATACCAGGGAGTGGTCGGCCAGGCCTTCTGCGAGCAGGATGCAGGCGAGCATGGTGGCGGTGACTGTCTTGGTGGCGGGCACCGCGCGTTCCGGGCCAGCGTTGAGGTCGACCACCTCCTCGGCCACGGCCGCCAGGGGGCTCGTCGGATCGTCGGTTAGAGCGACGGTGCGGGCGCCGGCGTCTCGTAGCCGCTCCAGTACCTCGACGATCTCGGGGGTCGCGCCTGACTGGCTGACGCCCAGGACCAGCATTCCTTTGTAGTCAACCTTGGCCCGGTAGAGGGTATGCACGCTCGGTGAGACCAGGCTTACTGGCCGGCCGGTGGCTACCTCGAACAGGTAGCGGCCGAGCAGCGCCGCGTGGTCGGAGGAGCCGCGGGCGACGATGGCACAGCCGGCCAGTGGTCGAGGCGCGATCCTTACCGCCAGCGCGCGCAGGCTGCTGGCGCGGGCGACGAGGCGTTCCAGCACCTCAGGCTGTTCGGCCATCTCGCTGGCCATGAACGAGTGGGGTGGCTCGTCTGTCATTGATACGCCTCGGCGATCTGTGAGTGACAGGCGTTGGCGGTTGGGTGCCCCCGGTGTTGTCCGGCGCAGTCCAGGGCGTGGACTACCGCGCCGACCAGCGGGGCGTCCTGGCTGAATCGAGCGATGACAAGGTCGGGCGGGAACGGGACGGCGCGACGGAGCACGTTGTCCAGTCGCGGTAGCCACTCGCAGTGATGGATGAGCCCACCCCCAACGGCGATGCGTTCCAAGTCGAGGGTGATGGCAACGTTGGCGATGTCGACGGCGAGCGTGTCCAGGGCGTGGTCGAGGAGATCCTTGACCGGGTTGTCGGAGTCGGCCAGCTCGAACGCCTCGGCGACCGTCACCTGCCGCCCGAGGAGTGCTGAGACCCGCGCGCCTAGTGCTCCGCCACCCACGTGCTCTTCGAGGGGGGCGTGGCCTTCGGCAAAGGCAGCTTCGCTGGGTGGGCCGATCAAGTGGTAGCCGATCTCTCCCGCTGCGCCGTGCGCACCTCGCAGCACGTGGCCGCGGACGATCGCGGCGAGCGACACACCGGTCCCCAGATTGAGGAAGGCGCCGTTGTCCACACCGGCCAGCGTGCCCCAGCGGGCTTCGGCGAGGACCGCGGCCTTCGCGTCGGTGTCGACAGCCACCCGGCCGATGCCGAGCCCCGCTCGCAGCTCGGCGGCGAGAGCGAGCGTGTCCCATCCCGGGTTATTGGGCGCGATCAGCACTCGGTCGGCCAACACGATGCCCGGGCTCACCGCGCCGACGGCGACCAGCTCGCCCGCCCCTGCACCGCTTGTCTTCGTGACCAGACCTCGCGCGGCGTCGAGGAGGCGGGAGATGACCGCTGGCGCCCCTTGGCCGGCAAGAGTAGGCAGCTCGTCATCGAACAGGCGGCTGCCATCCAGATCAGCCGTGGCAAGGGCTAGCTTGGTGCCCCCGACGTCGATCCCGAGCACGAAGCCTTCCTTCGGGGACCGGATCGGACCGCCGGTCGCGCCCGCTGTGGTGGCGGCGAGCGCACTCACGCCGACACAGCATCGGGCGCGGGCTGCGAAGGCTCCGTCTGCGGCGCACGCTGCTCATCAAGGTACTGCTCACGGATCTCCAGGGGGCCGAACGGCCATGCGCGGTTGACCCGCGCCCAGATCAGGAACGCCACGACGCCGGCGACGATCCAGGCCGATGAGAGGATCAGCGATGTCGGGGTCGCCGACACGAAGACGTAGATCCAGACCCGTCTCACGCGTCCCCGCGGCTCCTCGCTATTGGGGTTAGGAGTCCGTCGACCTGGCAATGCTTGTGCACGGCTGATCTGGAGATTGCACCGCGGCTGCCGCAGCGCCTCAGCGTTGCGGGGCGGTTTCGAGGCCGGTCGCCGCGCCTGGCTCTGGTTCGTGCGCTTGATCCTGGGCCTCCAGGAACTCCTCGACGATCTGCTTGGGCCCGAACGGCCACGCGTGGTTCCTGCGCGCCCAGATCAGGAACGCCACGACCCCAAGGATGGTCCAGCCGAGCGCAAGCCGGATGGCGGACCATCCCGAGGCCTGGAAGATGTAAATCCAGCCGACCAGAGCGATCAGGCTCGGCACCGGGTACAGCCACTGGCGATAGGGACGCACCAGCCCCGGTTGCTTGCGGCGCAGGATCGTGAGCGCGGCGATCTGGCCGATGAACTGCACCCAGATCACCAGCGCGATCAGGCCGTTGATTACGGTGGTCAGCGAGAAGAAGCAGGCGGCGGCGGTGACCACACCCATCACCAGCAGCGAGATGTGCGGGAAGTTCAGGGTCGGATGAAGGCGCGCGAACGGTCGAAAGAAGACGCCGTCGCGCGCGGCGTTGAACGGCAGGCGAGAGGCCCCGAGGAGACCCGTGTACACCGACGCGAAGGCCGTCCAGACGATCAGGATCGTCACGATTGTGGCCCCCGGGGAGCCCCAGATGTGCTTGAGCAGGTCGGTCCCGATCGCCGTGGACTTCTCCGCCTGGCGCCACGGGATCACGCCGATCGTGCCGATGTTCAGGCTCAGATCGATGATCATCACGCCGATGATCGAGATCACGATCGACCGGGGGATGACGCGGCCCGGTTGGCGTACCTCGTCGCCGAGGTAGGCGATCGTGTAGTACCCCAGGTAGTCGTAGATCGCCAGTACCAGCCCGAGGCCCAGGCCGTTGGCAAAGGAGCTGAGGTGAAAGGCGCCCCGCGGGAAGGTGAACGCGAGGCTGGGGTGGAAATGCGTGAAGGCGGCGACGAGCACCATCAGGACGGTGATGATCATTCCGGCCCACAGGATCTTGGTGAGCGTGGCGATCGAGTCGATTCGCCGCCACAGCAGGGCCACGGTGATGATCGTGAAGCCGACTGCCTCCCAATGGGCGAGCGAGACGCTCGTGTGCCAGAAATAGCCGAGGTAATCGGCGATGCCGATCATGCCGGTGGCCATGATCAAGGGGGTGACCAGGAGCGTCGACCAGACGAACATGAACGGCATCAGCTTTCCGGTCCAGTACTGAAAAGCCTCTCGCAGATAGTTGTAGCTGCCACCCTCCGCGGGCATCGCCGCGCCCAGCTCCGCCCACACCAGACCGTCGCACATGGCGATCAGCGCACCGACCACCCAGCCGGCCATCGCCTGCGGACCGCCCATCGCCACGAGGATCAGCGGGATCGTGATGAACGGCCCGATGCCGACCATCTGCGACATGTTCAGCGCGATCGACGAGGACAGCCCCAGCCCCTTGATCAGGCCCTTGCTGTCGGTAATCTCCTCACTCGCCGGGCCGGCCGACACCACGTCACCCCCGCACTGGTCAGGATGGACGGGCGGATGCTACCACCTGGGCTGGAGCGGCAAACGACGCGGCCAATTCGTGATCGGCACCGAGGAGATGGGTTCGTGATCGGCAACCCATCGCCTCACGCAGCGGCCGCGTCAAGAAGCCCGCGCAGGCGCTCCAGGGCCGCCTGCTCCAGCGGCCTGCCCGCGAGCTTGGCGGCCAACAACGCTGCGCCGACCGCTGGCGGGTAGAGCGGGCGCCGCAGCTCAAAGCCGTCGGGGCGCAACTCAAGCTGGCGGCGAAACGCGTCGAGGACCCGCGCGGCGGAGAACGTGCCGCCTGAGTAGGAGACCGGGACCGTCTCGCCCGGCGGATACTGCAGCCGCCGCCGGGTGGCGTCGACCAGCAGCGCCAGCTCCCGCCCGGCCTCGTGGAGCACAGCGGCGGCGTGCTCATCCCCTAGATCCGCCGCCTGCGACACCAGCCGGCTCAATCCGGCGATCTTGCTCCGGTCCCCGCGCCAGCGGTTGAGGACCACGTCAACGAGCTCCAGCTCGACCGTCAGTCCCAGCTGCTGGCAGATCGTCTCGAACAACGGGCCCTTGGGCAGCCGGCCATCGCTCATGCGCGAGACGGCGTTCAGACCGCGGATCGCGATCCAGTAGGCCGATCCCTCGTCACCGAAGAGCTCGCCCCATCCGCCGACCCGGACGCCGAGCTCGGCGCGCTGGCCGTAGGTCATCGACCCGGTACCGCTGACGACGTTGATGCCGTCTGCGGCCCCTAACGAGCCGGCCCATCCGCAGACCATGTCGTTGTCGCAGCGGTAGCGATTGTGGCCGAGGGCGGCGCGCGGCGCCTCTTCCAGCGCCGGTATGTCGCGGGCGATCTCGCCGTAGCCGGGCAGCCCGAAGAACGCGTACTGGATCTCCCGGGGCGAGATCCGCGCCTGAGCGCAGACGCTCGTCACCCCCTCTTGCAGCACGCGAGCGACGAGCTCGATCCCCCGGTTGGAGTAGGTCCCCTCGGTATCCGTCTGCGCCACCAGATCGCCGCGCTCGGAGATGAGGCACAGCGCTGTCTTGGTGCCCCCGCTATCGACGCCGAGAAACATGTACTCAGGTCCGCAGGGGGTGCAGCGTCACCCCCTGCACCACCCGGTTGACCTCGCCGGACGGGAACGGGTTGTCAGGTGTGCATCCTCGGGACAGCGAGAGTGCCAGCGCGATCAGCTGAGCGCAGATGACAGCGGGAAGCGCCAGGGCCGTGTCGGGCACGTCCTGCAGGCCGGTCAGCGTCCAGGTTTCATCCTGCGCCGCCTCGTCGCCGCCGGCGCTGATCGCCACCAGGCTGCCGGCAGATACCAAGCGCCGCAGCTCGCCGAGGATGTCCAGATCGTATTGGCGCGTGTAGGGATCGTTGGAGAGGTACACGACGACGAGCGTGCGCTCATCCAGCACCGACTTGGGACCGTGGCGGAATCCCAGCGCTGAGTCCGACAGGGCGACCACTCCGCCGGCGGTGAGCTCGAGGGTCTTCAGTGCCGACTCGGCGGCCAGGCCCTTGAAGCTCCCGCTGCCCAGGTAGACGATCCGGGCCGGTTCACGTGCGGCCAGCGCCTGGACATCGGCTGCGCGCTTGGCAAGCAGCTGCTCGGCTGCGGCCGCTATCCGTTGCACGAGCTGGTCGTCGGCGCCGACCAGGCTCTGCATTGCGGCGAGGCTCATACCGGTGAAGCTCGACGTCATCGCAAAGCCTTGGTCGTTGGCCGCCTCAGGTAGGAGCAGCACTTCAGACCGCGGCCGAGACGCGTGCTCACGCGCCAGCTGACCATTGGCGTTACAGGTGACGACCAGATGCCAGCATTCGCTCAGCTGCTGCTCGGCGAGCTCGGTGGCGGCGACGCTCTCAGGACTGTCGCCCGAGCGGGCAAAGGACACGAGCAGGGTCGGCACGTCCTCGACGAAGCACTCGCGTGGGTTGGACACGATGTCGGTGGTGGCGACGGCGTCGACACGGCGACGCAGCGAGCGAGCGAGCCCGGGCGCCAGCACCTGGCCGGCAAACGCCGACGACCCGGCGCCGGTGAGCACGATCCGCAGGTCGGGGCGATCCAGCAGCGGGCGCAGGAAGGCTTCGTCCGCCTGACGGGCCGCGACACGCGCAGTGGAGATCTCGCGCCACAGGTCGGGCTGCTGGGCGATCTCACGGGCCGTATGACCACCGCCGCTGGAATCGAGATCGGTCAGTTGGTAGTGGAGCAGGGTGCTCATGAGCTTGTCTCCTTTGACGCACGAGCGTAGGCTCGCAGGACATCGCGCACGCGGTCGATGACCAGTGCGCGCGGGTGTGCTGACAACTCGCTGTCACGGACGCGGGCATATTGGTCAGGCAGGTACTGGCTCAGCAGCGGAAGCGGGATATCCGTCGCGCTCAGGTTGTCCAGCAGTCCTTCCTGAGCCTGGTGCACCTCGGGATCGGGCCAGTAGTAGCGCAGCCGGTCGCTGTAGCTGTAAAGGCGGGCCAAGTGCTGCTGGCGGGCGTCGCCCGTGTAGTAGCCCTCCCAGTGAGTCGGCTGCGCCAGCATCCGCGCCTCGATGACGTCCTTCAGGCTCGAGCGCTGCGCCTCGTCCACCACCTCGGCTTCGATGGCGGCCAGCGAGAACATCGCCTCGCGCAGTGCGAATGTCAGGCCTGGCCCGACCTTGAGTACCGCCCAGTGGTCCTCCACCAGCGCTGTAAGGCTCGCGACCGTCTGATAGTCGGTCGAGTGCGCCTCAAAGACCATGTCCGGCTCGTCGTCAAGGACGTGCTGAAGGTCCGTCGTGCGTTCACGCGCGTAGTCGATGACGCGGAGGTGGTCAAACTCGACGCCGGGTTGGACGACCAAGGCCATAACGCGAGGCCACACGTCGTCGAGACCCTGCTCGGCGAACTCCTCGCGGTGCCGCTTCAACGTCGTCCGCGCCGCCTCGGGCGAGGTCGGCACGAGGGCGCCGATCGCGCCGCGGGCGCCGCCCGGGACCGGCACCTCGGTGCCGATGACGTAGCGCAACATGCCGGCAACGCCTCGTGTCGCCGCGGTGTCTTCCGCCACCCGCATCAGCCGGGCGGCACGCCGCGCGACCAAGTCGTCGGTCAAAGGCGTCGGGTCGCCGGCGCAGGGAAAGCTGCAATCGAGATGGATTTTGGTGAAACCAGCCGCGACGTAGGCAGCCACGAGGACGTCAGCGTGCTGCATGGCCTCGTCGGAGGGCAGGTGCCGCCACCGGTTTGGGCCGAGATGGTCGCCCCCCAGCAGGACCCGCGCCGAAGGCAGGCCGCAGCGGGCAGCTGTCTCGAAGACCAGGTCGCGAAAGTCCTTGGGCCGCATACCCGTGTAGCCACCGGTTTGGTCGACCTGGTTCGAGGTAGCTTCGACCAGCACGTGACTGCCGTCATCTGATGCCTGCAGCATCGCTGCCTCGAGGACCAGCGGATGGGCCGAACAGATCGACGTGACGCCGAACGCCTCGCCCGCCTTCTGATGTCGGACGACGTCGTCCAACGGATTCAGCATGATTGACCTCCCGTCGCCGACGCTCGTTGTGCACCGGCTGTCGACCTAACTGGCGCTCCGCTGACGGTCTTTACAGTAGCCGACAACAGTCGGCACCTGGTGTTCTACTGGGTATGTCCACGCCCGAGACGTCGATGCTCTCCCGGTCTGGATCAGACCGACGGTTCGGGAGCACACCGACGAGCTGGGTGGCCGACAGCCGACCGAAGACGTCATCGAGCGCCTCGCCGGCGTCGTGGGCATCGGCGGCGGTGATGCTGGCGTTGACCCCTGACCCTCCGTCGACGACGCGGCCCTCGGCTCACATGACATGCCAGAGCCGCGCGAGACCAGTTATGACCTGGCCCCGCCGTTGACGAGCTTCCCGCCTCAGGTTCGGCGATCTCGACGATCACCGAAGCGGATCGCTGTTGGACCCGCCGAGCCGATTGGGTGGCGGCGTTCTTTGAGCACAGCGGCGGCCGGCGGGAGGATCCGGGCGGGCCGCTGGCCGCCAGCACGTAGCCCTCTCGTGTGATCGGCTTTCTTCGCCGCATTCGTCCCGCGCCGTTTGGACCCGCGGTCAACGACGCTGCTGACGAGCTGACCATGAAGATCGGCTTGAGTCAGGCCGAAGCGTCAGGCAGTCAGACTCCTGGTGGTGCCCGTCGGGCCGCGCGGAAACAAGAGCGCCAGCGTTCGCGCCAAGCCGGTGCCTTCGCGTGCTACCCGCGGGCACCCCTGGCCTCCGCTTCGCGCGAATAGGCGGTGCCTGGGGGGCTGCTCAGACGACTCAATCGGACGAATCTCAACAGCGCCGAACAACTCGCCGATGCCCCGACCTGTACCTAGGCAAGGCCGTGTCGAACGACGACTGCGACGCCCTCGCAACCCACGCTCGCAATCGCCTCCAATCAGACCGCGACGATCGCTGTCAGCACAGCCGGCGCCACTTCCCCTTTGTCGCCGGAGCAGGCGCGAGGTGGTGGCGCCTGCTTTTGCTGCCAGCGGCGCCCGAAGGAGAAGCCGCGACGAGCGTCCAGGCGCCGGCTTCGGCGTCTGCAGGTTCGTGAAAGTCGCTATCGCCCGCTGGGCAACCGTGGGCGGTGAAACAGCCTACGACGTGAGCGCCGCCGCGAGGGCACCACGGCCGGAGGACGTCAGACAACCGGGCGCCGGTCCGCCCGGACCGGCCGCTACGGTCCGATCGTGGTCAAGCAGGTGTACGAGTTCGACGCTCGCCTGGTTGGATGCCCGGGCGTTCGCCGGACGATCGGGGTGCGTAGCGATCAGACGTTCGTGCACCTGCACCGCGCCCTGCAGTTCGCGTTCGGCTGGGACGACGACCACCTGTACACGTTCTGGCTCGGGACGAAGTTCTGGCCCCGCGCCGGCACCGAGTTCTGCAACCCGTTCTCGTTCGAGAATCCGAGTTCGCTGCCCGCGTTCTTCGCGGGCGAGCGGCCCCGGAAGCGGCCCGCGGAGACGCGGCTCGACCGGGCCCGATTTCTGCGGGGCGAGAAGCTGGCCTACGTGTTCGACTTCGGCGATGAGTGGCGCGTTCTGCTGACCCTGAAGACAATCCGCGCCGATGACGGCCGGCCTTACCCGCTCGTGCTGGCGGCGGTCGGCGATGCGCCGCCCCAATACCCGGACGAGGCCGACGCCGCCTGATCAACGGGTCGCCCGCCGATCGCAGGCGCGGCCGTCACCGGCGAGCTTGCCCGGGGCTCCCGGGTGGACGGGCGCGACGCGCGCTGCGATGCGCATGCGTGTCGCGGAGCTGGTCCGCGTTTCCGTTGCGGATCAGATCCCGAAGCGAGACATGGTCGCTCGCCCAGGACGGCGTCAGGGCGACGTCCCCGTGCTCGGGACACCGGACTGACGGCAGCCGCGCCGTGACGAACGCCTCGAACGCCATCATGTCCGGCTGGCGCCAGGTGCCCTCGGTGAACTCGACGGCCTCGCACGCGCGCCCGCATTGAGGACATGGGAATCGCGAACCAGCTCGGAAGCCCAGGCGCAGATCGACTCGCCGCCGCGCGAAGTCGAGATCGCTGCTCACCACGCGCCACGGCGGCTCGAGTTGCAACGCCAGCTCGAACAGCTGCTTCATGCTCCGGACAGGCACGCCGTCGGTCAACGACCCGCCATGCTACCGACCCGACATCGGCGAGCCGAGTGGCTGAAGCGGAAGCGAGATGCCCGCTCCTGGCTGAAGGCAGCTGCGGGTCGCGAGACGACTCGCGTGCCTCGTTTGCCGCTCGCGCGGCCGTGAACGCCGGTGGCCGCTTTCACGCCGGCGTCGGCGGAAGCGGCCACCAACGCACGGGACCCCGTCAGCGGCGAAGCGGCCACCAGAGGCGGTCGGCCGCAGACAGCTGGTTCCGTCCGGTATGAGCCAGCTCGAGCTCGCCGCCGGACCGCGCTTAAGGCCGAACCGCTAGCCGGAATCCTGCTAGCACCAGACCCTGCGCATGCGCGGGTTCCGCGGGGAGCAGGTTGAGTGGTTGGCGGTGGCACGAGGCTCGTCGCCTGATGAAAGCGGGGCTGTGCCAGATAGTGCGGTCACATCGGAAGGCCGCCGCCGCTCGCCAGACCGAAGCCCGGCGTGGGTCTCATCAGTCGCGTGGCGATGTGTTCCGGGGTTTGGC
Source organism: uncultured Actinomycetes bacterium (assembly GCA_937888775.1). The sequence goes on along the minus strand of CALAQT010000089.1, from coordinate 80,499 downwards.
GATCCCGGTCTCGTAGGCGAGCACGACGGCCTGGACGCGGTCGCGTAGACCGAGCTTTGACAGCACGCGGGCGACGTGGGTCTTGACGGTCGTTCCGGATACGACGAGCTCATTGGCGATTTCGGAGTTGGATAGCCCGCGGGCGATCAGGCCCAGGACCTCGAGCTCGCGTTCGGTCAGCTCCGCGAGCTCGGGCGGAGGCTCTGGAGCGCGGGGGCGCTCGCGCAGGAACGTCTCGATCAGCCGTCGGGTGACGGTTGGCGCGAGCAGCGATTCGCCTTCTGCGATCACGCGAATCCCCGCGACGAGCTGTTCGGGTGGCGCGTCTTTGAGCAGGAATCCGCTGGCGCCGGCGCCGAGTGCGTCGTAGACGTATTCGTCGAGGTCGAAGGTGGTGAGCATCAGCACTCGGGGCCGGCCGGCCGCGCCCGCGGCGATGATGCGCCGCGTCGCTTCGAGCCCGTCCATGCGCGGCATCCGGATGTCCATGAGCACGACGTCTGGGTGGCATCGGCGCGCGGCGTCGATTGCGTCGACGCCGTCCTTGGCTTCGGCGAGGACGCGGAAGTCAGGCTCTGCTTCGAGGATCATCCGAAAGCCGGTGCGGACGAGCGCCTGGTCGTCGGCGATCAGGATCGAGGTGGTCACGTGCTCAGCGTCCCCTCGAGCGGCAGGCGGCATCGTACGGTGAACTCGTCGCGCTCGGCGGGTAGGACGTCGAGCTTGCCGCCGTATAGCTCGACACGTGCAGTGACCGATTGCATGCTGTCACTGGCGCTGGGCAGCGGAACCTCGCCGCGGATTTCCAGCTCGAGCTGGCGCGGCTCGTAGCGGATCGTTGCGTTCGCCTGCCGGCACCGCGCGGCGGCGGCGGTTTCCAGCGCGGTCTCGATCACCCGGTAGCCGACGAGGTCGATCCCAGGCGTCAGCGGGATCGGCTCGCCCTCGATGCGCAACTCGCACGCGAGCCCGGCGTCGCCGAGGCTGCTCGCGAGCTCGGGTAGCTGCTCGAGCCCCGGTTGTGGCGTGAGCGCGTGCGGGTCGTCGTCTTTGCGCAGCAGCCCGAGCAGCCGGCGCATCTCTGCGAGCGCCTCGCGGCCGATCTGCTCGACGTTCAGGATCGACTCGCGCGCGCGATCGGGCTCCGTGTGAAGCAGCCGCCGGGCGCCGCCGGCCTGCACAACCATCACGCTGACGCTGTGAGCGATGATGTCCTGCAGCTCGCGGCCGATCGTCAGGCGCTCCTGCGTGACGGCCACGCGCTCGCGCTCGGCGCGCTCCGCCGCCGCCTGGGCCGCGAGCGCCGCGAACGCGTCCGCGCGCTTCGTTCGCTCATAAACCAGGCGGCCGAGCACCCACGGCACGAGGAATAACAGCATCAGCGTCCCGAATCCGGAGAGGTCACCGCCGCTCACGCCGGTCACGTACATCTGGATCAGCTGGTCGCCGGCGAGCAGTCCCGCCGCAGCGCCGATCGCGGCGAAGCTCCGGCGGGGCGCGAGCCAGGCGCCCGCGCCGTAGCTGCAGAGCATCAGCACGATCACCGCGCTGCTGCTGGGAAGGTTGAACAGCTGCCCGTCGAAGGCGTCCTCCAATAGTGCGACAGCCGTGCAGGCGATCACGGCAGCCGCCGGCCACCGGCGCCGAGCCGCGACGGGCGCCGCGAACGGGACCGCGAACAACGCCGTCGCGAGCCGGTCCGGCAGGCCAGGTCCGAGCGCCGCCTCGAGCACCAGATCGATCGTGAGCGCCACCGCGACCAGGACGTCGACCCGGGCGAGATCGATCCGGGACGCGAGCCGGATCGGGCCGCCGATCCAGTCGCGACCGTCCGGCCAGCCGGCGCTGCGCGTCGGGGTGCTCACGTGACGCTCCCCGCGATCAAGGGGATCGTCGCACGAACGACGAAGCCGCCGTCGGGGGCAGATCCTGCTTCGACCGAACCGCCGTGCAACGCGGCTCGCTCGCGCATCCCGGCGATCCCGTGCCCCGACGATCCAGCGACCGGCTCGCCCACGCCGCGGGCGGCGACGCGTCCCGTGTCGCTCACCCGCAACTCGAGCGCGTCCTCACACCACCGCAGGTACACCTCGGCTTGTGTCGGCCCGGCGTGCTTGAGCGTGTTCATCAGCGCCTCCTGCACGACCCGATAAGCGCACAAACTCAGCCCCTGCGTAACCGCGACCGGGTCTCCGTCGACACAGATCGATGCGTTGAGACCCGCCGCGCGAGTGCTCGAGACCAGCTCGTTGAGATCCTCGAGCCCCGGCTGCGGCGCGAGCGCCCGCAAATCCTGACCATCGGCGAGCACCCCAAGCAGCCGTCGCATCTCCGCCAGTGCCTCCCGTCCAGCGCGCTCCACCGAGCGCAGCGCGCTCTCGGCTCGCAACGGGTCCCGATCCATCACGGTCCGCGCTCCCGCAGCCTGGATCACCATCACCGAAACGCTGTGCGCGATCACGTCGTGAATCTCCCGCGCGAGCCGCATCCGCTCCCCGAGCGCCGCCGTGCGCACGTGCCGCTCGCGCTCAGAGTCCAGCCGCTCCGCCCGCTCCCGCGCGGCGTGCTCGCGCGCCAGCGCGAGGCGACGCGAACGCCCGACCAGGAACGGAAGCAGAACGAACGCCACGTCGCCGAACACCGCCGCCAGCACGCTCGACGACTTTCCCAGCGACAGCGCCACACCGAGCGCCAGGCTGATCCCCAGCCCGAACCACGCGCGCCGCCCCTCCAGGAACGCCCCACACCCGTAGAACAGCAACAACACCCCAAACATGCCAACCACGCCGCCCTGGCCCGCCACGTGGCCGCCGATCAGCAGGCGCCCACCGACGAACACCACGCACACCAGCAACAGCGCCTGGATCGCCCAGCGGCGCCGCATCACGATCGCCACCGCAACCGCCAACCCGATCAACCCCAGCGCCAGGCGCGTCAGCGGATGCGCCGCAGTAACGGCCTGGACCTCGATCGCGACCAGAAACACGACCGCCAGCAGAACGTCCACACGAACCGGATCAAGCCCGCGCATCCAGGTGATCGTGTTCCGGACCCGTGAGCTCACACCCCGGAAGTTACCGCCGCTCGAACCTCACGGCGTCATCAATCGTGACGATCCGCACTCATCCTCGAGAACGATCAGTCGCCGCTTACAGCCCCGCCGAAATCATCCCTCAGAACGACCCCAAATCACCACTGCGGCCGACGACAGCGCACTCGATCCGCGCAAGCCTTGCCGCACCAACCAACCGCCGGCACACGCCGGCAACAAAGGAGGAAACGCAAGTGCGCAAACTCATCCTCTCTGTCACGGCAACCGCCGCCGCCTTCCTCGTACCGGCGCTCGTGATCGCGGCCGGTGCGACAGCATCCACCACGACCGAGCGCTTCTCGTTCGCCGACGCGAAGGCGAGCAACGGACCGCCCGTCTGGAGCGTGATCGCAACCGGTCACTTCATCGCCGGTGGCACCGCCACGCAAAAGAGCAAGAGCGTGTTGAGGCTGCACTTCTCCGCGGGCACGATCACACTCAAGATCGGCAACAACCACAAGAAGCTCAGCAAAGACCAGACAGCCACGGCCTGCATCCAGACACAAACCGGGTCCGGCACCTACACGATCGCCGCTGGCACCGGTGCTTACCGAGGCATCAGCGGAACGGGCCGGGCGACCCTCCACAACACATTCGTCGAAGACGCCGCCAACGGCAACTGCTCGAACGCCTTCGCGGCCACTCAGAGCCTGATCACCGCGAGCGGCCCCGTCTCGCTGCCGTAACCATCGCGCGCAGGTGGGCGGCCGCGGACGGTCGCCCACCTCCCGATCGTCGCAACCTGCCCCGGGGACGCGGTTTGGAGCAGCGAGCGCGTGTACGAATGAGGTCTCGACCCACCCGACGGCGGGGTTCCGCATCTGCAACCGCGCACGAATGGCTTGCTGGGTTCTGGCAAGCACTCGTGTCGAGGCAGGGCCCGCGGCGACTGCGACCTGACGGCCGTACCCGACGAAACCAGTTGTCCGAGCTGCGATCTGCGGGTGGCCGCATCGCCGCTGAAGCGGCCACGGCAGATTCGCGCCCGGTTAGCTGGCCGGCCCACGCCAGCTAGCACTGGAGGACGTTCAAGCAGCGCGCCGCGGGCTTGCGCTTTGCCACGGATGGGAGCGTCAGCGTCGGCGGGGTTGACGCCCGCTTTCGTCATTTCGGCGGTGTGGGCCGGACGCTCCCCTCCAACGGAAAGCATGCGCCGGCCCCGCCCGCGCCGGGCTTCTCCTTCCGCCCAGATCCGAGCGTGCGCGGCCTGGGGTCGGCGCGACTGCTTTTGTCCTCCCGCCCAGCGCGGGCCGGGCTATCGCAATGGCGACATACCGATCGTGCGCATGGTGGGGCCAACCTGCGTGGGGAGCTGCGTCGCCGGCGAAGCCGCTGAGGCTTTTGCGTATGCACCGCCGCGATCCTCCACCGCTCCGGGTGCGCCCTGCATCCGGCGATACACGAGCCTGGGCTCGCGGTGGTCCGTCGCCAGTTCGGCGCCGATCCGCGGACGTCACCGCGGTCCTCGGTTTCCGCGCAAACCGGGGGAAGCCAGCTTCCGCTCGGGATGCTCGTGGCGGGTGCAGAGCAGGGCTCTCGCGCCCACTCGCGCGTTTCTTGGGAGTGATCCGAAGGTCGGGCGTTCGAGTCTCTCCGGGCGCACTCGAGGATCAAGCCGCAACTCGCGGTCGTTCGGGTATTGATGCGCCCGTGGCTCCCGGCCTCTGCCGCTCGCTGCCGGTCCTGCGACTGGGGAGCCCCAGCCCGACTCGTATCCTGGTGGGAGGTGCTGATCGAAGTCGGACCCTGATTGGAGAACCATCCGCAAGCTAATCGCGACCGGCATCGTTCTGGGCGGGCTTGCGGCCGGCGTTACCGCCTTCGCGTGGCCCAATCAGCCGGTGTCCCAGACCGCGACGGGCGCGACTCAGGTAGCCCGTTACGAGTACGTCGCCGGGGTCGGCCAGTTGTCCGTGTACAGCATCGCCAACGGATCGCTCGTCGGGCGGTTCGGGCTTCCGAGGGTCGCCGAGATCCGGGGGATTGGCGCGAGTGCTGCGACTGGGATGCTGTACGTCAGCTACGGGGGGTTTCCGACAGGCATCGGGCACCTGTTGGAGTTCAGCCTTTACCGGCAGAAGGTCATGTATGACCGCGGCTATCGGTTCGGGATCGATTCGTTTGACATCAGTCACGATGGCCGGCTGATCTTCATGCCCACCGGCGAGAACACCTCAGGCAATACGTGGCACGTCCTTGCCGCGACCACGGGCCGCGTCGTTGGGGCCATCGCCGCAGGCAGGTCTCCGCATGACACAGTCGTTGGTGCGAGCGGACAGCACGTGTTTCTCGGCGGCGCGTCTGACCGCTACCTCTACGAGGCGGACGCTGACCGCCCGTGGAAGGTGATCGGCAGGATGGGACCGCTAATGCCTGGTGGGGTCGGCGGCGTCAGGCCGTTCACGATCGATGCTCAGGACACTCTCGCGTTCACCACCGCCAATCGCTACCTCGGGTTTCAGATCAGCGACGTCGCGACGGGCAGGGTGCTGTACACGGTGCCCGTGCCCGGCTTCAGTGTCCCTCCGACGTTCCGCGGGCTCCCATCTCATGGGATCGGACTCTCCCCTGACCAGCGGTACCTCTGGCTCGTTGACAAACCCAATCGGGCCGTCCATGAGTTCGACATCTCAGGCTTGCCGCACAGGGCGCCGGTCATGATCGCGACGGTGCATGTCTCGGGCCCGAATCTCGGGTGGCTCAACCTCAGCCGGGACGGTCGCTACCTGTTGGCGGGCGACGCGGGCAACGTGATCAACACTCAGACGCGCACGACAGTTGCCAGGATGGGTGCGCTGGTCGACTCGCGCTACGACATCGAGATCGACTGGGCCGGCCCCAGCGTGTGCGCGGCGTACCCACGCGAATCGCTGGGCTACCTGCACGTCGCGTCGCAGTGCGGCACCCCTGCGGGCTGAACCGCCGGGCACACCACCGTGGGCTCGCCGCGGACGGCGCTGGCGCTTGCCCAGCCCCAGCGCGCCTCCTCGTGTCCGCGCGTTGTGGGTGGCTTGGACCGGACGGCCAGAGACGCGTGGGACCCCCGATGCAGGTCGCGGCCTGGTCGTCAGGCTCGATAGACGTGACGATCGAGCGGCTGTCGTGCCCGGATTCCGTTGCGGGATGCTGCGTGACTTGAGCGACAGCATCTGCTCGTCGACCCGAGGCAGCTCACGAGGATCTCGAGGAGCCGTCTAGCCGCGGTAAGGGGCGCTCGGCGTCGAGCAGCTCGGCGCGCTGGCCAGGCCGACCGCCCACAGGATCCCGCCCGACACGAGGGTGAGCTGGTACCGGTTGTGCCATGTGGTGGAGAAGTGCCCCAGTGCGTCGTAGTACACGCGACCACGGCCGAAGCGCCGGCACCAGACGAGCGGACGGTCCGGCCCCCCGGGCCCGGTGTCGAGCTCGGCGAGCACGTGGACGTGGGGGCGCGGGTCGTGCTTGAAGACGTAGAACTCCTCGTGGATCAGGAAGCTCGCGGGGAGCGCGTGCGTGGCGGCGGTGGAGTGATCGGTCACGATCACCCGTTGGGTGCTCGGGTGCGGATGGTGGCTGAACTCGGCGCCGATCATCTCTTTGTAGGCTGCCCAATGGTGGAAGGTGTCGGTCGCCGAGTGGAAGCCGATCAGCCCGCCGCCGCCGCGTACGAAGGCGACCAGCGCCCGTTTGTCGGCGGCGTTCATCGGCAGCTGGCCGGTCGTCAGCAGGAACATCACGGCGGCCGCATGCCGGAGCGCCACGGGCGTGAGCTGGTTGGCGCTGGCCAGGAACACCACGCGGTAGCGCCCGCTGCGGGCGGCGATTCCGCGCACCGTGGCCATCGCCGTGGGGATCGACATGTGGTGGTAGCCCAGCGTCTGGGTGAGGACGAGCACGGTTGGGACGGCTGGCTTGGCCCCCGACGCAGGCCGGGCCGGTGGCGGGCTCGAGTGAGTTGAGCTCGCAGACGAGCCGCAGGCGGCGATCGAGACGGCCACCGCCGCCACGGCCGTTGGTCCCATCGCCCTTTGGGCCGCCGTTTTGACCGGCCTGAGCAGGTCGCACAGCATGGCTCAAGTGTAGGCCTGCGGTATCGAGCTAGCGGCCGGCGATCGGCGGTTGGACGCCTGGCGCGGTGACGGCGTTGCCGCTGGCGTAGCCCGCAGCGGCGCTCGGCGCGCCATCGCTGCGTCGCGGAGCGGGTGAGATCGCAGAACACGAGCCCGATTCGGGCGGCCGCGCCGGCGCGGGCGGGAGCGGTGGAGCTCGCCCAGCTGATCGCCACGATCGCGGGCTTCGCGCTCATCGCCGCTGGCGTGGTCGGCCGGCTAGCACCCGGCGCCGACCCGCGCCGCATTCTCACCTGGATGCTCGGCTGCCTGGTCGCGTTCGAGCTCGTCGTGCTGCCACTGGCGTTCCTGCCCGATTGGCTCCTTCGGCCTCGCCCGCCCAAGACGCTCGCGCGCCCAGTCCAGTCCGCAGCCACCGCGTGGCGCCAGCCGAGCCGACATCCGCGTACCGCCGCTCCTCAGCGGGGACCGCCGTCGTGCTCAGCTCTACCGTGACGGCGGCGTACGCGTGCTGAGCCGAAAGGGGGACGCCCACCAAGGCGCTGCAGGCGACCTCCTTCTCGCCATAAGCAGGGGCCGCCGTCCCGGAGGGAGCGCCGCGCCGCTGTTGCCGGAACCCCGAGCAGCCGCAAGCTCGGACTTCCACTAATCGAAACCCCGCACTTCTGCTCCGCTGCTAGACGACCCCCGCCCTGGGGTGAGCAGCTGCCCGGCGCGATGCTCTGCTTGCGGTTGCTCGCCCACGAGACCTGGGAGATACATGAGGCGGTCTTCCGGGTCTGGGCCCTGGTCAGGCCATCCCTGGCGGGTAAGGACGCCCGGCCGATCCTGAAGTGCTGACAATGGACACAGGACCGCGGCGACGGGCAGCTGGGTTGCATACCCTCCACGGCGGGTTGCAGCTACACGGCGTCAGACGGCCGGCAAGCTAACGCTGACGGTCGAATCCTGTGGCTGGGAATGCTAGGCTCTCCCAACTCTGCTTCGCAGTAATGCAACGCAGGTTGCGCTGACAGCAATACAGGTGCTTTAAGATCGCTGAAAGACGGAGTTAAATCTATGGCTGACGCACGGACGGATGGCCTGCTGGCACGGTTGGCGAGCGGGCCGGTCATTTGCGCTGAGGGTTACCTCTTCGAGCTCGAGCGGCGCGGCTACCTGCAAGCCGGTGCATTCGTACCGGAGGTCGTGCTCGAGCACCCCGAGCTCGTGGCTCAGCTCCACGAGGAGTTCGTCCATGCCGGCTCGGATGTGGTGCAGGCGTTCACCTACTACGCCCACCGCGAGAAGCTGCGCCTGATCGACAAGGAGGACGCACTCGAGACGATCAACCGCCAGGCGCTGGCGATCGCCGGTGACGTCGCCCGCCGCACCGGTACGCTACTGGCCGGCGATATCTGCAACACGAACGTCTATGACCCCACCGATGGGGCGACGCAGGCTGCGGTTCGGGGAATGTTCGAAGAGCAGGTCGCGTGGGCGGTGGACGCGGGCGCCGACTTCATCGTCGGCGAGACGTTCTCCTGGGCGCAGGAGGCTCTGCTGGCGACCGAGGTCATTCAGCAGACCGGGCTCCCCGCCGTGGTGACGCTGGCCATCCACCGCGAGCCGGTAACCCGCGAAGGGTGGACGCCCGAGGAAGCGTGCCGGCGCCTGGAGGCTGCCGGGGCCGACGTCGTCGGCCTCAATTGCATCCGGGGGCCGCGCACGATGCTGCCCTTCCTGCCGGCCATCCGCGAGGCCGTGTCCGGCCACGTCGCCGCGCTGCCCGTTCCCTACCGCACGCACGACGCCGAGCCCAGCTTTCAGTCACTGACCGACCCTGGCTGCGATTGCCTGCCGGGCGGACGCCCGTTCCCGACGGCGCTTGACCCCTTTACCTGCAACCGCTACGAGCTGGGCGAGTTCGCCCGTGCGGCGCACGAGCTCGGCGTTGGCTACCTGGGTGTTTGCTGCGGGGCGGCCCCGCACCACATCCGCGCTGTCGCCGAAGCGCTTGGCCGCACCCCCCCGGCCAGCCGCTACAGCCCGGACATGTCACGACACGCGTTCCTCGGAACCAACCCCGGTCTCAAGCAGCGCAACCTCGACTACGCCCCCAGGCTCTGACGGCTGCGGGCGTCGGTACGCTGACGCCGATGACGACAGCGGTCGTCGACTTCGTGATCACTGAGCATCCGCCTGCCATGACCCGGGCGCTCGAGCGCCACTACGAGGTCATCCGGAGGCGGATCGAGCGGCTCGCCGGCGTGCCGGTACACAGCCGGCATTACCGCGACTCAGGCCACTTCGCCGCCGCCGCGCTGATCCTCAGCGGATCGTTTGCACCGTGGGCGCGGCACGATCCCGACGCCCTGGCTCGCCTTGGCGAGAGCGTGGAGCGCTTCGACGGACCCGTGCTGGGGATCTGCGCCGGGATGCAGCTTCAGACGATCTTTGCCGGCGGAGCGATCGGGCCGCGGGAGCGCCCGGCGGTCGGATACGGGAGAGTCAACGTCCTGGAAGGCGGGGATCTGCTGGGGGGGCTCGGGCTGACCACGGTGGCCTACGAGCACCATTCCTGCGACGTTGTCACGCTGCCCGACGACTTTGAAGTGCTTGCGCGCAGCGACGACTGCGCGGTGGAGGCGGTGCGGGCGCGCGAACGCCGCTGGTGGGGAACGCAGTTTCACCCAGAGCGATTCACCAGGCAGCACCCCGACGGGGCGCGGGTGCTGCGCAACTTCCTCGCGTTGGCCGGAGTCGGTTCCCCGCGAGAGCTCGCGTGAAGGTAAGGCTGAGGTCCAAGAGGTCTGACGGTTGAGAGCTGCGCCCGCGCGGCCACGGCGACGGGAACGGGAACGGGAACGGACGGTCGCTACGCCACATTCGCTTCCATGACGGTCCCACGTTCGGCGTCGGCCACCCCGACGTCGATCCCGCCCGGCAGTCCGGCGGCGCGCGCCCCGACCTTGAGGCCGGCGGGCGTGAGCACGCGCTGTAGAAGCGCAAACAGGCCCTGGATCAGCAGCGCGAGCGCCGATACCCACAGCGACGCGGCGAGCACGCCCGCGAACCCGTAGCTCGCCTGGTTGACGATGATCTCGCCCAACCCGGCCCCGCCGGCGATGGCCGCCAGCGGCGAGGCTCCGATGATGAACAGCACCGAGGTGCGGATCCCCGCGAACATCAACGGCAGCGCCAGGGGAATCTCGACCTTGAGCAGTACCGCGAGCGGACTCATACCCATGCCGCGCGCGGCGTCGACCACATCGGGCTCGACACCGTCGACGGCGGTGAACGCGTTGGCGAGGATCGGCGGGATGCCGACGATCACGAGCGCCAGCATCACGTTGACGAAGCCAATGCCGAAGAACGCGAGGAAGATCGCGATCAGTGCGAGCTCGGGCAGCGAGCGTCCGAGGTTGGCGGTGCGGATCGCCACGCCCGACCCACGGTGCAGGTGGCCGAGCCACACCGCGGGCGGCAGCGTGATCGCCAGCGCCACGCCCAGGGCCGCGCCACTGAGCTCGAGCGTCCCCAAGGTGTCGTCCAGCAGGCGGCTCAGGTTGTTACCCATGAACGTGAACGAGTCCAGGAACTGCTGACCCAGGCCGGCGTCGGCGAAGGGCACCAGCTCAGGCCCCCCGCACGGTGGAGATCGGGCGTGGACGCCGCGTCACGGCGCGCACCACAGCCCGGGGGACCAGCGAGGAGCGACGGCGCGCCGCCCACGGCGCGACCAGGCGCTGGAGCAGCACCAGGAGCAGGTCGGCGACCCACGCGAGCCCGATCGCCAGCACGGCGGCGGCGATGAACTCGGTCTTGAAGTTGACGCGCTGGATCGCATCGAAGATCGGCACACCCAGCCCCTCGTTGATGCCGACGATCGCCGCCACGGTGGCCAAGCTGATCGTGGTCACGGTGGCCACCCGCAGGCCGGCGAAGATCGCCGGAACGGCGAGCGGCAGGTCAATCCGCGTCAGGATCTGGCGCTGGGTCAGGCCCATTCCGCGGGCGGCGTCGCGCACCTCCTGAGGCACCTCTCGCAGCCCCGTGATGATGTTGCGAAACAGCAGCAGCAGGGTATAGGAGACGAGCCCGATCTCGACCGTTAAGCGCGTCAGCCCGGTGAACCCCACGAGGATCTGGAACAGCGCCAGGCTGGGGATCGTGTACAGCAAGCTCGAGACGCCAGCGATCGGGGACTCCAGCCAGCGCACCCGGTAGGCGAGCAGCGCCAGCGAGAATGCGATCACGAAGCCGATGCTGACCGCGATCAGCACCAGCACGATGTGCTGGAGGAGGGCGGGGGCGAACGTGCTACTCCAGTGCTGGGTGAACCAATGCCAGCAGAAGAGTCCGTTGTTGCGCTCGCACGCACTAATGCCACTCCCGAAGTTGGGGAGCACCGGCGCCCCGCCGGCGGCGATCACAAGTCCCATCACGGACCGCGCTCCGTCGCTGCGCGGTTCCCGTTGCCGACCGCCAGCGCACCGGCGATCACCTCGATCCGCGCCAGCCCCGCCACGGCGCCGTCGGCGTCGACCACCACCAGGGGACGGTTGCCGTCGCTCATTATCAGCGACAGGGCATCGCGCAGCGAGGTGTGCGGATCGCCGGTCGTCCCGATCGGCTCGGGCGCTCCGTCGATGCCCATGCGCCCGACCGGCCGGCCGCCGTCGTCGACGAACACCACCCGGTTGGGATCGGCCCGTCCCTTAGCCGGGGTGCCGTCGGGTAGGCACTCCGGAGCCTCGAGCGACAGGTCGCTGAGCGTGGACAGCGACAGGCGCTTGAGGCCGCGGTCGAGGCCCACGAACCGGGCCACGAAGTCGTCAGCCGGCGCCTCGAGGATCCGCTCCGGGGTATCGAACTGCACCAGCACCCCGCCCTCGCGCAGGATCGCGATCCGGTCGCCCATCTTGATCGCCTCGTCGATGTCATGGGTGACGAAGACGATCGTCTTGCGGATGTCCTGCTGCAGGCGCAGGAACTCGTTCTGGAGGCGCTCGCGGGTGATCGGATCGATCGCCCCGAACGGCTCATCCATCAGCATCAGGGGCGGATCGGCGGCGAGCGCTCGGGCCACCCCCACCCGCTGGCGCTGGCCGCCCGAAACCTCGGCCGGATAACGCTCGCGCGTCTCAGGGGGCAGCGAGATCAGCTCGAGCAGCTCCACCACCCGGGCCTGGACCCGCTTGCGGTCCCAGCCCAGCAGACGCGGCACGGTGGCGATGTTGTCACCGATCGAGAGGTGCGGGAACAGGCCGATCTGCTGGATCACGTAGCCGATGTGGCGCCTGAGCTCGGCCGGAGCGCGTTTGCGGACGCTCTCGCCGTCCAGCAGGATGTCGCCCTCGGTGATGTCGATCATGCGGTTGACCATCCGCATTGCCGTGGTCTTGCCGCACCCCGAGGGGCCGACCAGGACGCAGATCTCGCCCGCAGGCACCTCGAACGAGAGGTCGACGAGGACGGGTCGCTCCCCGCCCGGATAGCGCTTGCTCACGTTCCGGAACTCGAGCGCCGCGGCCGCGGAGTTCCGCTCGGTCCGGGCGGGCTCGGCGGGAGACTGATCCGGCATCCGGATCAGTCTCCCCTCGCGGTGCGCCGGTCCCTGGCAGTCGGTCCGAGCACGTCGGCGCCCCCTAGCCCAGTCCGTTGGCCTTCAGGAACTTGCTCGCCACGGTGGCTGGATCGACCTTGTCGATGACGACCGCGGCGTTGAGCTGCTGCATGACGTGGGTGGTGAGCTTGGCGCTGACGGCGTTGAGCGTCTGGGCGAACGCGGGTCCCTCGCGCGCCAGCAGCTTGTTGGAGACCATCGGGGCCACGTTCTGGTAGCCGTAGATGTGCTTGGTATCGGTCAGTACCACGTATTTTCCGCTCTGGAGCTGACCGTCGGTGGTGAACGCGTTGGCCGTATCGACGCTGCCCTTGTCCAGCGCCGAGTACTGAAGCCCGATCGTCAGGGGGGTGAATTGCACGTTGGTGATCCCGTAGGCCTCCCGCATGCCGACCAGGCCCTCGTAGCGGGTCTTGTTCTCGGGCGGCGCGCCGAGCGAGAACGACTTGAGCTTCTTGAGGTCCCCGAGCGTGACGAGGTGGTTCTTCTGCGCGAACGGCTTCAGGGTGATCATCGCGTCGGCGTCGAAGAACGGCGTCTTGTCCAGCAGCGTGAACCCACGGGCCTGCACGAACTTCTGGGCCCCCGCGTATGCGGCATTCTCGCTCGCCGGCCGCCGGGTCTGCATGGCGAGCACGCTGAGGATGACCCCTGTGTACTCGGGGTACATGTCGATCTGTCCCGAGGTGAGCGCCTTAAAGGTGAGCTCGGAGCTGCCGATGTTGGGCTTGAGGTTGACCGTGTAGCCCTTGGCCTGGAGCGCCTGGGCGTAGAGGTCACCGAGGACGAACTCCTCGGTGAAGTTCTTGTCGCCGATGGTGATCGGCGGCTTTCCCTTGCCCGGCAGCGCGGCACCACCAGCGGAGCTCGAGCTTGACCCAGACGACGAGCTGCCTGACGAGGAAGACGACGAGGAGCTCCCGCACGCGGCCAACGCCACCACTGTGAATAGGATCCCGCTGCTCGCGAGCGCACGCCTTAACACAGATTGCATCTTCTCTCCCTTGGTGGTGGCGACTGTACCTGCTGTTTGCAGTGGACCGTCGTCGCCGAGGTCCCACTCGCCAGAGGCGTGCAGGTTACCGAACGGTGAACGCAGAGGGCTCAACCGACGCGCTGCCCCGCGTCGAGGATCGATTTCATTCAGAGACCGCTTGACGGATGGCGTGTGGGCTGCCCGGCGCGCCGAGGGCTTCCGACAGGTGCTCGGCGGCAGCCCGGACCAGTTCGCCAGTCGGATGCAGGCGGCTTCCAAGGCGGAACTTCGGGGCTGAGACGTTGATCGCCGCGACCACTCGGCCGGTGAAATCGCGGATCGGTGCCGCCACCGCCACCAGGCCCGGCTCGGATTCCTCGTCGGCCACCATGTAGCCGACCTGCCGGCCCCGGCGGATCCTCCGCTCGAGCTCGCCTACGTCGGCCGGGGCGTTCGAGCCGCAGGACGGAAACTGCTCTGACCCCAACAGCTCCAGGAGCGCGCCCCGGTTGTGGTCGAGGAGCAGTGCACGTCCGGAGGAGGTGCAATAGGCGGGGATCCTTCGTCCCACCCAGCTTTGTGCGGCGATCGCGTGTGTCGTTGGCTGCGTCAGCAGGGTGAGGACCTCGGCACCGCGCAACGCGGAGAGATAAGCAGCCTCGCCCACCTCGTCGACAAGCTGCGCCAAGGTGATCCGCGCGTCCTCGATCAGGCGGGGCTCACCGGCGCGGGCGGCGAGCGTGAAGCACTCCCAGCCGAGCCGGTACCCGCGAGCCGTGGGCGACCGCTCGACGAGCCCGTATTCGGTCAGCGTGGCGAGGGTTCGCGAGACTTGGCTCTTCTCGTGCCCGGTGAGCGCGGCGACCTGGGTAACCCCGAGCCCGCCCTCGGCGAGCGCGGCGTCCGAGCCAAGCGCGAGCAGTATCTGGAGCCCGCGCCGGAGGCTTGTTCCTCTGGTTACCATCGCGTGTTGCCATTATGACATCAGAATCCGAGCCCGGTCAAGGGCGTCGGCCCGGCTGCTTCATGCCCGACCAGGCGTGCTGCGCAACACCGCCTCGGACAGGTTGACCGCCTGGACGATCTCGGCCATCTCGGCTCCCTCCTGGGGAGTGTGGCTCTCGCCGCCGTGCAGGGGCACGAACAGGAGCAGGGTCGCAGTCAGCGCCGCTAGATGACTTATTCCGCGGTTGGGTTAGCGAGCGAGGTCAGCAAAGGCGCGGCTGGGACGCCCGAGGTGGTGGTTGAGCCAGGCGCCGGCGGCGAGCGCGAGGAGCTTGGTCGCGATCCGGGCACGGAGGCCGTGCAGGGTTCGGGCGTGGCGTTCGAGTTCGAGCTGGTCTTTGAGAGTCCAGAAGATCGATTCGATGCGTTGGCGGATCGGTGCGAGATGCGGGCCGCGGCCGGGCTCGTCGGCTCGTCGGGGCGTGAGCACGATCGCGTCGTGGCGCTCGTGGACGGTGGCCGCGAACTCTTTGCCGGCGTAGCCTTTGTCGGCGATGATCGTCTCCCCGCCACGCAAGCCGATCGGCAGCAGTCGCATCGCGACGTCGCGTTCTTTTTGGTCTGCGGGAGCGAGGATCGCCGCGCGGGGGGTGCCGTCCGGCGCGGCCAGGAGGTGCAGTCGCATCCCCCAAAACCACCGGCTGTGGCTGCGGCAGTACCCATAGCCGCAGGCGTCGGGCAGCTGCGAACGGCGGACCGTTTCCAGCGACCGGCCGCACTCCACCGGCGTGGAGTCCAGCAGCACGAGGTTGTCGTCATAGCCAGGGCAATCCTGGGCGAAGACACCGATCAGCCATTCGATCGTGTCCGCGAGTCGTTGGCGTCGTTTCCAGTAGCCGGGCTGCTGGGGCAGCCGGGGGAACAGGTGCCCCCAGGCGCTGAGCCGCAACCGCCAAGAAGTCGACGTCCAGGGCGATGTTCATCAGCGCTTCCCCCGCGGACAAGACCCTCGATGCCTGACAGGGTCCGCGTCAGCCCGTGCGGGGCCTTCCGCCGGCTCGCGGGCAATGGCCGCTCTCCCCATCCTGGCGGGCGGCGCTCGCCGCCCCGATGCTGCCGTCGGAGCGGTACCACGAGCGGCCGGTGCTGACCGAACCGCTGGCCGACGCCGTCCGTACCCGCGACGACGTGTCCTGCTCAGGCGTTTGCTTGTCTGACGCGTCTCAGCAAGCATCTGGGACGTTAGCTGCCTCGCCATGGTGACGGTCCCCAGCAAGCGACAGGCGCCATCGCCGTCACTGTCTCTATTGCGTGAGGCTGTCGCACAAACCAACGTCGTGGTCGACTTTTTGTAGGTTTGCCACAAGGTGACGGTTTTGGGTTGAACCATTTGGTTCGCGAAGGACCCGCTCGTGCCGCCTGGGCGGCTCTCACGAGGTCAGCAAAGACGGCCATTGTCAAATTCGTACAACCGGTTTGGTTTGTGCGACAGCCTCGCGTGCGAGCAGCGGCGCCGACCGGGCAGCCAGCGCCGGGCTCGCCACTTGTGCATTCGCCCAATTCCGAGCGCGACGGGGACTGCGAGTGAGGCGATCGGCGGGACCCGTCGCGTGTAGGCGCTGCATAGGTGTAGTTCCTGAGTAGGTTGGTCCATCCGGGCCTCCTTGGAGGCTGAGAGCTGCCAAGCCACCTCAGTCCCACCAAGGAGGACACCGGATGAATCTGCACGCTAACGCGGCGCTCAGTCTGAAAGGCCGTCGTGAGCTCTGTCTGGCTGTGGTTGAGCGGGAGCGGGAGCGGGAGCGGACGCTGACGCAGGCGGCCGAGGCCGCCGGCGTCAGCGTCCGCTGCGCCCGCGAATGGGTGGGTCGCTACCGCGCTGAGGGGCAGGCCGGGCTGCGTGATCGCTGCTCGGCACCGGATCGGATCGCGCACCGGACCAGTGAGCAGCGGGTCGAGGCGATCGCGGCGCTGCGGCGGTTGCGGTTCACCGGCGCGGAGATCGCCGAGGTGCTCGAGATGCCGCTTTTGACCGTGTCGGGAATCGGGATCGGCAGGCTCGGACGTCTCGGCCTGGAGCCCGCCGTGCGCTATGAGCGTGAGCGGCCGGGGGAGCTGATCCAGATCGACATCAAGCGACTGGGAAAGATCCAGCGTGGCGCTGGCGCCCGGATCACCGGGATCGCCAACCGCGGCAGTCGCCCGCGCCGCAAGGACGTCGCTGGCGTCTTGCGCCAGACAGTGGGATGGGAGTGCGTGCACATCGCGATCGATGACTGCACCCGCCTGGCCTACGCCGAGGTCCTCCCCGATCAGAACCGGCGCACCGTCATCGGGTTTCTCAGACGTGCCGTCGCGTTCTACGCCCGCCACGGCATCACCGTCGAGCGGGTCCTGACAGACAACGGCGGCGCCTACCGCTCCACGATCCACGCTGCCGCCCCCTCGAGATCCGCCACCTCCGCACCCGCGCCTACCGACCCCAAACCAACGGCAAAGCCCAACGGTTCATCCGCACCCTCCTGGCCGGCTGGGCCTACGGCGCGATCTACCGCTCAAGCACCGAACGCACCGCCGCCCTTGACGGATGGCTCTGGCACTACAACCATCACCGCAAACACTCAGCCCTCGGCCACCAA
This sequence comes from uncultured Actinomycetes bacterium, assembly GCA_937888775.1. Next base: position 63,191 of record CALAQT010000089.1, on the reverse strand, counting down.
CCGCCCATCGCTCGCCTCAACGAGCCGAAACAACCTTGACGGGACTTACACCTAGATGAGTGATGCCACGGTTATGTGGTGTAGGGGACGAGGTTGCGGCTTGGGAGCCCGAGTTGGTGGTTGTGGCTGATGCAGGCAGCGAGGGCGAGCAGGCGAACGCAGATCCTCACGCGGAGGTTGTGCAGGGTGCGGGCGCCGTGTCGTTCCAGGCCGAGGGTGCTCTTGGTGGTTTGGATGATCGATTCGACGCGTTGGCGGATGCCCGAGATCATGGGTGCCTGCCCGGGCTCGTCTTTGCGGTTGGGTCTGACGATCGTTGCGCCGAGCTTGGCTGCGGCCGTTTCGAACTCAGAGCCGGCGTAGCCCTTGTCAGCGACGACCGTGGTGGGGCCGCGCAGACCGCGAGCGAGCAGGCCGATCGCTACCTCGCGCTCGCCGCGTTCGGGAGACCACAGGGTCGCGGCGCGAGGCGTTCCGTCCAGCGCGCTGAGCAGATGCAGGCGCATCCCATAGAAGTAGCGCGAATGGCTGGCGCAGTATCCGTAGCCCGCGGCATCACCGATCGCGTCCGCCAGCGCGCTGTCGCCGGCGCGCTTGACCGTTTCGCGCGAGCGGGCGGTTTCCACCGGCGTGGAGTCCAACACCAGCAGATTGTCGTGGTAGCCCGGGCTCTGGGAGGCGAAGATGCCGATCAGCCACTCGATCGCGCTCTCCAGCCGCGCGCGGCGCTTGTGGAAGGCGTCCTGGTCGAGGATCACGGGAAACAGATGCGCCAACCGGCGTCTGGCGGCCGCCACGAACCGGCGATCGGAATCGTGATAGCCCAGCAGAACCTGCGCGACGGCGAGCGTGACGACCTCCGCGTCGGTCACCATTCGTCGCGCGTTTCCTGGCGGTGTCGGCAGGAGATCGTCCGCGGTGCAGAACACCACGGTCAGAAGCGAATCGAGGTCGGCGTCCATCACGGCCCCTTCCGGTCGGTGCTGGCTATTGAGCACCGCCGACTTCGATCGCTTCCTTATGTCCCCTTCAATCAGCCACGTCCCGTGGCATCAACCATCTAACACCGAGCGCTGCGACCGGCAAGACCTGGCGTGAGCCCTAGCTCAGGTTCTGGGCCCGACGGCGGCCAGCGCCAGTTCCACGCAGGCGCTGCGCACGTCGTCGACGCCCACCACAAACGCCTTGGCGGCGTCGGGTCCGCTTCGGCGCACCCCCGCTCCGGAGCGGGCGAGATGCAGAACCCCGATCGCCTGGAGGTAGAGCTGGTTGGCACGGAGCTCCGGCTCGGCCACGTCCAGCTCGGCCAGCAGGTCGGCCAGCCGTCCGACGCAGGCCCCGGTCCCCCGGCCCAGGCGCAGCCAGATTGCTTCGGAGACCTGGGCGCGCAGCTCACCGGCAGGCTGGCGCAGCAGCGACAGCGCGCAGTCCAGGAAGGCAGGGTGCGCAATCCCGTAATCGGCAAACGCCCCAAAGCCGCGTCGGAGTCGGTCACGGGGGGCGCCGCCGTCCTCGTCGACGGCTTGCAGCAGCTCTGCGATCTCGTCCAGGTACGTCGTCGTGGTGAGCGCGAACAGCTCCTCCTTGGAGGCGAAGTGCCGGTAGATGAGGGCCTTGTTGATGCCGACTCGTCTGGCGATCCAGTCGATCCTGGCCTCCTGCATGCCGCGCTCGTCGAACAGTGCCCGGGCCGCGTCGACAATCTTGCGCTCGCGGGCTCGGCGGACGGCGGCGCGCGGTAGCTGAGTCGCGGACATGGTTGGAGTGTAACTCGTCGTGTAACCTCTGTTTACATGACCTCCACGCTAACTCACAGCTCACTCCGACTTCACGGCCGGGAGCTTGCCTACGTCACCGGTGGCGAAGGCCCCGCCGTGCTCCTGGTTCACGGGATCGGCGGGGATTGGCACACCTGGGCGCCGGTTCTCGAGGGTCTCGCCCGACGGCATCAGGTCGTCGCGGTCGACCTGCCCGGCCACGGAAGCTCGTCCAAGAGCGCCGGCGACTATTCGCTCGGCGCGTTGGCCAACGCGCTGCGCGACCTTGAAGGGGCGCTCGGCATCGAACGCGCGACCGTGGTCGGCCATTCGCTGGGCGGCGGCATCGCGATGCAGTTCTCCTACCAGTTCCCCGAGCGCTGCGAGCGCCTCGTGCTCGTCTCCAGCGGTGGCCTCGGCCCCGATGTCGGCCTGATTCTCCGGGCCGCCGCACTGCCCGGCAGCGACCTGTTCCTCTCGCTGACGGCGCCCCCGTTCCGATCGCTGGTCAATCTGGCGGCGAGCGCCGGCCGCGCGCTGCGCCTGCGTCCAACCGCGGCTGCCGAGTTCTACGCTCGCACGTACGCGGCGCTGAGCGATCGCGAGACCAGGACGGCGTTCCTGGGCACTCTGCGCGGCGTCGTCGGGACGCGCGGGCAGCTGGTCGATGCGCGCGATCGCCTGTATCTGGCCGAGCATATGCCGACTTTGATCGTCTGGGGCGAACGCGACGCGATGCTGCCGGTCGCGCACGGGCGAGAAGCCCACGACGCGATGCCCGGCAGCCGGCTGGAGATCTTTGACGACGCCGGCCATCTGCCTCAACTCGACGACCCGGAGCGCTTCGTCGCCGTGGTCGAGGACTTCGTGGCGACGACGGAGTCGTCGACCTTCTCGGCTGAGCGCTGGACCGAGCTGCTGCGCTCCCACGGCGAGAGCGTCGAGGGTCTGAGCCTATCCTCCGAGTCAGGGCCCGCGAGATGAATGTGCGAGTGAGGCCGTCCCGGGTTATCGCCCAGGCCGAGCTCGCCGACTGATGCGGATCGGGTCTGCTACAGCTTTGCGATGACCAAGATCGCTGTTACCGGTGGAAGCGGCAAGGCGGGCCGCGTAGTCGTCCGGGACCTCGCCGAGCGGGGCCACGAGGTGCTCAACATCGACGCCGTGCCCTCGCCGGACTCCTATTCGCCTGAGGCGCCGATCCCGTTCCTGCGGGCCGACGTGACCGACTTCGGCCAGGCGCTGGAGGCGCTGAGCGGCGGTTACGGGATGCCCGGGATCGAAGCCGTGGTGCACCTGGCGGCGATTCCGTCGCCGGCCCACGCGACCGCCGACCAGGTGTTTCGCACCAACATGACCAGCACCCACGCCGTGTTCTCGGCCGCTGCCCGCCTCGGGCTGGCGCGGGTGGTGTGGGCTTCGAGCGAGACGACGCTGGGTTTGCCGTTCGAGCGTCCGCCCGACTACGCGCCGGTCGACGAGGGCCACATGTTCCCGGAGAGCAGCTACGCGCTGTCGAAGGTGCTCGGCGAGGAGATGGCCCGCCAGTTTCACCGCTGGAGCGCCATCCCGATCATCGGCCTGCGGTTCTCCAACATCATGGTGCGGGATGACTACGAGCGCTTTCCCTCGTTCTGGGACGATCCCCAGCTGCGCAAATGGAACCTGTGGGGCTACGTGGACGAGAGCCACGTCACCCAGAGCGTGCGGCTGGCGCTCGAGGCCGACATCCGCGGCGCCGACAGCTTCATCATCGCCGCTGCCGACACGGTGATGAAGCGCCCGAGCCGCGAGCTGATGGCCGAGGTGTTCCCCGGTGTCCCGGTCGCCGACCGCGTGCAGGGCACCGACACGCTGCTGGACATCACCAAGGCGCGCAGCGGCCTCGGGTACTCGCCGCAGTTCAGCTGGCGCGAGCTGTTCTGAGCGCCAGACCCATCCCGCCGAGGGCGGCAAGATCATCCTGAAGTGTGCGCAAGATCATCCTCGCGGCCGGCGACATCCGCGATCCTCGCTCGGACGCTGCCCAGCGTTATTCATGAGGACCGAGGAGGGTGTGGAGATGAGGACCTGGACGACGCAGACACAGGTGCGGGGACTGCCCGACGAGGTCATGGCGTTGCTGACCGAACCTGACGCGATCGCGCGGTGGGCACCGATTCCGTTCGAGGTCGTCGACTTCGACGGCGATCGGCTGCAGGCGGGTGATCGGGTACGGGTGCGCGGCGGGCTCGGCGGGCTCGGCGGGCGCAGCCTGGAGTTCGACGTCGAGGTCGCCGAGGCCGCCGACGGTTGCCTGACCGTGACGGCGACCGGGCCGATCCGCATCGACGTTCGGTACGTCGCGCGGGCGCTGGCGCGGGGCAGCGAGCTGCGCGCCAGCGTCGCGGTCACGGGGGTCGGCCTGCTCGGCCGGCTCGTGGCCCGCGCCACCGACGCGCTGCTGGCGGCAGGGGCCCTGAACGCCGCTCTGGGTCGGATCTCACGTGAGCTCGAGCCCGCGCTGGTGGCCTGATCCGCGCCCCTAGCGCTGATTGAGACCGACTCAGACCACCAGTGCCACCGCTGCCTCGGGCGTGGCCACGTGGAACGAGAAGCTCTGCTCGATGTACAGCCGCACCGTCTCGGCGTCGTGGCTGTCGTACCCGATCGACAGGTCCTGCCCGGACTCGAAGGCAAAGTCGCCACCGCGGGTGCTCAGGACGACCGCGCCCCTGACCCCGGGCGCCCAGACGATCGGGCCGTCGAGGATCTTGCGCAGGTGGTCGAGCAGCGGGTAGCCGCCGTGCTCGGCGGTCTGCACCACCCGCTGGTACTGCTCGCCGCCGAGCGCCAGCGCGTACGGGCCGCTGATCCCGTTGTGCAGCAGCGTCTCCACGGCTCCGGCCACCGGCCGCGGATACCCGTCGGTGATCTCGCCCAGCGGCAGCGGCTCGTGCGGCGAGACCTCCGCGATGCCGGCGATCGACGCTTCGCTCCAGCCATGGAACACGGCCACGTTCTCGGCCACGGCGATCTGGTGGGCGGCCACGTCGAGCGGGGCGAGGTCGGCGTCCTGCGCACCCCGGTCGTAGTCGCGCAACTCCGCGCGTGACAGCTCGAACGCAGCCCGGGCCTCCACCAGCGCCAGGACGCGGCGCTGGACGCCGCTGACCCCGCGGCAGGGAGCCGAGCCGACCGGCGTCGTGCGCCCCAGATTGGTCGCCGAGTGCTCCCAGCCATGCGGGCCGGAAAAGTCGACCAGCTTGCGCGCCGCCAGCGCCGGGGCGAGCCGCTCACGGGCCTCGTCGTCGAGCAGCTTCCAGGTGGCGTCGCTGATCGGGGCCAGCGAACGAAGCAGATGGTTCATCGCGACATCGCCTTCAGGCTTCCGATCCCCAGCGAGCCCGTGTCGTCGCGGGCAGCGCCGTCCGCTCCTGAATCGTCATCTTCGAAGGCCTCGGCCTCGGCCTCCTCGCCGTGCTCGACGATGTCGCCGGCCTGGAACAGCACGCCCTGGGCGATCTGACGCCAGGCGGGCGAACGGCGCAGCAGGAACTCCAGGTCCATGCTGAAGTGCTTGAACTCCTCGCCCTGGGCATCGCTCATCACCGCCAGCGCCTCGCGGTCGGTCTCGACGGCGATCCGCTGCTCGTACCAGCCGATCGCTTCGGCCTCCTCGGTCAGCGAGGCGCACAGCCGCGCGAACGTCCGCGTGGCAGGCCCCAGCTCCTCGGGTGGCTCGTGATATTGGTCAAAACCCATCTCGTCTCCTCTCGGCGTGCTCGATCAATTTAGGCCCACGGCGCGAGCCCTAGGCCGATAGCGCCGGCCGGCGATTCGTTGATGTCATCCTGACCCAAAGCCGTCTGAAGTCAAACCGCAGCTCCCACTCACGACCCAGGAGACAACCGTGACAGATGAAACCGTGATCTCTGCGAACGATGTTCGAGTCCTAGCCGACGGGACACGCATGCCGCTGCTGGGGCTGGGCGTATGGCAGGTGTCCCACGGCGCCGATTGCGAGCAGGCCGTCGGCTGGGCGCTGGAGCTCGGCTACCGCCACATCGACACCGCCCAGGCCTACGGCAACGAAGAGAGCGTCGGCCGCGCGCTGCGCGACAGCGGTGTGCCACGCGCCCAGGTGTTCCTGACGACCAAGTTCTATCCAGCCCGCAAGGACCCGGAGGCAGAGGTTCAGCGCAGCCTGGAGCGGCTGGGGGTCGAGAACGTCGACCTGTACATCGTGCACTGGCCGCAGGGGGGCCCGACCTGGGCCTGGCCGGGGATGGAGCGAGCCCGCCAGCGCGGCTTCGCCCGCTCGATCGGCGTCTCGAACTTCAGCGTGTCGGAGCTCGATCAGGTGATCGCGTCGGCCCATACGCCGCCCGTGGTCAACCAGGTGCAGTTCAGCCCGTTCGAATACCGCCGGGGTCTGCTGGCGGCCTGCCGGGAGCGCGATGTCGCGCTCGAGGCCTACAGCCCCCTGGGGACTGGCCGCCATCTGGACGACCCTGCCGTTACCGAGATCGCGCAGCGGCTCGAGCGCACGCCGGCGCAGGTCCTGATCCGCTGGTCCCTGCAGCGCGAAGCGGTGGTGATCCCCAAGTCCACCCACCGCGAGCGGATCGAGCAAAACGGCCAGGTGTTCGACTTCTCGCTCTCCGACAAGGATCTCCAGGCGCTCGACGGACTCGATCGGACCGACGGAACCGAGCAGGCGCGCGAGAGCAAGTGGTGGTGAGCCCTCATCAGCCTCGCTCATCGGTGCGCCGCTGGCCCGCCTCATCGATAATCTCGCGATGATGCAGATCGCGACAGCCCCGATCGCCGCCGCCGGCCTGATCGGCGGCTTCGGCGTGGCGGTGGCCACCGGCTCGCGGCCGCTCGGCGGGGTCGTACTGGCGGGCTGCGGGCTGACCTGCATCGCGATCTGGCTGCGGCGCGACGGCCGCCGCACGGCGGCCCAGCTCACGGCGGCCGGCCTGTTCGCGTTCGCCGCGTCGCACGGCCTGGGGCTGCTGATCGGCGCTTGGCCGTCCGTGCTGCTGGTCGCCGCCGCTATCGCCGCTCTCTGCTGGCGGGTCTCCGACGCGCGCCGGCCGGGATTGCGACGGGCCCAATTCTGAGGGGCCCAATTCTGATCGCGCCCTGGGCCGGAAAGTGAACCTGGCCGAAAAAGCGCACGCATAGTTCGCTTTTCCGGCCAGGTTCGAAATCACGGGCCGCCCAAGCGCGGCTGGGGCGTTCAAGCGCGCGTCCCGCTCAGCCCCCCGGGCCCAGCACCGCGACCACGTCGCGCGGGACGGGCTGCTCGGCCTCGCCGCCGATGTAACCCGGCAGACGAAACAGCTCGACCCCGCTCCCCTCGGGCCCGAACGCATCCGAGCCCCATCCGAACAGCTCGCTGTAGAAAGCCTTGCACCGCTCTGGGTCGTCGGTGTGCAGCGTGCTCATCGCCCAGGCCGACGGTTCGTTGACCAGCGCCGCGCCGTGCCGCTCGCCCGGCTCCCAGACGCACAGGGCCGCACCCGTCGGATCCGCCAGCACCGCGGTTCGGCCCGCCGGCGGCGCGTCGAAGGGCTGGGCCAGGATCGTCGCGCCGGCCTGACGCGCGCGCCGGGTGGTCTCGTCGGCGCTGGCGACCGACACCTGCGTGTTCCACGCCGGCGGTGGCGGGGGTGAACCGCCGGGCGCCTGACCGATCCCCGCCACGTCGCGGCCCCGGAGCTGGGCCACGTAGTACTCGCCGGGCGGATCGCCCGGGATCGCTCCGGGTCCGCTGAACTCCCAGCCGAACACTCCCGCGTAGAACCGCATCGCCGCCCCGGCGTCGTCGGAGATCGCATCGACCCAGCAGGGGACGCCGGGTTGATAGCTCTGACGGGCGCTCACCGCCGCGCTCCTGAGCCGGCGGCTGCCTCGGCGACGGAACCGTATTCGTCGTGGCGGCGCCACCACTGATACGGCCGGCTCTGGGGTCGCTCCGGGGGCGAGTCCTCCCAAGTCTCCTGGCGGCCCAGGGGGGTGAGATCGAGAAAGCTCCACACGCTGCCGAGTGCCTCGACCCCCCGCTGGGAGGTGAAGTAGCTGCGGTAGACCCGGTCGTCATCGTCGCGGATGAAGACGCTCAGGCCGAAGCTCTCCGAATCGCCGCGGGTCAGGCCGAAGTCGTCGTTGAACGAGCTGTTCTGCGATGAGAACCACGGGATCGCCCAGCCCATGCGCTCGCGGTAGGCCTCCAGGCGGGCCAGCGGCGCACGGGAGATCAGGACCAGCGACGTGTCACGGGCGTGGAAGTGGGCGAGCTCGCCGATCTGGTCGACGAACATCGAGTATCCGGGGCAGCCCGCCGACGGCCAGCCGTGCACGCCGGGGGCGAAGATGAAGTGGTAGACGATCAGCTGGCGCCGTCCCGCGAACAGGCCGGTCAGCTTCACCGCCCCCGGCGGGGCCCTCGAACTCGTACTCCTGGTCCACCCGAGCGACCGGCAGCCGTCGGCGCTGCGCGGCGAGCGCGTCGCGCTGGCGGGTGTGCTCCTTCTCCTGCGCCAGCAGGCGCTCGTGCGCTTGGCGCCATTCGGTTTCCGAGACGACCTGCGGGAAGCCCATCCGGCCCTCCTCGTTTGGTGACGAACGGGCTACCCTAGCAAATAGTTGGAAAACACAACTAAAACATCTTATTAAATGATTTATTTGGCTAGACTTCATGTCATGGCCCAGGGACGCACATACCGCGATTCGTGCGGGATCGCCCGCGCGCTCGATCTGATCGGGGAGCGCTGGGCGCTGCTGGTGGCGCGCGAGCTGCTGCTCGGACCCAAGCGATTCACCGATCTGCGCGAGGGTTTGCCCAACCTCAGTCCCGACGTGCTGGCCCAGCGCCTGCGCGGGCTCGAGCGCGACGGGATCGTCGCCCGGCGCAAGCTGCCACCGCCGGCCGCCTCCAAGATCTACGAGCTGACGGCCTGGGGCCACGAGCTCGAGCCGGTTCTGCTGGCGCTCGGTCGCTGGGGCAGCCAAGCGCCAATCGCCGCCGGCAGCGGCGGGCTCAGCGTCGACGCGCTGGCGGTCGCGCTCAAGACGATGTTCGATCCGGTCCCCGCCGGAGACACCGGCGCCCGCTACCAGCTGTGCCTCGACGATCAGCCGTTCGCGCTGCAGGTGACCGACGGGCGGCTGGAGGTCGCTCGGGGCCTGGCCACCGACCCCGACGCGACGATCGAAACCGATTCCGGCACGCTCGCGAGTTTGCTGTGGCACGGGCAGCGGCTAGAGGAAGCGCTGGAGGGTGGAACGGTCACGCTGCGCGGTCGCCGTGCGGCGGTCCGGCGCTTCCTGCGGTCCTTCGCACAAGAGCGCCACCCGGTGTCGTGAAATCCCTCGAATCACGACACAGAACTTCGCGATCGGCGGCGCGGCGGTCTAACCTGGAGCGATGTCCTACTCAACTGCCGAGGCCAGGGAGCAGCTACTGGAAGACGTGGCGCTGGCCACCGACCAGATCGCGCAGGCGTTGGCCTGCCTGGGCGAGGCCTACGAGCAGCTTGACGAACGCTCCGGAGAGCAGTTGGAGGAAGGGCTGTTCCGGCCCGTGCAGCTCGCCTACGGAAGAGCGCAGCGGACCCACACCGAGTTCGCCGGGCGATACGGATTTCCGTCCCAGTCGTTCCAGCCGGTCTCGCCGGGGGTGCAGTCGCAGTCGGTCAGCGAGCTGGTCGGCCACGCCGTGCAGGCCGCCGGTCAGGCCGACCAGACAATCGCCGTCCTGCAGGATTCGCTGAGGCCCGTGGACGTCGGCGACGCCGAGCTGCGGGCCGGCCTGTCGCAGGTCCGGGAGCAGCTCGCGGTCGTCCCGTTGCGCGCCCGGGAGCTGCTGCGGGTCCTCGGCCGCTAGCGGCGAACGGGCTATGGCGGCGTCTGGGCGGGCCCCGGAGCCCGATCCGGAGTCGCGGTCGGCCTCGGTGATCAGCACCTGATATCGGAGTGAGGGGCGAGAAACATCGCTGGCGACAGGATGCTGGTCAGGACGGCCGGCGCGCCGTCTATGACCCTGGGCGCGGGGCGTGGATCCGGGCAACTTCGCACTGGTGCGCGGCGAAGCAGCCGTTGGGAAGTCGACGATGATCATCGCGGCCAACTTCGCAATCGTCGTCTGGACGTGCACGAGTGAGAAGTTGCCCGGCTTGAAACCCAATGTCGACCGGAACTTCCCAGACGTTCACGAGCCCCGGAGGACTTCCAGCCCCCTCGCTCTTTTCATTGCGCCGTTTCCCGCTCGCTCCACCTGACGCTCGGGCCGCGATCTCGCCAGTCGCGGGCGCGGGCGCGCGCACCCGGCGTGACGGTGATGCGGGGAGCAGAGGGCGCCCGGCGTTGGGCGCCGGATGCGTCAGTCGTCGGCCGGTGGTCGCGCGACCGGGTGCGGCGCGCTTCTGTCTCCCCGGACCGTAGGGTTGGCGCGATGCGCGTGATCTCCGCAACCCTGCTGGCGCTGGCCGTCTTGGCCACGGCGTCGATCGCCCAGGCCAAGACCCGGGTCATCCCCGCGAAGTTCATCGCCCACGGCAGCGCTGAGCAGGTCTACGTCACCGGGGTCCGCGCTGGCAGTCTGCTCAAGCTGGTCAACAGCCGCGGGAGGGTCATCGCCTCGCGCCATGCGGACTCGCTCGGTGGGCTGGTGTTTCGCAATGTCACGCCCGGACGCGGTTATCGGGTCCTTCAGGGGAGCGGCCGCTCAGCGTCTCAGTCCAAGCCGCTGACCGTGCTCTCGGATCGATCGGCGCCCCCGAGCACCAAGATCTACAACCAGAAGATTGCCGCCCACGGCTACGGGTATCTGACCACGCGCGACGGCACCAAGCTGGCGATCTACGTGCACCTTCCTTCGGCCAGCAAGGGTCCCTACCCGACGCTGGTCGAGTACGCCGGTTACGGATATGCCGACCCCGCCGGACCTGACAGCGGGATCGCGACGATCGCCAACCTGCTCGGCTTCGCGGTGGTCGACGTCAACATGCGCGGCACCGGTTGCTCGGGGGGATCGTTTGACTATTTTGAGCCGCTGCAGGGCCTCGATGGCTACGACGTGATCGAGACGGTCGCCCACCAGCCTTGGGTGCTGCACCACAAGGTCGGCATGATGGGGATCTCCTACGGCGGTATCAGCCAGCTGTTCGTGGCCGAGACCGATCCGCCTGACCTGGCGGCGATCGCGCCGCTGTCGGTGCTCGACGACAGCGCCACGACGCTTTACCCAGGCGGCATCCTCAACACCGGCTTCGCGCTGAATTGGACCGAGCAGCGCGTGCACGACGCCGAGCCCGCATCGGCGACCGGGGGCCAGCCGTGGGCGCTGAAGCGGATCCAGGGCGGCGATCAGACCTGTAAGGCCAACCAGGTCCTCCACGGCGAAGCGGTCAACCAGGTCAGCAAGGTCTATGCCAACCAGTTCTACGTGCCCGCGGTCGCCGATCCGGTGGCGCCGGTTACGTTCGTGCACAAGATCAAGGCGCCCGTATACCTGGCCTGCCAGTGGACCGATGAGCAGACCGGCGGCCACTGCGCCGATCTGGCCCAGGACTTCACGGGCACCAGCCACAAGTGGTTCACGTTCACCAACGGTGTCCACGGTGACTCGCTTGATCCCGCTACCTTCACGCGCTGGTATGACTTCCTGGAGCTGTTCGTCGCCCGCCGGGCGCCACATCTAGCGGCCGCCGTCAAGGCCGAGGCGCCGTTGATCTACACCACCGCGCTGGGGGTTCCCAACGTCCAGCTTCCCCCCGATCCGATTCAGTCCCAGCCGACCTACGCCGCCGCTTTGCATGCGTTCGAGGCGCTGCCCCAGGTGCGGGTGATGTTCGACAACGGCGCCGGGGACCCGGCGGCCCCCGGGTCCCCGGTGCCGGCGTTCGAGCACTCGTTCTCCCGCTTCCCGATTCCCGGCACGCAGGCGACGTCCTGGTACCTGTCGGCCGGCGGAGGGCTGACGGCCAAGGTACCGAGCCAGGCCGCAGCCGATCAGTTCAAGTGGGACAAGCAGGCGCGCCCAGCGACCTCCTTCACCGGGGCCGACGACGGCAGTCCCGGCGGGCTATGGACGGAGACGCCGGCCTATCAGTGGGCGCAGAATCCGTCTGCGACCGCCGCGTCCTATGTGACCGCGCCGCTGAGCGCCAACACGGTGGTGATCGGCGGCGGAGCCGTGCAGCTGTGGATCCGCGCCTCGGTGCCCAGCGTCGACCTGCAGGTCACGGTGTCCGAGATCCGGCCCGACGGCAAGGAGACCTTCGTCCAGGACGGGTGGTTGCGCGCCAGCGAGCGCAAGCTCGATCCCGCCAAGAGCACGCTGCTGGAGCCGGTACCCTCGCTGACGCGGGCGGACGCCGCTCCACTGCCCGGGGGGCGATTCAGCGAGCTGACCGTGCCGCTCTACTACGAGGGTCACGCCTACCGCAAGGGGTCGCGGATCCGGATCACCGTGTCGGCGCCCGACGGCGATCAGCCCGTGTGGTCGTTCGCGCAGACGATCCCGGCCGGGAGCGCCACGGTGACGATCGGCCACGGTCCCAAGCTGCCCTCGCGGGTGATCCTCCCGGTCGTGCCGGGGGTCTCGGTGCCGACCGGCCTGCCCCCGTGCCCCGGCCTGCGCGGCGAGCCGTGTCGCGCCTACCAGCCGTACGTGAACGCGCCCGGTGGCCTGCGCGCCGGTTAGCCAGCGCCGGCAGCCCGCGCCGGTAGCCACCGCTGGCTGCCTCGGCGCCGGTCGAGACACACCAGGCCGCCGTTTGAGACACACCAGGCCGGCGGTTAGACGCCGCCGGACGGCGGGTAGCTCTCGCCCGTGACCGGATTGGATTCCAGCGGCGCGATCGCGCCGCCCGTTCTCGACGACATCAGGCTGCGCATCAACGGCGTCGATCATCAGCTGACGATCGACACGCGCACCTCGCGGCCGGACCTGCTGCGCGAGCACGGGGCCAAGAAGGGATGTGACCACGGGCAGTGCGGCGCCTGCACGATCCTGATCGACGGCCGTCGCGCCAATGCGTGCCTGGCCCTGGCGGTGGCCCACGACGGCGCCGAGCCGACCACCGTCGAGGGGCTCGCCGACGGCGATTCGCTGACGGTGATGCAGCAGGCGTTCATCGAGCACGACGCGTTTCAGTGCGGCTACTGCACCCCGGGCCAGCTCGATCAGACGGCCGACCCGGCACAGCGTGAGGTGCGAGTCGACACCGCTGAGGACGTCGAGGCCGACGAGCCGCTGTCGCGTCACTCGTTCGGCGCCCAGTTCATCGAGGTGGCGCTCGACGGCGTGACCGGCGAGGTGCGCGTTCCCCGGGCACTGGGGGTGTTCGCCGCGGGGCGGATCATCAACGCCAAGACGGCGCAAGGTTCGACGTCGTGGGCCCTAAGACCATCTTCACGCGGACATCATCTCCAGCCGGTACCATCCCGCGGGTCGAAGGCACTGAGCCAAGCTGGGCCAAAAGTGACTGGCGTCATGGCCGAGCCTGACAGCAGGTAACGCGATCGAAGCTATCGCGCGCGCCGGCGGTCAGGGGCGACTTCAACAACCAGGAGGCACGATGGGACAAACTCCGTCCGCCACGCTTGCCGAGCCCGCTTCGCCCGATTCATCCACGCTTGACGATCCCCCCATATCCGACTCGCCTGTCTTCGCTAGCGGGGTCGTCGCGCCCGGGACGGTCACGCGGCCGGTCTCGATGCCGTTCATCGATCGGCTGGCCAGCGCGGTCGTGACCGGCGCGCCTCCGATCCTGGTCCTGATCGGAATGTTCTTCGGCTGGTCCAGCGGCCTGCTCGTGTGGCAGGACCTACTTGTGCTGGCGATCTTCTACGTCGTGATCGGGACCGGCGTCACGGTCGGCTTTCACCGGTTGCTGACGCACCGCAGCTTCAAGTGCAGCCGGTTGCTGCGGGCGGGGTTTGCCGCGCTGGGGTCGGCCGCTGCCGAGGGTCCGGTGATCGACTGGGTGGCTACTCACCGCAAGCACCACCAGTTCTCCGATGAGGAGGGCGATCCGCACAGCCCCCATCTCGATCACCGCCACGGTTGGCGCGGCGAACTGTGGGGTTTCTGCCACGCCCACGTCGGCTGGGTGTTCTCCGACATGGAGGTGGCCGATGAGCGCCGCTACGCCAAGGACCTGCTCGCCGACCCGTGGATCAAGTTCGTTGACCGGACGTTCGTACTGTGGGTGGCGCTGGGTCTGGCGGCCGCATTCGGGCTGGGAGTCGCCCTCACCGGCACCGTCGACGGCGGGCTGACCGCGCTCCTGTGGGGAGGGGCCGCGCGCATCTTCTTCGTGCACCACGCGACCTTCAGCATCAATTCGGTCTGCCACTACTTCGGCAAGCACGAGTACGACACCGGGGATCAGTCGCGCAACGTGTTCTGGCTGGCGATCCCCACCTGGGGCGAGTCGTGGCACAACAATCACCACGCGTTTCCGACCTCCTACCGACACGGTCTGCGCCGCTGGCAGATCGATCCCTCGGCGGGCATCATTCGCGTGCTCGAGATGACCGGCTTGGCCTGGGACGTCGTGCGCGTGGACCCGGCTCGCCGGGAGCGTATGCCGGCAGTTCAGGGAACGTAACCCCGCGAGCTTTGGCGTTCGCACGTACGGCACCACTGCGCCGAGAGATCCAGGCGGCGCTCCCGCGCCGCCCGTTCGCGCTGCACTTCTGGGACGGCACGTTCGTGCCGGCCACCGAGCCTGACGCGCCGACGTTCGACTTCCGCTCGCCGACCGCGCTGGCCCACGTGCTGCGCGCGCCCGGCGAGCTGGGGCTGGGGCGCGCATATGCCGCCGGGCTGCTGACCGTCGACGATCTCGACGCCTCGCTGCGGCTGGTCGACACGTTTCAGGCACCCGAGCTGTCGTTGACCCAGCGGGCCAAGCTCGCCGTTGCGCTGCTGCGCGCCACCGGGCTGGTGATCCCGCCGCGACCGCCGTCGTCGGAGCTGCGACTGCGCGGCGAGCGCCACACGATCGGTCGTGACCGCCGGGCTGTGCGCCATCACTACGACGCGGGCAACGAATTCTTTGCGCTGTTCCTGGACCAGTCGATGACCTACAGCTGCGCCTACTTCTCGGGTGGAGCCGGCACGCTCGAGGAGGCCCAGGAGGCCAAGCTGGACCTGGTCTGCCGCAAACTGGCCCTCAAGGAAGGGGAGCGGGTGCTCGACGTCGGCTGCGGCTGGGGCAGCTTCGCGATCCACGCGGCCAAGAACTACGGCGTGCGCGTGCTGGGCGTGACGCTGTCGGCGCCCCAGGTGATGCTGGCCCAGCAGCGCGCGCGCGACGCCGGCGTGGACGAGCTGGTGACGCTGCGCGTGGCCGACTATCGGGAACTGGCCGAGGAGCCCTTCGACGCGATCTCCAGTATCGGGATGGTGGAGCACGTGGGGGATGAGCGGATCGACCTCTACGCCGGCCTGCTCGCCGGGCTGCTGCGCCCCGGCGGTCGGCTGCTCAACCACGGGATCGCCAAGCTCCAGGATCTGGACACCGAGGATGAGGGACCGTTCTCGGAGCGGTTCGTGTTCCCCGACGGGGTACCGCTGCCCCTATCCCGCGTAGAGCTTGCGCTGGAGCGGGCCGGACTGGTGACCAAGCACGTCGAGGGTTTGCCCGACGACTACGCCGAGACGCTCAAGCGCTGGATCGAGCGCTACGAGGGCCGCTATGACGAGGCCGTGCGCCTGGCCGGCGAGGAGCGCGCGCGGGTCTGGCGCCTGTACCTGCGCGCCGCGCGCCAGGGCTTTACCACCGGCTGGGCCTCGATCTACCAAGTCCTGGCCCAAAAGCCCGTCTCGGCTTGGAGCTAAGCGCTCGGGGCGAGCGCCGGCCACCAAGCCCTCCGCCTGAATGACACCTCGGCGGCGTCGGTCGGACCGACGGAAGGGGCCGCGGCTTTTCGCGCCGCGAGCTGTTGTTCGCCGGCGGGGGCGGACGGGCCGGGACACGGAACCACCGGCTTCACGAGCCCGCAGGGCGCGATCCAGAGCTTTGACCCTGCGGGGATCGGCTTCGGGACTCAGGGCAAAGCGCCAGGTGCTTCTACGACTTCGACACGGTCCGCCAGCACACGCCCAATCCCACGTTCGTCAACACGCTGAAGCCTCACTGACGGACGTGCGCTAGCCGAGCTCGAGCCCGCGCGCCGGCACCGGCGAGGACTGGACGATCGAGGTCGTGGTCTGCCCGTAGGGGGCGAGCTGGTCGATCAGCTCCTCCAGGTGACCGACGTTGCGGACGTGGGCCTTGATCAGGTAGCAGTCATCGCCGGTGATGCGGTGACATTCGACCACCTCGGGCATCGCGCGCACGAGCTCGGCGACCTTGTGCAGCTGACGCGGAGCGGGGCGGACCCGCGCGATCACGCTGAGGGGCGCTACACCGCGACCGGGAGGCGGCCGCGAACGCTGATCCGCAACCGGTCTACGACGCCGCGCTGGCGGCGGGATCGGCCGGCTCGGGCGTCGGCTGCTCGGGCTCTGGGGTCGGCTCTGGTGCGGGAGCCGAGGAGGCGGCGATATGAGCGCCGGCGGCCCCGGCCGCTCCGGCCAGCAGCGCGGCGAGCGCCCAGCCCGGACCGCTCTTCTCAGTGCCCAGCGCGGCGTCGAGCGACAGTCCACCGGGTCCGACCTCCGCCAGCGCGAGCACGGCGGCGATCAGCACCACGTTGTACTCATACCCGCCATCGGTGGCCCAGGGGCCCTTGGAAAGGTGAACCCGCTGGATCGCGGTGAGCATCGTGGCGGTGATCACCGATGCCGCCAGCGGCGTCGCCAGGCCGGCGACGAGCAGTGCGCCGCCGCCCGCTTCGGCGATCCCGGCTGCGGTCGCGTGACGCTTGCCCGGGCGCAGGCCGAGCTGCTCGAAGAATCCGCCGGTGGCTTCCAGACCGTGGCCGCCGAACCAGCCAAACAGCTTTTGGGTTCCGTGTCCGAACAAGAAACCGCCGACAGCGAGGCGCAGGAGAAGTCGTCCAATTTTCATTGTGCACACAATAGACTACCGGGGCCTGCGGTGTCTGAAACGAGTTCGGCGCGAGCAAGTCCGGGAGGAGTATTGTCACGCCCGGCCGAGACTTTGTGACGTCAGGAGGGAGAGACATGAGCAGCACCGTCAATGTGCGCCTAGAGGTAAACGGGGTCGAGCACCACTTGGAGGTGGAGCCGCGCCTGTTGCTGGTCCATGCGCTGCGCGACCATCTGGGGCTGACCGGGACCCATGTCGGATGCGACACGTCCAACTGCGGGGCGTGCACTGTTCATCTCGACGGCCAGGCCGTCAAGTCCTGCACCGTGCTCACCGTCCAGGCGGACGGCGGCGAGGTGACCACGATCGAGGGAATGGGCTCAGAGGGTGACCTGCATCCGCTCCAGGAAGCCTTTTGGAACAACCACGGCCTGCAGTGCGGCTACTGCACGCCGGGGATGATCATGGCCGCTGCCGGCCTGCTGGCCGAGAACCCCAGCCCGTCCGAGCAGGAGGTCCGCCACGCGCTGGAGGGCAACCTGTGCCGCTGCACGGGTTATCACAACATCGTCAAGTCGGTCCTGGCCGTGGCCGGCCAGCCCGCCGGCGCCGGCGCGACCGAGGCCGGCTCATGAGCGTCACCGATCAGGCGCCCGCCAGCGGCGGCCACGTCGGCCGGTCGCTGAGGCGCAAGGAAGATCCGCGGCTGATCACGGGCCGCGCTCGGTACATCGACGACCTGGCGCTTCCCTCGATGCTGTGGGCGGCGTTCGTCCGATCACCTGAGGCGAACGCCAAAATTGTCTCGATCGACACCTCCGCCGCCAGCGCGCGGCCCGGGGTGCACGCCGTCTTCACCGGAAACGACCTGAGCGACCTCGAAGGTCCGCTGCCGATGGCCTGGGTGCCGCCCGGAGTCGAGGTCAAGAACCCCGACCACTGGCCGCTGGCTCGCGAGTCCGTCAAGCACATCGGTGACCCCGTCGCGGTGGTGATCGGCGAGGACCGCTACGCGGTCGTCGACGCCGCCGAGGACGTCTCGGTTGAGTACGAGCCGCTGCCGGTCGTCACCGATCCAGAGGCCGCGCTGCGCGGCGCACCGTTCGTGCACGAGCAGTTCGGCACCAACGAGGTCCACCAGTGGTCGCTGTCCGGCGGCGATCTGGACGCCGGCTTCGCGGAGGCCGACGTGATCGTCGAGCGGCGCGTGGTCAACCACCGCACCGCCGGGGCGCCAATCGAGTGCCGCGGCGTGCTGGCCGACTACCGGGCCGGGTCGCTGACGCTTCACACCTCGACGCAGGTTCCTCACTTCGTGCGGCTGTTCCTCGCGATCCTGCTGGGAATGAGCGAGGAACGCGTGCGCGTGATTGCTCCCGAGGTCGGCGGCGGGTTCGGCTCGAAGCTGCAGGTGTACGGCGAGGAGGTCATCGCCTGCTGGTGCTCGCGCAAGCTCGGGCTGCCGGTGAAGTGGATCGAGACCCGCAGCGAGAACATGGCGGTGACGCATCAGGGCCGCGACCAGATCGCCCACGTGAAGATGGGGGCCAAGCGGGACGGCACGGTCACCGCCTTCCACGTCAAGATCATCGCCGACTTCGGCGCCTACAACATGCTGCTGACGCCGCTGATCCCCTCGCTGGGGGCGTTCGTGATGGGAGGCTGCTACGCGATTCCGGCGGTCCAGACCGACATCGTGGGCGTGTTCACGAACAAGTGCCCGACGGACGCGATCCGCGGCGCGGGCCGGCCGGAGGCGACGCACATGGTCGAGGTCACGCTCGATCAGGTCGCGGCCGAGCTGGGGATGGATCCCGTGGAGATCCGCCGGCGCAACTTCATCCCCAAGGATGCGTTCCCGGCCGCGACGGCGACCGGGGTCGTGTACGACTCAGGCGACTACGAATTGACCCTTGGTCGCCTGCTCGAGCACGTCGACATGGACGCCTTCCGCCGCGATCAGGAGGCGCTGCGCGCACAGGGGGTCTACCGCGGGATCGGGCTCTCGACCTACACCGAGATCTGCGGACTGGCCCCGTCGCGGATCACCGGCCCGGGGGGCGTCGGCGTCCAGGCGGGCGGCTGGGAATCGGCGATGGTGCGCGTCCACAACACCGGTGCCGTCACGGTCTACACGGGCAGCTCCGGCCACGGCCAGGGGCACGAGACCGCTTTCGCTCAGATCGTCGCCGACAGGCTCGGCGTCGATCCGGCCGTCGTCGAAGTCATGCACGGCGACACGGGCACTGGCCCGGAGGGCCGGAACACGTACGGGTCGCGCTCGCTGGCGGTCGGCGGCGAGTCGCTCGCCCGCTGCGCCACCAAGATCGCCGAGAAGTCGAAGGCGATCGTCGCTCATCAGCTGGAGGCGGCGCCGGAGGACATCGAGCTGCGCGACGGCAAGTTCTCGGTTCGCGGCTCGCCTGAGAAGGGGATGACGCTCGCTGAGGTCGCGGGCGCCGCGTACCTCAACCTGGTGCCCGACGGGATGGAGCCCGGGCTCGAGGAGACGACGTTCTATGACCCGGAGAACTTCGTGTTCCCGTTCGGCGCCCACGCGTGCGTGGTCGACGTCGATCCCGAGACCGGCAAGGTCAAAGTCGTGCGCTATGTCGCCGTCGACGACTGCGGCAACGCGATCAACCCGCTGATCATCAACGGGCAGATCCACGGCGGGATCGTGCACGCGATCGGCCAGGCGCTGTACGAACGCGTGCACTACGACGAGGACGGGCAGCTGGTGACGGGCACGTTTGTCGACTACGCGCTGCCGACGGCGGCCGAGCTGCCGAGCTTCGAGCTCGACCGCACCGAGACGCCGACCCCGGTCAACTCGCTCGGCGCCAAGGGCATCGGCGAGGCCGGCACGATCGCGGCCAGCGCGGCGGTCACGAACGCCGTGATCGATGCGTTGCGCCCGCTCGGAGTGAGCTACATCAACATGCCGCTCAGCCCGATGCGGGTCTGGGAGGCCATCTCGCAAGCCAAGGACCAGAATGGGGGAGTGTCGGCATGATCCCTGCCGAGTTCGACTACACGGCACCCGAGTCGCTGCAGGACGCGATCAGCGCGCTCTCACAGGGCGGCGAGGATGCCAAGCTGCTGGCCGGCGGTCATTCGCTGATTCCGTTGATGAAGCTTCGCCTGGCCGCGCCGTCGCTGCTGATCGACATGCGCAAGGTGCCCGGTCTGGCCGGCATCGAGCGTGAGAACGGCAGCTGGAGGATCGGCGCGCTGACTCGCCACACCGAGCTCGAGCACACCGCCGAGCTGGGCCTGATCGCGCAGGCGGCGGGCACGATCGCCGATCCGCAGGTGCGCAACCGGGGCACGATCGGCGGCAGTCTGGCCCACGGCGATCCCGCCGCCGATCTCCCCGCGGTGATGATGGTCTGCGACGCGACGGTCACGCTGCAGGGTCCCGGCGGCCAGCGCACGGTGGCGGCCGGCGAGCTGTTCAAGGACTACCTGGAGACTGCCGTCGCGCCCGACGAGGTTCTGACCGAGATCCGGTTCCCGGCACTGGACGGCTGGGGCTACGACTACCAGAAGTTCAACCGTCGCAGCGAGGACTGGGCGATGGTCGCGGTCAGCGTCGTGGTCAAGAAGTCCGGCGACACCTGCGAGGATGTTCGCGTGGGTCTCACAAACATGTCCTCGGTGCCCCTGCGCGCGACCGCGGTGGAGGAGGCGCTGCGCGGCCAGTCGCTCAGCGCCGCGAACATCGCCAAGGCGGCCGAGCAGGCAGCCGAGGGGACTGACCCCCCGGGCGATCTGAACGCGAGCCCCGAGTACAAGCGCCATCTGGCACGGGTGCTCACGCGACGCGCGCTGGAGCAGGCCAGCGGTGGAGCGTGACTGTGGCGAGGGCCCAAGGCTGACGTGAGCGTCGCGGAGATCCGGTCCGTAGAGGACGCCGCCGCCGCGCTCGCGACCGAGGGTTATCTGGCCGACCGCCAGCTCGCGCTGGCGGTCCACCTGGCGGTTGTGCTCGAGCAGCCGCTGCTGCTGGAGGGCGAGGCGGGTGTCGGCAAGACCGAAGTCGCCCGTTCGCTGGCGGCAGCGATCGGGGCGCGGCTGATCCGTCTGCAGTGCCACGAGGGGATCGACCTGCACCACGCGGTGTATGACTGGGACTACGCCCGACAGCTGCTGGCGTTGCGGGCGGCCGAAAGTGGCGTCGACGAAGGCGAGCTGTTCGCGCGGCGCTATCTGCTGCGCCGGCCGCTGCTGGACGCGATCGAATCAGACCCCGCCCAGCCAGTGGTGCTGTTGATCGACGAGGTCGACCGGGCCGACGACGAGTTCGAGGCCTTCCTGCTGGAGTTCCTGTCGGACTTCGCGGTCACGATCCCCGAGCTGGGGACGATCACCGCGCAGCGCCGCCCGATCGTCGTGCTGACCTCCAACCGTACCCGCGAACTGCACGACGCGCTCAAACGCCGGTGCCTGTATCACTGGATCGACTACCCAACTCCTGAGCGCGAACGGGCGATCGTCGCGGCGCGGCTGCCCGAGGTCCCTGAGGCGATCGCCTCTCGGGTCGTCAACGCCGTCGGCAGGCTGCGCGACCAGGGCGACCTTTACAAGCTGCCCGGAGTCGGCGAGACGCTCGTCTGGGCACAGGCGCTGCTGGCGCTCGGCGACAACGCCGATCTGGAGGAGACCCTCGGTGCCGCGTTGAAGGTCCACGAGGACGTGCTGCGTGTGCGCGAGCGAAAGGTCCTGGAGGGTGTCTGATCATGCGTCGGCCGGTGCGCTGACGCTGGCGGGCGTCAGCGAATCGGTGACGAGTGGGCTCAGCGCGCTGGCCGACGCGATGCGCGCTCAGGGCGGCCGGGTCGGCGTCGGGGAGCTGTTGACCGCCCACAGCGCGCTGGACGCCGTCGCGCCCCAGTCACGCGACCAGGCGCGGCTGGCGCTGCGGACGGTGCTGTGCTCAAACCGAGACGATCTGGCCCGCTTCGATCTGGCGTTCGTAGCCGTGTTCGGCGACGGCCGGCCGCCCGGCCGCGACCAGCCGCTAAATGAGCTGGGATCGATCGAGCGCGCCGCCCTGCCCCACGCGGGCATCCCGCGTTCGGCCGATCAGCCCGCCGAGCGCGGAGCGGTTCCCGTGCCGGCGGCCTGGAGCGAGGTCGAGCTGCTGCGCACCAAGGATTTCTCCCGTTACACCGAGGCGGAGATGGCCGCGGCGCGGGAGCTGATCGCCCGCCTGGCGCGGCGCGGACCGACGCGCCTGTCCCGGAGGACCCGCGCGTCGCGCCGGCGCGGGCACACCCCGGACCTGCGACAGATCATGCGGGAGTCGCTGCGGACCGGCGGCGAGCCTGTGCACCGGCGCTGGCGGGTGCCCAGCCGCCGTCCGCGCCAGCTGGTGCTGATCTGCGACGTGTCCGGTTCGATGGCCCCCTACGCGCGAATGCTGCTGCAATACATCCAGGCGTGCGTGGCCGCGCGCCGGCGCGTGGAGGCGTTCGCGTTCGGCACCCGGCTGACGCGGATCACCCACGAGCTGACCGGACGCGACCACGATCATGCCCTGGAGCGGGCCGCGGCCGCCGTGATGGACTTCTCCGGCGGGACCCGGATCGGCGCCGCGCTGTCCGAGCTCAACCGCGCCCACGGCCGGCGGCTGGGGCGCGGCGCGGTGATCGTGATCCTGTCCGACGGCTGGGACCGGGGCGACCCGGAGCTGCTGGCGGCCGAGATGGGGCGGCTGCGGCGCACCGCACACAAATTGGTTTGGCTGAACCCGCTCGCCGCGCATCCTGACTACGAGCCGCTGACGCGCGGGATGCGCGCGGCTGTGCCGCACACCGACCAGCTGCTGGCGGGCAACTCGCTGGCTTCGCTCGAGCAGCTAGCTGCCATATTGGAGGAGATGTGAACGACGTCCTGCCCCAGCTTGACAAGTGGACCGAGCGTGGCGACAAGATCGCGCTGGCCACCGTGGTCGACTTCACCCGCTCGGCTCCCCGCCCGCCGGGCTCCAAGATGGCCGTCAACGGCGACGGCGAGATCATCGGCGGCGTGTCCGGTGGCTGCGTCGAAGGCGCGGTGGTGGAGATCGCCGACAGCGTCCTGTCGGGCGAGCCGCCGCGGCTGGTGCACTTTGGGATCGCCGACGACGAGGCCTGGGCGGTCGGGCTTCCCTGCGGCGGGGAGATCGACGTTTGGGTCCAGGAATATCAGCCGGGGCGCTTCAGCGAGATCGCGGCCGTGGGCGGGCGAGCGGCCGAGGTCACGCTGATGGAAGGCGAGGGGGCGGGCGCGAAGCTGCTGCTGGAAGCCGACGGCGCCCGGCGTGGGTCGCTGGGTTCGCCGGAGCTCGATGGCGAAGCGGTGCGCTTGGCCTCTGAGGCGCTGTGGTCAGAGGTCTCCGAGCGCCACGAGGCCCTGTTCGTCGACGTCGTCGCCCCCCCGCCGCGGGTGATCCTGTTCGGCGCGGTCGACATCGCCGCGGCGCTGTGCAAGCTGGCGCGCGCCGCCGGCTGGAGGCCGTACGTGGTCGACCCGCGGGCCAGGTTCGCGACGCCCGAGCGCTTCCCAGACGCCGAGGAGGTGATCGCCGCCTGGCCTGAGGAGGCGTTCGCGCGGCTGGGGGGGATCGACCCCGCCACCTCGATCGCCGTCCTGACGCACGACCCCAAGCTCGACGACGCTGCGCTCACGATTGCGCTGCGCTCGCCAGCCCGCTACATCGGCGCAATGGGCTCGCGTCGCGCTCAGGCCAAGCGCCGCGAGCGCCTGCTGGCGCAGGGATTGGCGGACGAGGATCTGGCGCGGATGTCGGCTCCGGTCGGACTCGACCTCGGCGCCACCAACCGTGAAGAGACGGCGCTGTCGATCCTCGCCGAAGTGGTGGCGGCGCGCCACGGCCGTGAGGGCGGCCGGCTGGCCAACGTGCGCGGCTCGATCCATTCGGCGGCACCGGCGTGATCGGGGGAGGCCTGATTTGTGCGGTGGCGCGGGCGTGTTCGGGGTGGCCTGATTTGTGCGGTGGCGCGGGCGTGTTCGGGGTGGCCTGATTTGTGCGGTGGCGCGGGCGTGATCGCGGGGCTGATCCTGGCCGCCGGCGCGGGAACCCGGTTCGGCGACCAGCCCAAGCTGCTGGCCGAGCTCGACGGTCGGCCGCTGCTGGATTACGCGGTGGCCGCCCAGTGCGAGGTCGCCGAGCTGGAGCGGATAGTGGTCGTGCTGGGCGCGCACGCGGACGAGGTGCGCGAGCGGGTCGACCTGGGGCGCGCCGAACCGGTGATCTGCGCAGACTGGCACACCGGCCAGGCTGCGTCGTTGCGCTGCGGCGCCTCGGTGCTTTTGGCGGCCGGCGCCGGCAAGGTGATCGTCACGCTCGGCGACGAGCCACTGCTGACCCCTCAGCTGATCGGCCGCTTCGTCGATCAGCCGGGCGGCACCCGAGCCGTGTACGGCGGTCGTCCCGGCCATCCCGTCGTGCTGGGCGCCGAGCAGTTGCAGGCGCTATCCGAGCTGACCGGCGATCGCGGAGCGCGAGGCCTGCTCCAAGGTGGACCGGTAATCGAGTGCGGCCATCTGAGTTCGGGCCGCGACGTCGACACCCCTGACGACCTGGAGGCAATTCGCAATGAAGCTAGAGCAGTCATTTGAGGTCGCCGCGCCGATCGACCGCGTCTGGTCGACGCTGATCGACATCGAGCGGGTGGCGCCCTGCCTGCCCGGCGCAGCCGTCACCGGCCGCAACGAGGACGGCAGCTACAACGGCACATTCAGGGTCAAGATCGGGCCGACCTCGGCCTCCTACAGCGGCAAGCTGGAGATGGACGACCTTCAAGAGGACGCTCACACGGCGACGATGCACGCCGCTGGAACCGACAAGCGGGGCCAGGGCGGCGCCAAGGCGACGATCAAGTCCAAGCTCACGGCCCTCGGCGACGAGACGACGCGTGTGGAGGTGGACACCGATTACCACATCACCGGACGCCTGGCGCGCTTCGGCCGCGGCGGGATGATCGAGGACATCTCCGAGCGGCTGCTGCGTGACTTCGCCAAATGCCTGCAGACGTCGCTGGCCGGGGCGCCTGACCCGAGCGAGGTGGCTGCGGGCTCCAGTGGCGGTGTGGCTGGTGTGGAAGCCGGCGCCGGCGATGGTGACGGTGCTGCCGGGGCCGCCGGGAATGGTGCTGCTCCGAGCGAGGGTGGTGCGGGCGCTGGGGAGCCTGGTGCGGGTGCAGCAGAGGCCGGTGCGGGTGCGGGTGAGGGTGGTGCGGGCGCTGGGGAGCCTGGTGCGGGTGCTGCAGAGGCGGGTGCGGGTGAGGGTGGTGCGGGCGCCGCCAAGGGTGGTGCGGGCGCCGCCAAGGGTGGTGCTGGCGCTGCCAAGGGTGCGGGAGCCGCCAAGGGTGCGGGCGCTGCTGAGGCTGGTGCTGGCGCTGCCGAGGCCGGTACGACTCCTGCGCAGGTGGGCGCCGACGGCGGCGCGGCGCCGGCAAATGGCAGCGCCGGCGTGGGTGCCGCGGCTCCGGCGGGGGCTGCGGCCCTAGGTGCAGGCGGGAGCGCGGGTGGAGCGAGCAGCGGTGACCCGGGCCCGGGTGACGCTGGTGCACCGGTCCATTCGATCGAGCCGTTGGACGGTCTGGCGCTGATCGGTTCGGTGCTTTGGGGCCGGGCCAAGAACAACCCCGCGCCGTTTGCGTTCGTGGTCGGTCTGCTGGTCGCGCTGCTCGCGTTCAGGCGGGCTCGCCGCTAGTCCTGAAACGGTCTCGTCCGCGGTGGGATTCCACAGTCGCAGCAGCGGTCCCGTCGCGCGGCGTTCGACTACCGACCAGCTGACCTGTCTGGAGCGCCCGCGTCTGAGGGCTTGCGAGAACGTGCGCAAAACGCATGCGGGTCAGTAGTCGTTCGGCGTCTCGAGCCTGCTCGCGTCCCGCGTCGCTCGCCGGTATGTCAAGCCTGCCGGTATGACGCCCTGCGCGCGTCCATTCGGTATCCCCATGTCGCAGAAGCCATACGCAGTCGCTCACGGACCTGTCCTCACCTGCTGGCAGGCTGTGACCCTTCGGATCCGTCGGATGGTGTGGTTCTCGACCTTGTCCGGCTCAACGATGGCGTAGCCGACGTCCGAATGAGTGATGATGTTCATCTGGAGCGTCTACCCTGAAGACTCTCGGCCGGCACGTGCGAGCGATCGGCCGAGGCTTACCGCTACTCACGGCCAACCTCTTACGGGAGCTTCTCATGCCGACACCCCTTCAGGATTTAGCCCATCACGGCCAGAGCGCCTGGATCGATCACCTCTCGCGCTCGTTCGTGCAAGACGGCGACCTGGCTGAGTTGATCGACGAGGGCGTCGTCGGCGTCACCTCCAATCCGACCATCTTCCAGGGCGCGATCGGCGAAGGCGACGCCTATGACGAACAGCTGCGCGAGCTGCTGCGTAAGGAACAAGATCCCAAGGAGGTGTTCCTGGCGCTGGCGCGGGAGGACATCCGAGGCGCATGCGATCTGCTGCGTCCCGTGTTCGAGCGAGGTGAGCCGACTCGGGATGGATGGGTATCGCTTGAGGTCGATCCGAATCTCGCCTACGACTCGGAAGGCACATTCGCTGAGGCCAAACGGATCCATCAGATGATCGATCGCCCCAATCTGTTTGTGAAGATCCCGGGGACGGAGCCGGGCCTGAACGCGATCGAGGAGTCGATCGCCTCCGGCATCCCGATCAACGTCACGCTGTTGTTCTCGCTGGAGCGCCACCGTGCGGCGGCGGAGGCGTACCTGCGCGGCCTGCGACGATTGCGAGACGCTGGCGGCGCTCTAGATTCGGTGGCGTCGGTCGCGTCGTTCTTCGTCTCGCGGGTCGACACGGAGGCCGACCGGCGTCTGGACGAGCTCGGAGGTCACGAGGACCTGAAAGGGACGCTGGCGATCGCCAACGCGCGGCTTGCCTACCAGACCTACAAGGAGCTGTTCAGCGGCGCGGAGTGGGAGGAGCTCGAACGGGCCGGAGCCTCGCCGCAGCGGTGCTTGTGGGCCTCGACGTCGGCTAAGAACCCTGCCTATCGGGACGTCGTCTACGTGGAGCAGCTGATCGGAGCGCAAACCGTCAACACCATGCCGCAGGAGACGGTCGAGGCGTTCCAAGCCCACGGTCGCGTGGCGGACACGCTCGAGCGCGACGTCGACGGAGCTCGACGTACGCTTGAGCGCTTCGCGAACGCCGGCGTCGACTATGACGACGTGGTCGCGGTGCTCGAGCGCGAGGGTGTGGAGAAGTTCGCCAAGTCCTTCCGGGAGTTGTTCGACCAGGTCGCCGGCAAGCGCGACGAACTGATGGCGGCGTAGGGACCGCGACGAGCTCCGCAGGAGCGCTAGCGAACGCCTGCACGTCGATACCTACACGTCGCGAGCCGGAATCGTGGCGGATCCATCCGCCGGGCGCGACGGGGAGCTCACGCGGGATCCGGGGGGCGGCATCGAGCCCACGCGGAGGCTGGAGTTAGGTCGCGTTGATGAGAGCCAGCATCATGTGTGCGGTGCTTCGAGCTTTCAGGCGATCGACGCGGGGCACCCATCGGTTCACAGCATGAGCGTAATCAGCGCCCTGCCCAAGAGCCATTCGGTGTCGCCGGAACCCCCGGCCGTAGGCCCGCCCGGCGAGTCGCCGAACGGATCGCCGCCGAACCCCCCGCCGCGACGCACGACCCTGAGAATCATCCTCGGCTGTTTGGTCGTGCTGGTGTGCAGCGCGGCCGCCAGCGCCGCGTTCGTCCTCGATCAGGTCCACACGCTGCGCGATGCGCTGAGCCAGAACCGAGCTCTGAACTTGCCACCGGGGACGCTCGCTCCGGCGGGGTGGGGCGATCCGCAGACGCTGCTGCTGGTCGGCGATGACCAGCGGGCGCTGACCAAGTACTACCTGCATGCGGTGCTTCCTCATTCCAACGAGATGCTGCTCGTGCGGATCGATCCGAGCAAGCCGTACATCTCGATGATGTCGATCCCGCGTGAGCTCGAGGCCACGATCTACCCGCCCAACGCGCCGCCGATCACCACCCGCTTCAACTACGCCTACACCGCCGGCGGGATCCCACTGCTGGTCTCGACGATCAAGCGGGTGCTCGGCCTGTCGGTCAACCACGTGATGGTTGTCACGTTCGGACGTTTCAAACGGGCCGTGAATGAGATGGGGTGCGTTTACTCGACGATCGACCGCCGCTACTACCACGTCAACACCCCGACCAGCGAGCAGTATCAGGAGATCAACCTGGAGCCCGGCTATCAGAAGCTATGCGGCGCTCAGGCGCTGCAGTTCGTCTCATACCGCCACGGCGACACCTCGCTGGTGCGCGACGCGCGCGATCAGAGCTTCCTGCTCGACGTGAAGAAGCAGTACGGACCGACGCTGACCGACAACATCGGCAAGTTCGAGCGGATCTTCGGGCAGGCAGTCCAGACCGATCCCGGCTTGCAATCGACCACCGGGCTCCTGAACCTGATCGGAACGCTGATCACATCTGCGGGACGCAGAGTCCGCCAGGTTCAGTTTCAGGCGAACCTGGTTCCCGCCAGCGCCACCCCCTGCGCTTGCGTTACTGCGAGCCCGCAGCAGATCACCTCCAGCGTCGACGCGTTCCTCCACGGCAGTTCGCCGATCCCCAAGCGGAGCACGGCCGCGGTCGCGCACGCTGTCCACAACAAGAAAGCCGCCGCAAAGCTGCCACTCGTATCGGCCAGCGAGTCCGATCTCGCCTCAGCAGATGCCACGGCCTCGAAGCTCTCGTTCCCGATGGAGTACCCCCGCGTGCAAGACGCTGGTGGCAGCGTCCAGCCGGTGTTCTTGCGCAACTACGTGATCCACGCGAGCCACGGGAGTGCGTATTTAGCTTACGTAGCGGTGTTCTCAGCCGGGGTGCTGGGTCAGTACTACGACGTGCAGGGCATGACCTGGACGACCGCTGCGCAGTTCAACAGCCCCGATCAGATCATCCACGTCGGCGGGAGAACCTACTCCCTCTACTACGAGGGCGAGAACCTCAAGATGGTCGCCTGGCACGAGCATGGCGCGGTCTATTGGATCCGCAACTCGCTCAACAACTCGGTCCAAAACGGGGAGGTGCTGGCGATCGCCGAACAAACCTCGCCACTGACTTCGGTCCTGACAGGATCATCCGCAGGCGGGCGCCGGAAGCTCCATGCCGCGGCGATACCGAACCAAACCGCCGCGCCAGCGACAACTGACCTCAAGCAACTCATCGGATCTCTAGCTAGCCTGCTGACGCTGCTCGTCGTCCCGCTGCTCGCGATGCCGCTGCTCAAACGCAGACGAGAGCTTGCCGACCTGCGCGCCCAACTACACACCAACCTGCAGCTGCAAGCACGACTCAATGCGACCGTCGCCGACGCGTCGATCTCGGCGGCTCGGTCTCCGCACTTGAAAGCGAAATCGTCAGCACCTGATCGGGGCGCCAAAGGAGATTGAACGGGCGCTATCGTGGACCTAGGGCGCATGTTCTGTCGTCGCGGTGCAACCTTGCTGCTGCCGGTTCTGGTCTGCGTTTGTCTGGTCGGCTGCGGTCGGTCTGGAGACGCGGGGATCGCTCGCGCCGGCGTGGGCAGGATCGCAAACTGGGTTGGGCGTAAGCACGTCCGCGGTGTGGTCGACTTGAGCGCGCCGCGCAAAGGCGGGTCGATAGTGGTGGCTGCTGCGGGACGCCTCGCGCTGCTGGCACCCAGTGGAAAGCTGCGGCCCTTCGCCCGTGCGTACTCGGCCCCACGCGGACTGGAGCCGTACATCGCTCTGTCATCCGGGCGCAGGCTCAAGGCGGCGCGCTGCGCCTTCGCCAAGGACAGCCTTTACGCCCTGCGGCTTGATCGCGGGGACGGCGTGACCGTGATCGACGCCCAGGGTAACGGCCGGCGGTTCGCCAGTCTGCCCAGGCGCGGACTTGAGAACGGGATTGCGTTTGACGCCACCGGCCGCTTCGGGCGCCGGTTGCTGGTCACCTCTACCGCCTCTGGCAAGACGTCGGTGTACGCGATCGATTGCAACGGGCACGTCGATGTGGTGACTCGTGATGGCCCCCGAGTAGAGGGTGGCATCGCCGTGGCACCGGCGTCCTTCGGCCGGTTCGCCGGCGATCTGATCGCGCCTGACGAACTGTCGGGCAAGCTCTACGCGATCGGACCGGACGGAAGCTCAAGCCTGGTTACGGAATCCGGATTACCTCACGGCCAGGACATCGGCGTGGAGAGCGAAGGGTTCGTGCCGGCACAGTTCAAATACGCTCTGGTGGCGGACCGCCGGACCCCTGGCAACCGCCATCCGGGCGACGATCTGATTCTCGGCATAGCGCATGCCGCGCTCGCCGCGGCCGGTGTACATGCCGGCGACCTGCTCGCCGTGACCGAGGGCGGAGCCAGGACGATCGCCGTCACCTGTACGGCGTCCTGCCGCGTCCGCGATATCGCCGATGGGCCGAGACGTGCTCACATCGAGGGCCACGTCGTGTTCAGCCCCGCCAACGGACCCAACGGCTGAGTTGCACGGCAGCAGGTCTACCCTTGCGAGCGGCCTCGCTCCCGGCGCGGCCGGGGGCGATCAGCTCAGCGAATCGCGCCCGTGCGGCTGCTCGAAGCTCGCCGCCGGCAGCGCGGCGACCAATCCGGACGGGTTGATCATCGGGTGCGTTCGGTAGTAGTGCGCGCGGATCTCGTCGAAGCTGACGGTCTCGGCGACGCCGGGCCACTGATACAGGTCCCGGGCGTAGGGCCACAGGTGCTCGTACTCGATCAGCTTGCGGATCGAGCACTTGAAGTGGATCTGATAGACGGCGTCGAAGCGCAGCAGCGTCGTGAACAGCCGCCAGTCGGTCTCCGCCGGGGAGTCGCCGAACAGGAACCGTTGTGCCGACAGCCGCTCGTCCAGTTCGTCAAGGTGGTCAAACAGCGACGTCACCTCGCGCTCGTAGACGGCCTGCCTGGTCGAGAAGCCGGTCTTGTAGACGGCGTTGTTGACGCCCTCGTAGATGCGCTCGTTGAGCGCGTCGATCTCGTCGCGCAACGGCCTGGGATACAGCGGCACCGGATGCTCGGCGAGCGGCGCGAACACGGTGGCGAGCATGCGCAGGATGTCAGCCGACTCGTTGCTGACGATCAACCGCTGCTCGGTGTCCCACAGCACGGGCACGCTGACACCGGCCTGATAGCCGGGGTCGGTCGTCATGTACGCCTCGCTGAGGAACCGGAAGCCGTTGATCGGATCGGTGTAGTCATCGCCGGTGAACGCCCAGCCTCGGGCGTCGCGGATCGGGTTTACGTAGGAGACGCCGATCGCCTCGTGGAGGCCCATCAGCCGGCGTCCGATCAGCGTTCGGTGCGCCCACGGGCAGGCGCGCGCCACGTACAGGTGATACCGGCCGGCCTGGAGCGGGAAGTGGCTGGAGCCGTCGGCCGTGACCCAGCCCCGGAAGCTGCTCGCCTGGCGCTGGAAGGAGCCGTCCTCGCCGCCCTCGCGCCCCAGGGAGAAGGTCCCGGTATCGGTACAAGCCATCGTCACAGAGCCTACGCCAAACGCTCCGGCACACCGGCTCGAGCCGGTGCACCGGCTCGAGCCAGATCAAGCGCCACGAGCTGCGCGCGCAGGCCGTAGTCCGGGCCTTATCGTGTGCGGGCGGTGACCTCGCGATGACCCTGCAGAAACAGGCCCAGCTGGCCGCGCACTTCCAGGCCTTACGCTAGGCAGGACGGCCGCTGCTGCTGCCCAACCCGTGGGACGCCGGTGCCGCCAGGCTGCTGGCGTCGCTCGGCTTTGAGGCGCTCGCCACCACCAGCAGCGGATTTGCGGCGACACTTGGGCGCCTGGATGGCTCAGTCAGCCGCGAGGAGTCCCTCCGGCATGCGGCGACGATCGTCGCCGCGACCGAGCTGCCGGTGTCCGCGGACCTGGAGAACGGGTTTGGCATCGCCCCCGAGCAGGTGGCGGTGACTGCCGCCGAGGCGGTCGGAGCCGGACTGGCCGGGTTCTCGATCGAGGACTCCTCCGGTGACGAGCATGAGCCGATCTACGAGCTGGCGCTCGCCGCCGAGCGGATTGCCGCTGCTGCTGCGAGCGCTCATGGCGGTCCGGCGTGGCTGGTGCTGACCGGGAGGGCCGAGAACTATCTGCATGGCCGCGCGGACCTGGCCGACACGATCGCCCGTCTGCAGGCCTACCAGGAGGCGGGCGCTGACGTGCTCTACGCGCCGGGTATCTGCACCGCGCACGACGTCCGGCGGCTGGTGGAGTCAGTCGACCGGCCGGTCAACGTGCTCGCCCGCCCCGGCGTCCCGTCGGTGTCCGAGTTGGCGGCGCTCGGGGTCAGCCGGGTCTCGGTGGGTGGAGCGTTCGCATTTGCCGCGATCGGCGCGGTGGTGGAGGCCGCGCGCGAGCTCAGCGAGCTGGGGACCTACGGGTTTGCGGAGCGGGCCGCGGCCGGAGTCAGGGCGGCCCGAAGCGCGTTCGGGTGATCCGCCCGGGTCGGCACCAGTGCCGCGATTCAGCCCGAATCTCGAATCTCGACACTAGCTCGCGGCGTACAACCGCTGAAGCAGACGCTCCATCGCCGGTGAGGTCTCCTCGTTTCCGGGGCAGCAGGTCGGGCCGTTGACGGCGCTGATCCCGATCTCCAGATGGGGTCCGGTGGAGATGCCCACGTCTCCGCAGCCGACCTCAGCGATCGGTTGTCCGGCGCGCACAACCGACCCCACCGGGACAAGCGCGGGCAGCGCATGGCCGTAGTAGATGTAGCGTCCGTTGAGGGGGCCGCCGGCGACGCGCAGCACGGGCGCATCGGGCCCGAACCCGGAGATGCCCTCCTGCACGACCACCCCGTTGGTGACGGCCACCTCCACCGCCGCCGCCCCGCAGGCCGCGCCCCTGGTGGAGATGTCGACCCCCTGATCGGGCGACCACGTGCTCGGCGGCTCGACGACCGATAGCGGCTGCATCGGGAACACGAATCCCTGGCCCGGCGTGAGCGAGTTGAGCTCCGCAACGATCTTCAGCTCGCGCTTGACCTCGGCGAGCGAGATCGGATGGGCGTTCGGATCGCCGACGGGCTCGGTCGCAGGCACCGAGTCGGACGCGTCGCCGGCGGTCGGCTCGATCGCCTGCGGATGGGACTTGAGGCCTAGCGCGGCGACCGGCGAGGCGCCGTTGCTCCCGGTGGTGGCACCATGGCCGGCGCTAGATCCGCACCCCGCGAGGACGAGGACGAGGACGAACATTATCGCCGCAATCACCGCAGCGTGGCCGGCTCGCAGCATGCCAGCAGTTCAGCAGGTTTCAGGCCGCGGCACGCAACTTCTCCAGCGGAGGGCGCTCGACTGGCTCGTCCCCCGGGCTGGGCATGCTATCGAGACCCGGGGCCATGAAGCCGGTCGGCAGCGGTCCGCTGAGCCGGCCCTCGCGCTCGAGGCGTGACGCCAGCGCGCGGAGCACGGCAAACGCCATCGGACCGAGGTCGCGCAGCGGCTGATGGGCGTTCTGGCGGACCTCCAGGTCGACTTGGGCGATCGCGTCAAGCCCGACCTCCCGATAGGCGTCGAGCAGCAGCGCGATGTCGACGCCATAGCCGGTCACGAACGGCAGGCGCTCCAGCAGCTCGCGTCGCGCCGCTATCTCGCCGGCGAGCGGCTGCTGCACCGCCGCAAGCTCTGGATAGAACAGGTTCAACAGCGGACGGGCGGTCAGCTCGGTCACCCGCCCGCCGCCGTCGGGCACCGTCAGCTCGCCGATGCGAAAGGGACGGCGGTAGAAGCCCTTCA
Source organism: uncultured Actinomycetes bacterium (assembly GCA_937888775.1). Next base: position 29,656 of record CALAQT010000089.1, on the reverse strand, counting down.
CGAACGACAACTGGCGGTCGCGCAGCAGCGGGCCGAGCAGCCCACAGACGAAATGCGCGCCGAAATGCTCGGAATCGGCGTCCAGAAAGCAGATCAGCTCGCCCGACAGTAGGTGCAGGGCCCGCCACATCGCATCGCCCTTGCCGAGCACCGGCCCCAGCTCGGGAATCAGCTGCTCCTGGTCGTGCACCTCGACGCCGAAACCGCGCGCGATGGCGGCGGTTTCGTCGCTGGACTGGTCGACGACGACGATCTGATCCACCACTCCGAGCTCGCGCAGCGGGATCAGACACTCCAGGATCGCCCCGATGGTGCTCGCCTCGTTGCGCGCGGGCAGGCAGATCGACACGGTCGACTCGCGCTCGGCGGCGAGACGCTGCGGCGAAAACGACCGGTGGCTGAACGTGTTGCTGCGATACCAGGATCGCGCCCGGAGCGACATATTCTCAGAGGATGACAGCCGCGGGCGGCGGGCTCAGCGGCCGGCGACCCGGCCGGTGAACGCACTGAGCTTGCCGGCGCTGCGCAACGGGGCGCCGTGACCGAAGCAGACCAGCTCCGGCTCCAGCTCCGCCAGCCTGCGCATCGACTCACGATTGCGGGCCGGATCGGGGGTGAAGCAGGCTTTCGGCTCATGCAACCCGGGTATCCCGGTGACAGTGTCGATATTCGTGAACACGTCGTCGCATACCAGCGCTCGGTCTGACTCGCGCCGGGAACGCGACATGCCCGGCGAGCGCTCCGCGAGCTTCTTCATGGTGCGGGTCGAGCCTACCGGGGTGCAGCGCCCACGACGGAATTACGACGCGAGCCCTCAGGGCGACTCACCGCAAGCATTCAGGTAATACCATCGCCGCCGTGGAGGTGCGCGGACCGTCGCTCAGCTTGCGCTACGCGACGCTCCGGGATGTTCCGGCGCTGTTTGAGCTGGGCTCGGATCCGGAGGTGACGCGCTTCTTCTCGTGGGGGCCCTACACCTCACCGGCACAGCCCACCGCCTACGTCGAATGGGTCACCGCGGCGCGGGAGCGCGGCGAGCGCCTGGAGTTCCTGATCGTCGGTCCCGACGGCGGTCCGATCGGGGTAACCGGCCTGTCGGAGTTCAGCCAGCGTGACCGGCGTGCCGTCGTCGGCACGTGGCTCGGCCGCCGCCACTGGGGCACAGGCGCCAACCGCGAGTCAAAGGCCCTGGTGGCGCGGCTCGCCTTCGAAGCTCTGGGGCTGACCAGGCTGGGCGCCTACGCCGATGTCGAGAACCCGCGCTCGCAGGCGGCGCTGATAGGGCTCGGCTTCGAGCGCGAGGGGGTGCTGCGCAGCTGGCATCGCCACGGCAGCCGCGTCCGCGACGTGGTCCTGTTCTCGCTGCTCAAGGATCAGTGGCGGCGCTCTGCGCTGGCGCAGGTCAAAGTCGAGATTCGCGGCGATCCACCTAAAGTCTTGCGCGTCGGATGACGATGCGGCCAGATGCGCACCAGCCGATGCGAGCGGCCATCGGCGGGTATAAATGGAAAGATCGCCTGGCGACCTACGGGCGCAAAGGAGGAGGTCTTGTTGCGCCGAGGTTCGTGTGAGCTGGTGAGCGCCCAGTCGTGAAACGGGTTCTCCGGCTACCTGCATATCGCCGACTGCTCGCCGCCTACACGCTCAACGAGCTGGCCTGGTCGGTCGGGACACTCGCACTGGCGGTGCTCGTCTTCCGCCACACCGGCAGCGCCGTCGGCTCTGCCGCCTTCTTCCTCTGCGCGCAGTTCTTCCCCGCGCTGCTCTCCCCGGCGGTGGTGGCCCGGATCGACCAGAGCTCCCCGCGCCGTGTGCTCCCCATCCTGTACGCGCTGGAGGCGATCCTGTTCGCGGTTCTCGCTTGGGCCGCGAGCCGATTCTCGCTCGTCCCGGTGCTGGCGCTGGCGCTGCTCGATGGCATCGTCGCGGTCACCGCCCGGGCGCTGGCCCGGGCCGCCACGGTCGGCGTGCTGACCCCCGTCGGCCTGCTACGCGAGGGAAACGCGGTAACCAACACCCTGTTCTCGATCAGCTTCATGGCGGGTCCGGCGCTGGGCGGCCTGGTGGTGGCGAGCGGCGGGACGATCGCCGCGCTGCTGGCCAACAGCGGCCTGTTCGCGGCGACGGCGGTGATTCTGGTGACGGCGGGGGCGCTGCCCGGGGCGCATGAGGAGGGCGTGCCCACCGCGCGCCGCGTGCGGGCCGCGATCGCCCACGTCCGGAGCGACCCGCTGCTGCGCGCGCTGCTCGGCATACAGGTGGCAGCGGTGGTGCTGTTCACGATCTCGATGCCGGTCGAGGTGGTGTTCGCGCAGCGCACGCTGCACGCCGGCGCGGGTGGGTACGGCGCATTACTGTCTTCCTGGGGCGCCGGGGCGGTGGCCGGCAGCGCCGGCTACGCACGCTGGCGCGGTCTGCCGGCCCGCGCGTTGTTGGCGACCAGCGTGGCCGCGCTCGGCGTAGGCTTCCTGGTCATGGCAGCGGCGCCTACGTTGGTGCTGGCGATGATCGGCTCGGCGATCGGCGGCGCGGGCAACGGAATCGAGTCGGTGGCCGCGCGAACCGCCGTCCAGGAGCAGACGCCCGAGCGCTGGATGGCGCTCGTGATGAGCCTCAACGAGTCGCTCAATCAGGCCGCGCCGGGGGGCGGGATCGTGCTGGGCGGCGTGATCGCGGCGTTGGCGGGACCGCGCGTCGCACTGATGGTGGCGGGCGCTGGATCGCTGGTGATCACCGCCGTGATCTGGGTGGTGCTGCGCCCGCGAGCCGGATTTGACGTCTCGCCGGTCGGGTCCCGGTCCGGGTCAGACGCCCCCACGGAGACCCGGCCGCCCGCGGTCTCCGGCTCGGAAAGGCTGGCCTAGTTGCTCCCCACCATAGATACGGCGGGAGCCACTGAGCGCATGCGAATGGCGTGCATCGACGTCGGAACCAACACCACCCGACTGCTCGTGGCCGATTGCCAGGACGGGCGACTCGTGGAGGTCCATCAGGAGCGTGAGTTCACCCGGATCGGCAAGGAGCTGTCGCGCGGCGGGACGATCGGGGAGGCGAAGATCGCCGAGGTGGTCAAGGTCGTCGGCGCACAGCTGGCCAGCGCTCGCGCACACGGCGCCCGTGAGGTACGTGGCGTGGCCACCGCCGCGATCCGCAGCGCCGTCAACGGCGATGCGCTGATCGCCGCGATCGAAGGCGCCTGGGGGCTGGCCGTGGAAACGTTGTCCAGCGAACGTGAGGCCCGGCTGGCCTTCGCCGGCGCGGCCGGCACGCTCGATCAAGCGCCGGTCGGCGAGCTGGGCGTCGTCGACGTGGGCGGAGGATCCTCTGAGCTGGTGCTCGGCATCGCCCCCGACCGGGTGCGGTGGTGGACCTCGCTGGCGATCGGCTCTGGCGACCTGGCCGATCGCTGCCTGCATTCCGATCCGCCCTCTGACGCCGAGCTGGCCGCCGCGCGAGCGCAGATCGCCGCGGCGTTCGGCTCGCTGCGGGTGCCACGCCCGGCGCAGGCGGTGGCGGTGGGGGGAAACCTCACCTCGCTGCGCAAGCTCGCCGGTCCGCTGCTGGATCCCGATGTGTTCGCCCGCTGCCTGTGGCTGCTGGGCCGCGAGCGGGCGAGCGAGATCGCGCGCCGGTTCACGATCGACCCTCAACGGGCCAGGCTGCTGCCGGCCGGGCTACTGATCCTCGAGGCGGCAGCTGAGCTGTTCGGCGTCGCCCTGATCGTGGGGTGCGGCGGGGTCCGCGAGGGCTTGCTGCTGGAGGCGGTGAAGGCTTGAACCCCGAGCCGCCGATCCCGCCGCGGGAGGCGATCGCCGACGTCCGCGTGCGAGCGCCGACGCGCGGCAACCGCCGTTTGGAGTCGTTGCTGGAGGCGGTCAACGACGACGACCAGATCAAGGCCTGGTGGCACGTGTCCGCCGTCAACGCGACCCGGCGGCTGGGCATGTCGGATCACAGCTGGGTGCACATCCAGATCGTCCTGAACATCGGTCTGCGCCTGGCCCGGCTGCTGTTTCGCCGTGGGGTCACGCCAAGCGTCGTCGCCGATTACGCGATGAGCGAACGGGACGCCGAGGTCGTCGTGGCGGCGGCCTGCCTGATGCATTGCGTCGGCATGTCGATCCACCGAGACGACCATGAGCGCTACAGCCTGTTTCTGACCGCCGACAAGCTCGGATCGCTGCTGGCCGGCGCCTACGAGGAGCCGGAGCGGTCGATCATCGTCGCCGAGGCCCTGCACGCGATCATCGGCCACCGGCGCAAGGGAGCGCCGTTCACGGTCGAGGCGGGAATCGTGCGTGTCGCCGACGCCCTCGACATGGCGCGGGGCCGTTCCCGGGTCGGATTCGAGGCCGGGCACCAGAACATCCACTCGCTGTCGGCCTACGCGATCGACGAGGTCAAGATCTCACCCGGCCGCGACCGGGCGGTACGGGTGGAGATCGCGATGTCCAACAGCGCCGGCATCTTCCAGGTCGACGAGCTGCTGGCCACCAAGCTGCGCGGCTCAGGGCTCGAGGAGCACATCGAGGTGATCGCCCGGATCGAGGCCGAGCAGGAGCAGCGGCTGATCCCGGTGTTTCGGATCTAGACACCAGGAAAGAAGGCGTTGCCAATCCACCACCGCACCTACACCAACCCGGGAAAGTGTCGCTACCCCGCCACGCACCCAGGAACCCACAGCCGCTTTCCCAAGGGAATCCGGCTCTGACTCCACCGGCGCTGCCGTATTCCTCCCGGCGAGCCGGATTCCCCTACCAGTGGACGCCGCGCATCAGGTGCGCCAGCGCGACCTGCTCGGTCGACGCGTGCTCCTGAGGGTCCTTTTGACCCTTGGATGCGGCCGAGTCGGGGAACACCTTGTAGGCGGTCGAGAGGATCTGGTCGACCGCCTTGGGCAACAGGGCGTAGGCGATCTCGCCGAAGGTGCCCAGGCGGGTGCCGAGGTGCTTGGGCTTGGCGCGGATGGCCTCGCAGATCAGGTCGGCGGCCTCCTCCGGGGAGATCGTCGGGAAACTGTCGTAGATCTTGGTCGGCGCGATCATCGGCGTGCGCACGAGCGGCATGTGGATTGTCGTGAAGTGGACGTCGTCGGCGATGCACTCCGAGCCCACCACGCGGGTCCAGGCGTCCAGCGCGGCCTTGGAGGCGACGTAGGCCGAGAAGCGCGGCGGGTTGGTCTGCACGCCGATCGAGGAGACGTTGATGATCAGCCCGGAGCGGCGGTTGCGCATGTGGGGCAGCAGCTCCATGATCAGCTTGATCGTGCCGAGGTAGTTGAGCTGGATCGTGCGCTCGAAGTCGTGGAATCGGTCGTAGGAGAGCGCGATCGAGCGGCGGATCGAGCGGCCGGCATTGTTGACCAGCACGTCGACCGCGGGATGGTCGGCGAGCACCTTGGCGACCAGTTGCTCGACTGACTCGGGGTCAGAGATGTCGGCCGAGTAGGCGTAGGCGGTGCCGCCCGCCTCCTCGATCTCACGGCGGGCCTCCTCGAGCTTGTCGGCGCTGCGCGCGACCAGCAGGGGGATCCCACCCGCCTTGGCGATCTTTAGCGCCGCCGCCTTGCCGATGCCGCTTGAGGCGCCGGTGATCAGCACCGTCTTGCCGTTGACCGCCCCCTCGAAACTGCGGTCCTTGAACAGGTCAGGGTCGAGGTTTCGCTCCCAGTAGTCCCACAGCTTGGCCGCGTAGGACTCCAGCGGCGGCACCGAGATGTCAGAGCCCTGCAGCGCGCGCTCCGTGTCACGGGTGTCGAACTCGGCGGTCAACCCGATGTAGCCGAGCACCTCGTCGGGGATTCCGAAGTCGGCCAGGACCGCCTTGCGGACGCCCTTGGCCGCGGGCAGCGCCATCAGCATCCCGATCGTCCCCTTGGGCAGCGCCTTGAGCAGCCGCGCGTCGATCCGCACCGACATCTGCGGCGCGTGGGCCGCGGCGGCGATCGTGTTCATGACCTCGCCCGAGCGCTGGGACTTGGGGTTGGTCAGATGGAACGCCTGCCCGTCGAGGCCGGGCTGGTGGGCGATGTGATCCATCGCGGCGGCAACGTAGTCGACCGGCACGATGTTGGTGTAGCCGAGCTCGGGCCCAACGAGCGGGAACCACCCCGGGAGGTAGTGGCGGGCCATCTTGATCGCGGTGAAGAAGTAGTAGGGACCGTCGATCTTGTCCATCTCGCCGGTGCGCGAGTCACCTACCACGATCGCCGGCCGGTAAATGCGCCATGGGACGGTGGTCTGCGTGCGCGCGATCTTCTCGGCCTCGAACTTGGTGCGGTGGTATGGATGCTCGAGCTTCTGGCCCTCGTCGAACATGTCCTCACGGAACAGACCCTTGTGCATGCCCGCGGCGGCGATCGAGGAGGTGTGGTGAAAGCAGCCCACCCTCAGCTCATTGGCCAGGGCGACGGCATTGCGCGTGCCGTCGACGTTGGCGATCCGGTTGCGCTCGTCGTCGGCAGTCATGTCGTAGACGGCGGCGAGGTGAAAGAAGTGGTCGATCGAGGCCTCACGCAGCTGGGCCAAGTCGTCGTCGGAGACACCCAGCCGCGGCTGGGACAGATCCCCCAGCACCGGATGGACCCGGCTCTGGGCCTCGGGTCCCCAGCGGTCGATCAGCTGGTTGAGCCTGTCCTGCGATGCCTCGCGGACCAGCACATAGATCTCGCCGTCCCGCGCCAGCAGACGCTCGACCAGGTGGCGACCGATGAACCCGGTCGCACCGGTCACGAAGTAGGTCATCTGCCTACCAACCGCCGCGCCAGTCGGCGTTGGCGGCCCGGCGCCGGGCCGCGTCCATCCTGGCGTGCTTGCGCTTGTCCAGCCGCCACTGGATCAGCGAGAAGACCAGGATCACCGTCGGAAAGAACGCGATCACGATGAACATCGTTTTGGTGATCACCGGATCGGTGGTCTCTCCGTACCAGCCCTGGCCGCCCGTCTCACGGGCGAGGGCGGCCGGTGCGAGCGCCAGCAACGTGAGGGTGAACATCAGCAGCGCGATGATGGTGCGGGCGCGGCGCATCTCGGCGTGTAGGTTAGCTGACCGCGGGGCATCGTTTTGGGAAGTCGCTGGCCAGAGCGCGAAGCCAGTTCCGCAACGATGCACTAGCCGATGTTGGCGGTTTGTGGTGCCCCGACCGTCCGCAGCGCCAGCAGCAGCGCGGGGTTGTAGCTCTCCGCCTTGAACACGAGGTCCAGATGACGGAGCGGAGCCTCGAAGATAGGCGCCCGCAGGGCGCCCGCCAGCTCACGCTGCTTGCGCGGCGCGACGAGCTCGTCGTCGGAGGTCAGCACGACGGCGCTGGATACGTCCAGGGCCGACAGCCAGGGCCGGGAGTCAAACCGCCCCAGCTCGCGTCCGGCCTCGGCCAGGTCACGCGCCGAGTGGCGCAGCAGCTCGGATTGAAACCAGGCCGTCTCCCGCGTCCCGCGGTACCCGGATCGGCTGAAGCCCAGCCGCCAGCTTGACCGGGGCGCCACCGACAGCGCCAAGCCGACTGCGCCCATCGCCTTGAACAGACGGCGCGAGGCCTGGTCCTGCCAGTGCTGGGCCGTACCGCTCAGCACCAGCCCCCCGACCACGCCGGGATGCTCACGCGCGATCAGCTGGGCGATCGCGCCGCCCATCGAGTAGCCGACCACAATTGCCGGAGCGACATCGAGCTCGCGCAGGGCGGCGGCAGCGTCGGCCGCGCAGTCCGACAGCCGGAAAGGGCCGAGCTGTCTCAGGCCACGCCCGTGGCCGCGGTGATCGATCGCCAGCACGCGATAGCCCGCCCCGGTCAGATCCGCGTAGGCGCCGCCCCAGTTCATATCGGCGTTGGCCATCCATCCGTGCAGCAACATCACCACCGGTCCGGTGCCGCCGGTGTCGCGTAGGAACAGCTCGCCGCGACCCGGGATCTGCAGCGTCAGCGCGGGCGGGAGCGGAAAAGGCGGATCGGGTGGCCACGCGGGGGAGGGCATGGCGGGGATGCTAGTGGCCGCTCCGGAAGCCCGGCTCACCACTGCCGGCAGCAGATCTGGCCTTCGCTCAGAGCGCTTCGCTTCCTACCATGGGGGTCGATGGCCGTTGTAATCGCATCTGACCTCGGCAAGGACATTGCCGGCGAGCCGCTGCTGCGCGGGATCTCGTTCAAGCTCGAGCGGCGCGATCGGATGACCCTGTCCGGGCGAAACGGCGCCGGCAAGACGACGCTGCTGCGGATGCTGGCCGGCGAAGCATCGGTCGACTTCGGCGAGCTGGTGCTGGCCAAGGGCGCCAAGGTTGCCCTGCACGATCAACGCCCGCCCCGCGAACGCGGCCTGACGCTGCGCGACTACGTGCTCTCCGGGGCCCCGGAGCTGGTGGCAATCGAGCAGCAGCTGGCGTCGCTGGAGCAGGCGATGGCCGACGGCGCCCACGACGAGCCGACGCTGAACCGCTACGCCGAGGCCCAGGCCAGGCTGGAGCACGCCGGCGGCTACAACTGGCGCGATCGCGCGCTCGCGACGCTGCACGGGCTCGGCTTTCGCGCCGACAGCGACCTCGACCGCTCGCTGCAGACGTTCTCGGGCGGGGAGTTGACCCGAGCCTCGCTCGGACGCGCGCTGGCCGGCGATCCCGACCTGCTGCTGCTCGACGAGCCCACCAACCATCTCGACATCGCATCGCTGGAATGGCTCGAGCAGCACCTGGTTGGCCTTGACGCCGCGATCGTGCTGGTCGCCCACGACCGCTGGTTTCTGGAAGCGGTCGGGACCGCGGTGCTGGAGCTCGAGGCCGGGCGCGGGCGCTTCTTTCCGGGCACCTGGCATGCCTGGCGGCGTGAGAAGGCCGCCCGCGAGCTGGCGCTGGGACGCGCGATCGAGCGCCAACAGGCCGAGATCGAGCGGCTGGAGCGGTTCGTCACCCGCTTTCGCGCCGGGACTCGCGCACGCCAGGCGCAGTCACGCGCCAAGCGCCTGGACAAGATCGAGCGGGTCTCCCGCGCTCCGGGCGACGGCGGCGGCCTGGAGTTCCAGTTCAAGGCGCCCGAGCGCAGCGGCCGGGTCGTGTTCGAGCTGTCAAACGGCGCGATCTCGGCGGGTGACAAGCAGCTGCTGACCGACGCCGAGCTGTGGCTGGAGCGCGGCGAGCACGTCTCGCTCGTGGGTCCCAACGGCGCAGGGAAGACGACGTTGATCGAAACCCTGGCGGGGCGACGCGAGCTGCCGCAGGGCAAGCTCAGCACCGGGCACAACGTCAAGCTCGGTTACCTGTCCCAGCACGCCGACGAGCTGTCGTCCGGCAACGCGCGCACGGTGCTGGAGGCCGCCGCGCACGCCACCGGCCTGACACCGCCCAAGGCCCGGGCGCTGCTGGGGCGGTTCTTGTTCTCCGGAGAGGACGCCGAGAAGCCGCTCGAAGGACTTTCAGGCGGCGAGCGCCGGCGCCTGTCGCTGGCGATCCTGGTCCACTCCGGCGCCAACGTGCTGATCCTCGACGAGCCGACCAACCATCTCGATCTGGAGAGCCGTGAGGCGCTGGAGGAGGCGCTCGGGGCTTTCCAGGGGTCAATCCTGCTGGTCTCCCACGACCGCGCGCTGCTGGACGCGGTCGGGACGCGGACGGTCGCGCTCGAAGACCAAACGCTGCACAGTTACGTGGGCGGCTGGCCCGAATACGTGCGCGTGCGTGACGAGCGGGCCAAGACGCCGGCCAAGCCCACGCCCACGCGCACGACGCCTGCCGCCGTCAAGGACGTGCGGGCCGAGCGGGCCGGGGGCGCGAAGCGCAACGGGAAGGGGAAGCGGTCAGCGTCAGCGTCGGCTTCCGCGTCCGCGGCGGCGTCTGGTTCGGCTCCGGCTTCGGCCGGCGTCGGCCGCGCGAAGCCGGCGCGACGCTCCAAGAACGCCGCCGCGGGCCAGGTCAAGCTCGAGGCGCAGATCGAGGTCGCCGAAGTCGCGTTGCGTACGCTCGAGGATCAGCTGGCCGATCCCGGCGCCTGGTCGACGCCGGAGGTCAGCGCCAAGTCGGCGGCTCGCCACGAGCAGGCCAAGCGGGCGGTGCAGGAGCTCTACGAGCGCTGGGAGGCCGTCGCGGGTTAGAAGCGGGGTGCGCCGGAGGGCCAGGGGCGGTGCTGGCCCGGCTGGCGCGCCGGTGGGCTTCGGCCGCAGGCCCCCGACCACCACCGGTTACCACGCGGGAACGGCGCTCGTTACCCGCACGTAACCTGTCATCAAGCATCCTGTTGGCGTTGGCGCGGCGAACCGCCACACTTGTCAAAGGCTGATGCGCGTGCTTGTTGTCGACGATCACGAGGAGCTGGCCGAGACGGTCGCCACGGGTCTGCGCCACGAGGGCATGGCCGTGGACGTGGCCCTCGACGGCGCCGCCGCGCTGCGGCGGGCCGCGGTCTACTGCTACGACGTGATCGTCCTCGATCGCGATCTCCCCGTCGTGCACGGCGACCGCATCTGCGAGACGCTCGCCGCCGCGGGCGGACGGTCACGGGTGCTGATGCTGACCGCCTCAGCCGGTGTGGAGGAGCGGGTCGCGGGTCTCAGCCTGGGCGCCGACGACTACCTGCCCAAGCCGTTCGCGTTCGCCGAGCTGGTGGCCCGGATCCGGGCGCTCGTCCGTCGCGCCCAGCCCGCGCTGCCGCCACTGTTGACCAGCGGCGACCTGAAGCTCGATCCCGCCCGGCGTGTGGCCCACCGGGCCGGGCGTCGGCTGGAACTGAGCAGCAAGGAGCTGGCCGTGCTCGAGCTGCTGCTGGCCGCCCGGGGGGCGGTGCTCTCGCCGGAGGAGCTGCTGGCCCGGGCCTGGGACGAAGCCGCGGATCCGTTTAGCAACGTGGTCAAGGTGACGATCAGCCGCCTGCGCCGCAAGCTCGGCGAGCCGCCGATCATCGAGACGCTGACCGGTGCCGGTTATCGCATCTGAACCCCGTCGACGCGTGATCGGTCGACGCCTGATCGGTCGACGCCTGGTCGGTCGGCGGGTGTCAGGGCGCCGGCGATTGGGCCGCGGCCGGCTTCCGAGCTGGTCGGTGCGCCTGCGGCTGACGTTGCTGTACGGGGCCCTGTTTCTGGTCATGGGGGCGCTGTTGCTGGCGATCACCTACGAGCTGGTGGCGGGCAGCGTGCCCGGCAACGTCAGTGGGCTCGTGGCCCTGTCCATCCGCGCGCCGAAGCCCAGATCACTCGTGGTCACTAAGTCCAACGGCGCGCTGTACCTCTCGCCGCATGCCGGGGCCGCGCCTTCGCTGGCCCAGGCGGTGGTCGGACCCCCTGACGCTCCTGTGGGCGGGCCCGGGTTCGCGAAGCTGCAACGGCTGGCGAACGGGCTTCGCGGCCAGGCCCGGGTCACAATCCAGCAGCAGCGTTCGGACGAGCTCGGCGCGCTGCTGACGCGATCGGGGATCGCGCTGGGGATCATGGCGCTGGTCTCGATCGGCCTCGGATGGCTGATGGCGGGAAGGGCGCTGCGACCAGTGCGGACGATGAACGCCCGAGCGCGGGGGATCACGGAGCATAACCTGCACGAGCGCCTGGCCTTGGAGGGGCCGGCGGATGAGCTCAAGGAGCTCGGTGACACCTTCGACGGCCTGCTGTCGCGGCTGGAGGGCGCGTTTGAGTCTCAGCGCCGCTTCGTCGCCAACGCCTCACACGAGCTTCGCACTCCGATCACCGTGCAGCGGACGCTGGTGGAGGTTGCCCTCGGCGATCCCAATGCCACCGAGGCGTCGCTGCGCGCCGCCTGCGAGCGGGTGATCGCGGTCGGTGAGCAGCAGGAGCGGCTGATCGCGTCGTTGCTGACGCTGGCGCGCAGCCAGCGGGGGATCGAGACGCAACAGCGGCTCGATCTGGATCAGGTGGTCAGGGAAGTCCTGCACTGTGTGCAGGCCGGCGATGTTCGGATCGAGGCGAGGCTCGAGCCGGCCCCGACCACCGGCGATCCGGCCCTGGTCGAGCGCCTGGTGGCCAACCTGGTGGACAACGCGTTGCACTACAACCGACCCCGGGGATGGATTCGGGCATCGACCGGCCTGTGGAACGGGAGGGCCACGCTCGAGGTGAGCAACGCCGGCCCCGCGGTCGCCGCCGACGAAGTGGAGTTGCTGTTCGAGCCCTTCCGGCGCCAGGCGGGGGAGCGCACCCTCAGCCCCGGCCGGCAGCCGGCGCGCCAGGGGCTCGGCCTCGGCCTGTCGATCGTCAGGGCGATCGCCGACGCCCACGGCGCGGAGCTGACGGCCACCTCCGGTGCTCAGGGGGGACTGCGGGTGCGAGTTAGCTTCCCGGCCGCGGCGCCAGAGGTCCGGGAGCCAGCGGATGGAACTGAGCCCTTCGCGGGAGGGGTAGGCTTGATGGTGTGAGCATCAACGCGAACGTTCGCAACGTCTTGATCATCGTGGTGATCGCCGCCGTGGTCGCGATCGCTCCCGGCGGAGGCACCGGCGCCAACGTGGTCGTCCAGGCCGTTTCGCTGATCTTCCTGGCCGCGATCGCGTGGGTGGCATCGATCATGTACCGCCAGCACCGCACCGAGCTCTATTCGCTCGGCGATGGGCGGCGCGCCGCGCTGTACGTCGCGGTCGGGGTGGCGGCGCTGACGCTGACCGCCACCGCGCGCCTATGGAGCACCAGCGCCGGATCGGTAGCGTGGCTGGTGCTGATGGGCGCGGCCGTCTACACCGCCTTCACCGTGGTGTGGGCGGCGCGCAAGTACTAGCGCCTAACGCCGGTGGTCAGGTCACGCCCCAAGCGCGCCGCCGCAAGGTCACGCCGGAGCCGGCCGGTTCAAGCCGCGGCCGGCGAGAGCTCCACCGGGATCCCGTTCAGCACGGCGTTGCCCGACAGCGCATCGATCAGCAGCTCGTCGGCGAGCACGTTGCTGTTGGGGCCCGGCTGATCGGAGGCGACGCTCTGCACGGTGCCGTCCGCGTCGTGGCCCCAGCCGTGCGGCAGGCTGACCACGCCCGGCATCACCAGCTCGGTGATCTCCACCTGCGCCAGCACGGTGCCGGTGCGCGATCGCAGCCGCGCCGGCTCGCCGTCGGTCAGCCGGTAGCGCTGTGCATCCTTGGGGTGGACGTGCAGCGTGCAGCGCGGCTTGCCCTTGACCAGGACCGGCAGGTTGTGCATCCACGAGTTGTTGGAGCGCAGCTGCCGGCGGCCGATCAGGACCAGCTCATCGACGGCGCCGCGCTGCAGCGATGCCCGCAGCCGTGCGACGTCGGCCACGATCGGCTCGGGCACCAGCTCGATCCGGCCGCCGGCGGTCCGCAGCGCATCGGGCAACCTTGGTTGCAGGGGACCGAGGTCGATGCCGTGCGGTGCCGCCTCCAGCGCGGCCAGACTCAGCCCGTCCTGCTGCGCGCCGAAGCCGTCGCCGTAGGGACCGGTCCGCAGCAGCAGGTCAAGCAGCCGCTCGGGCCCGACGCGCGGCTCCAGCTCGCCCAGCAGCTCGTCGGCCGACCGCGCGGCGACCGGCGATCCCGGCGTGGCCAACTCCCGCTCGATCAGCGCTCGCGCCACCCCCGCGTCGAGCGCCGCCACGTCGGCGTCCGGTCCCATCCCGGCCGCGACGCCGGCCAGGCGCAGCAGGGTCACCCACTCGTCGGGGAGCTCGGCTTGGGGTTCGAGCACCGGAGGTGAGTAATGCGCGACGTTGCGCACCGCGAACAGGTACAGCACCAGGTCGTAGTGCGAGCGGCGCAGCGGCGAGGGGGCGGGCAGGATCACGTCGGCGTGCCGGGTGGTCTCGTTGACGTACACGTCGAGGCTGACCATCAGCTCCAACTCGTCCAGCGCCGCGTCGAGGCGATCGCTGTTGGGGGTGGAGATCACCGGGTTGCCGCCGATTGTGATCAGGGCCCTGACCTGACCCACACCGGGGGTCTGGATCTCCTCCGACAGACAGGCCACCGGGAGTTCGCCGAACAACTCGTCCAGCCCCCGCACCCGGCTGGAGAAGCGTCCGAAGCGGGCGCCGCGGCCGCGGCCGGGAGGGCCGGCCGCGTTGCTATGGCCCGCGGCGCCGAGCGGGAACATCGCGCCGCCCGCCCGATCCAGGTTTCCGGTCAGCAGGTTGAGCACGTCGACCAGCCAGCTGGCCAGGGTGCCGAACTCCTGCGTGCAGGTGCCGATGCGCCCGTACACGGCAGCGCGTGGAGCGCCGGCCAGCTCACGCGCCATCCGGCGAATCTCCTCGGCGGCGATTTCGCATACCTCCGACACCAGCTCGGGCGAGAAGCCTGCCGCCAGCTCGCGCAGCAGCTCCAGCCCCGCCGTCATCTCGGTCAGCCGCGGGCCCGGGTCGGCCAGATCCTCCTCGAACAGGACGTGGGCGATCGCGAACAGCAGCTGGGCATCGGTGCCCGGGCGGATGAAGTGGTGCTCGTCGGCCTCCTCGGCGGTGCGGCTGCGGCGCGGGTCGATCACCACCAGCTTGCCGCCGCGCGCCCGCAGCGCCCGCAACCGGCCGCGCATGTCAGGCGCGGTCATCAGGCTGCCGTTGGAGGCCAGGGGGTTGGCGCCGAGGATCAGCAGGTGGTCGGTGCGATCCACGTCCGGGACCGCAACCGTGGTCCCGGTCCCGAACATCAGCGCACTGGCCATCTGCTTTGGGATCTGATCGACGCTGCTGGCCGAGTAGACGTTGTGCGAGGACAGCGCGCGAGTCAGCACCCTTCCGTAGAGCAGATTGGAAAGGTTGTGGGCGTTGGGGTTGCCGAGGTACACCGCGACGGCGTTGCGGTCCTGCGCGAGGATCGGCGACAGGCGGCGGTCGATCAGCTTGAACGCCTCGTCCCAGCTGGCCGGCCGTAATTCGCCCTTGTCCCTGATCAGCGGCGTGGATACCCGATCGGGATCCTCATGCAGCGCCTTGAGCGCGGAGCCCTTGGGGCAGATGAACCCCCGGCTGAACACGTCGGCCTTGTCGCCGCGGATCGACAGGACCCGGTCCTTCGCATCGAGCTCTAGCTCCAGGCCGCAGGTGGCCTCGCAGAGCGGACAGGTACGGTAGGCGGTGCGGTGGCCGTTGGTGAGCATCGCTGGAGGACACATTACGCGGGTTGAGCGGCGCTGGCGATCACCGTGCGGGTAAGCCAGGGCGCGTTGGGCGCGCATACCCGTACACTGCCGCCGCCGTGAACAAGGCCATGCGAGAGACGATCGCCGACTGGCTGATGCTGATCGGCGCCCTGGTGCTGTTCGGTTCCCTGTTCTTGACCTGGAGTCATCAGTTCTCGCCCGCGTTCTATGCGGAGTGGGGTGGTTCGAGCGCGCTGGCGGGGGTGCCGCGCGACCCGACCGCGTGGCAGGTCTACTCGGTCGTCGACGTGCTGCTGGCGCTAGCGGCCGGGGCGCTGCTCGCCGTCGCGCTGCGGGGCGGCCGGACCGCGCACTGGCTGACCCTGCTGGCGCTGTTCGTCGCGCTGGCGTTCGTGCTGCACGCCGCCGGTGACCCGCCGACCAGCGGCGCCGACCTGCTGGGCGCCGCCACGCAGGCCCCGGGTTATACGCCCAACATGCCGCGGGCGGGGACCGGCGAGACGGTCGCGATCGGCGCCCTGGGACTCGGGATCGCCGGCCTGCTGCTGTCGCTCACCGCCGACTGACCGGGCCTGCGGGCCCGGTCAGACGGCCTCTATCCTCGGATTTGTGGTCGCTCCCGCAAATACGATCGCATTCGAGCGATCGAGCTTGCGGCCCGCTCGGCATTCAGCCTCGCTGGATCGGGCCGCGCGCGATTCGTCCCGCTCGGCGGCGCCTGGCTTTGTCCTCGTCGGCTCGTGCAGCGCTGCTGCACGAGACCTCCTGCGTCCTCGCCAGGCATCCGCCGGTCATCACTCTCGGTGCGAGAGTACTCACGGGAGAGACCACTAGATGTCGATTACCCCTGCCGACAGTCGCCGCGAGCTTCCCGACGAGCCGGGCGTGTACCTGTTCCGCGACGCTCGCGGGAAGGTGCTCTACGTCGGCAAGGCGACCTCGATCCGCAAGCGGGTGGCGTCGCATTTCAGCAATCCGAGCACGCGCGCCGGCAAGGACCTGGTGCCGATGATCGACCACATCGAGGCGCTGGTCGTGCACACCGAGTCCGAGGCACTGCTGGCCGAGCAGAACTTCATCAAGCAGTACAAGCCGCGCTTCAACATTCGTTTGCGCGACGACAAGTCCTATCCGTACATAGCGATCTCGCTCGACGAGGACTTCCCCCGCGTGTATTTCACCCGTGAGCGCCACCGCCGTGACCGCGCCTACTTCGGTCCCTACAGCAACGCCAAACGTGTCCGCTCGACGCTGGAGGTGCTCGGCAAGGTGTTCATGTTCCGCTCCTGCGAGGGGCCCGAGCCAGGCCGTCGCAGCGGCTCGCCTTGCCTGGACTACTACATCAAGCGCTGCGAGGCCCCGTGCGTCGGCTACGTCAGCCGGGAGGATTACCGCCGGGGGATTGACGGCGTGGTCGACTTCCTCTCCGGCCGCTACAAGGAGATCGAGCGGGCCTTAAACCAGGCAATGCGCGAGGCCGCCGCCGAGCAGCGCTTTGAGGACGCGGCCCGGGAGCGCAACCGGCTGCGAGCGGTGCGCTCGCTGCTGGAGCGCCAGCGGATCTCCCACGAGGGCGGGGGCTCGCTGGATGCGATCGCGGTCGCGGTGTCGGAGACCGAGGCCAACGCGCAGGTGTTCCAGGTCCGCGACGGGGTCCTCGCCGATCGCCAGAGCTTCTATCTGGACAACGCCGCCGGCGAGGGAGTCGCCGAGGTCGCCGAGGCGTTCATCCTGCAGTACTACGCCAGCGCGATGTCGGTGCCGCCGCTGCTGATCGTCCAGCGTGAATTGGCTTCCCCGCCCGCTCCGGACTCCCCACCCAACCCGGCGCCGGCGCTGGCCCTGGCGCTGGGGAGCCGCCGCGGCAGCCCGGTCGAGATCCGGGCGGCCGAGCGCGGTGACAAGCGCCGGATCCTGGAGTTGGCCGAGCGAAACGCCAGGCTGGCGCTCGACCAGGAGAAGCTGCGCTCCGAGCGCCGTCGCCAGCAACGCGTCGAAGCGCTCGACGGCCTGCAGAAAGCGCTCGGGCTGGACACGATCCCACTGCGGGTCGAGTGCTTTGACATCTCGACCCTGATGGGGACCAACACGGTCGCTTCGATGGTCGTGTTCGAGGGCGGCGCACCGAAGAAGTCCGACTACCGGCGCTTCAAGGTGTTCACGGTCGGGGACGCGGCCGAACGCGGTGGCCACGCCGGGCCTGACGAGAATTCGCGCAAGCGAATTCTCGCCAGGACCGAAGGTCCCAACGACTTCGCCGCGATGGAGGAGGTGCTGGGACGCCGGATCGCCCGCTGGGAGAGCCAGCGCGACGTCTCGCCGCACGACAAGGACTACGACCCCAGCTTCGCCGCGCTGCCCAATCTGGTGGTAATCGACGGCGGCAAGGGCCAGCTGTCGGCGGGCCTGCGGGCGCTGCGCGTGTTCCGCGAGCGCGGCGTGGTGGTGATCTCGCTGGCCAAGCGGATCGAGGAGGTGTTCATCCCGGGCCGCGAGGCGCCGCTGGTGCTGGCTCACGACACCCCGGAGCTGCAGCTGCTCCAGCGCGCCCGCGACGAGGCCCACCGGTTTGCCATCACCCACCATCGGATCCGGCGCGACCGCGCGATGACCGCCTCGATGCTCGACGAGCTGCCGGGCATCGGCCCGGCGCGCAAGCGGGCGCTGCTGGCTCACTTCGGCTCGCCGGACGCGGTCCTCACCGCGTCGCGGGAGGAGCTCGAGGCGGTGCCCGGCCTGCCGGGCAAACTGGCGCGCGAGATGTACCGCGAGCTACACCGAACCGGCGTTTGAAACCAAGCCACGCCGCGCGCTCATAACCGGTTCGGCGCGATCCGGCGTTTGAAACGTAAGCCACGCCGCGCGCTCATAACCGGTTCGGCGCGATCCGGCGTTTGAAACGTAAGCCACGCCGCGCGCTCATAACCGGTTCGGCGCGATCCGGCGTTTGAAACGTAAGCCACGCCGCGCGCTCATAACCGGTTCGGCGCGATCCGGCGTTTGAAACGTAAGCCACGCCGCGCGCTCATAACCGGTTCGGCGCGATCCGGCGTTTGAAACGTAAGCCACGCCGCGCGCTCATAACCGGTTCGGCGAGATCCGGGGTCTGAAGCTCGCTGACGCTGGCGCCCGGTCCGGCGTCTAGGGACCCCTGGTCAGGATTGCCGCGCTGGCCGGCGGCAGGTCGATCGAGTAGGAGCCGAGTGTCGGGTACACGCTGGAGATGCTCTCGGGCCCGGGGAAGGTCCCGGTGGTCGTCGGGCTTGCGAACGACTGGCCGCCCAGCGTGACGCCGGTGGTCGAGGCCACGCTGGGCGCCTGCAGCGACTCCAGCGACGCTCCGCTCAGACCACCCGGCAGTTCCAGCGCCACGCTGTGGGCGGCGATGGTGTCCTTGTTGATCAGCACGACGCGGATCGTGCCGTCGGGGGCCTGGGTCGCCCATACCTTGACCGGACCGCTTGGCGCGTTGACCGCCAGCAGCCGGGCGCCGGGGGGAAACGCCCGCGCGAACATCAGCAGGCCGTAGTACTCGGGCTGGACGGTGGCCTGCCAGGTGCCCGTGGTGCTCTGCGAGAACTCAAACGGCTGATACGGCGCCCCGGGAAGCGTGTGGATGTTGACCCCGTCAACGCCGGCGCTGGCCATGTTGAACAGCGTGTCGAGCACCCACAGCGCCGAGGCGAACGTGTCGCTGGTGCCGGCCGCTCCCTGGCAGGACGCTGAATTCAGCTCGCCGATCCGAAATTGGAGCCCGTCGGTGTGGGCCAGCGCCGCGTAGGGGGCGACCGGTGCCGCCAGCCCGGCGGATGAGCTGTCGCTGAGCAGGTTGGCGATCGAGGCGTACCCGGGGGAGGTGGGGTCGGTGATGCACGCCCGCAGCGGATAGCGGTGGTAGGTGACGATCTTGATCTCCTTCTCGCTGGAGATGAACCGTCCCAGCCCGCCCATCCAGCTCGGGCCCGAGAGCGCCGGCCCGGCCAGCGGCACCCACGGCAGCGCCTGGGCGAAATGCGAGAAGTCCGTGACGTACGCGCTCAGGTCGTAGCGGCGGTTGCGGGCGTGGAACACCTGGCCACGCCGGTCGCGGTACCACGCGAAGACGCCGTACAGGTCGGGCTCGTTGCCGATCTCCAGTGCCGAGATGTACTGGCGCCCGAGCCCCTCCAGCAGCGCGCGCGCTTCGGCCGCCGCCAGCGCCGGGCGTCCCGCGGCCAGGTTCACGCCCAGGATCAGGTGCGCCCCCAGATCGGCGGCCAGCGCCTGGGTGGTGCGCAGCCAGCCTCGCGTCAGCTTGTAGGTGATGCCGCCCGGCGGGATCACGCCGCGCATCGGCCACCAGGTGGCGTCGGTGCTGTCGCCGCCGATGCGCAGCACCGGGGCCTGACCCGGCGCCAGCTGGCGCAACAACTGGACCAGCACGGGATCGACGGCTCTGGGGTCGCGTCCGGTGTAGAGCTGCAGCGCTCGGTACTCGAACGAGGTGCCGACAAAGCCGGGCGGCATCACCTGCCCCGTCTGGTTGTCGGACACGATCGCCACCAGCGGCGCGTCAGCCACCGTCGCGCTCGGCTTGGCGAGCGCGACGGACGCGCTTTGGAACGCGCCCAGAAGCGTCAGTACCAGCGCCGCCACAATGGCGATACGAGCGCCGCGACGGTGCACGCGGGGATCGTCGCACAATCCGGAGTCTTAACGAGCCGCCCACTCCCTTGTCCGGCGCGCGCGTCAAGCTTTACAGCATGGAGGCCTCAGCGCTGACGGATCTGGTCGTGATCACCGGATTCTCAGGTGCGGGCAAATCCACGGCGATGGCGGTCTTCGAGGACGAGGGTTACTTCTGCGTCGACAATCTGCCGTCGGAGATGATCCGCTCGCTGGTCGAGCTGTTCATGCACAGCGGCTCCAAGGTCGCCCGCGCCGCGGTCGCCTCCGACGTGCGCGGCGGCAGCTACTTCGAGGGCATGGCGGCGATGCTGGACGACCTGCGCGCCAGCGGCGTCAAGCACCGGATTCTGTTCCTGGAGGCCGACGAGCAGACGCTTCTGACCCGCTATAAGGAGACCCGCCGCCGTCATCCGCTGGCCCCGACCGGCAGCGTGGCGGAGGGGATCGCGCGGGAGCGCCCGCTGCTAGGGCCGCTGCGGGAGCGCGCCGACGTGGTGATCGACACGGGCGGGCTAACCGCCGCGATGCTGCGCCGAAAACTGGCCGACGAGCTGCTGCCGACCCGGACCCCCGGCCGGTTGGCGGTCACTTTCCAGAGCTTCGGGTTCAAATACGGGCCCAGCCGGGACGCCGACCTGATGTTCGACGTGCGGTTCCTGCCCAATCCGCATTACGAATCGGACTTCCGGCCGCTTACCGGCAAGGATCAGCGCGTGGTCGACTTCATCAACCGCGAGGGCGAGCTCGACGCGTTCTATGACCGCCTGCATCCGCTGCTTGACTATCTGCTGCCCCAGTATCTGGCCGAGGGCAAGGCCCATCTGGTGGTGGCTGTGGGCTGCACCGGCGGCCGTCACCGGTCGGTGGCGATCACCGAGCACCTCGCCGAGCGCTACGGCGCCAACGAGGAGTATCTCGTCGAGGCCGTGCACCGCGACGTAACCAAACCGGCGTGATGGACCGCTCGTGATCGATCACGTCGGGTTCGAGGTCTCCGACCTGAGCCGCGCGGCGCGGTTCTACGACGCCGTCTTCTATGCGCTGGGAGCGCGTCGGATACACGAGTCAGAGCACGTGATCGCCTACGGGGTCAACAGCCCGCTGGTGTGGATCGTCGTGCGCGGCCTGCCTCCCGCTCCCGGCTACGGCCATCTGGCGCTCCAGGCGAGCGGCAGGGCGGCTGTCGACGCGGCCCACGCCGCCGGCCTGGCCACCGGCGGCGCCGACGACGGAGCACCCGGTGAGCGCCCGCAATACGGGCGGCGGTACTACGCGGCGTACCTGCGAGATCCGGATGCATTGCGGATCGAGGTTGTGTCCCGGCGGTGACCCCTGTCGCACTAGTGCTCCCCGCCGGGAAGCACTGAGGTAGCCTGTTCCGGGGCGTCGGGGAGACGCTCGCGATCGGGCGCTGCCCGTCAGGGCCACACTGAAAAACGGAGGGACAGAGGCATGTCGGTACGGGTCGGGATCAACGGCTTTGGACGGATCGGTCGCAACGTATTCCGGGCCGCCTACGAACGAGGTGCCGATATCGAGTGGCTGGCGGTCAACGATCTCGTCGAACCCAGGACGATCGCCCACCTGCTCAAGTACGACTCGACCTACGGTCCGTTCCCCGGCAAGGTGCACGCCACCGACGCCGGCCTGGTCGTCGACGGCAACGAGATCCGGGTGCTGGCCGAGCGTGACCCGGCGGCGCTGCCATGGGAAGAGCTGGGGGCCGACATCGTGATCGAGTCAACCGGCCTGTTCACCGATCGTGAGAACGCCGCCAAGCACCTGGCCGCCGGCGCCAAGAAGGTCGTGATCTCAGCTCCGGCCACCAACCCCGACGTCACCGTCGTGCTGGGCGTGAACTTCGACCAGGCCTACGATCGCGACCAGCACGCCGTGATCTCCAACGCCTCGTGCACGACCAACTGCCTCGGGCCGGTGGCCAAGGTGCTGCACGACACCGTCGGCATCAAGCACGGGCTGATGACGACGATCCACGCCTACACCGCCGACCAGCGGCTCCTGGACATGCCCCACCGCGACCTGCGCCGCGCCCGCGCGGCGGCCATCAACCTGATCCCGGCCTCGACCGGCGCCGCCAAGGCGATCGGGGTGGTGATTCCGGAGTTAAACGGCAAGCTGCACGGCTTCGCGGTCCGCGCCCCGGTCCCGACCGGAAGCGTCGTGGACCTGACGATCGAGACCAACCGTGAGACGACGGTGGAAGAGGTAAATGCGGCGCTCAAGGCGGCCGCCGAGGGTCCGATGCAGGGCCTGCTGGAGTACACCGAGGACCCGATCGTGTCCTCCGACATTGTCAAGAATCCCGCCTCGTCGATCCTCGACTCGCAGCTGACCGTCGTGATCGACGGCACGATGGTCAAGGTGGTGGCCTGGTACGACAACGAGTGGGGCTACTCCAACCGCGTCTCCGACCTCGTGCAGAGGCTGCTGTGAGAACGCTCGCAGACCTGGGCGACATCCGCGGCAAGCGTGTGCTGGTCAGAGTGGACTTCAACGTGCCGCTCGATCACGGCAAGGTTGCCGACGACACCCGGATCCGCGCGGCACTGCCGACTATCGAGGCGCTGCGTGACCGCGGCGCCGCGCTCGTGCTCGTATCCCATCTCGGCCGGCCCAAGGATCGCGATCCGCAGCTGTCGCTGGAGCCGGTGGCCGAGCGGCTCGCCGACCTGCTCGAGGCCGACGTCGCGCTGGCGCCGGCGGTGGTCGGCCCCGACATCGAGGCGCTGGCACACGCGATGAAGCCGGGCGACGTGCTGCTACTGGAGAACGTCCGCTACGAGCCGGGGGAGACCAAGAACGATCCACCGCTGGCGGCCGCCCTGGCGCGCCTGGCGGACGCATACGTCAACGATGCGTTCGGCAGCGCCCACCGCGCCCACGCTTCGACCGAGGGCGTCGCGCGGCTGGTCTCCAACCGCGCCGCGGGGCTGCTGCTGGAGCGTGAGGTGTCGGCGCTCAGCGGCCTGCTGAAGGACCCGGCGCGGCCGCTGGTGGCGGTGCTCGGGGGCGCCAAGGTGAGCGACAAGATCGGCGTCATCGAGCGCTTTGAGCAGGTCGCCGACACGATCCTGATCGGCGGCGCGATGTGCTTTCCATTCCTGGCCGCCCAAGGCCATCAGATCGGCACCTCGCTGTGCGCGCAGGACGACATCCCGCTGGCCGAGCAGGCGCTGGCTCGGGCTGGCGAGGTCAGGGCGTCGCTGGAGCTCCCGCGTGACCTGGTGATCGCCGATCGCCTGGCGCCCGACGCCGCCGTCCAGGCGCTGGAAGGGATCGACGTCCCCGACGGGATGATGGGATTGGACATCGGGCCGCACACCGCGCGGGCTTACCGATCGATCATCGCGGGGGCCGGCACGGTGTTCTGGAACGGGCCGATGGGCGCCTTCGAGCTGGAGCCATTCGCCGCCGGGACTCGCGCCGTCGCCGAGGCGGTCGCACAGGCGCCGGGGACCACAGTGGTCGGAGGTGGGGACTCAGTCGCCGCGCTGCAGCGCTTTGGTCTGGCCGACTCGGTCACCCACCTGTCCACCGGCGGCGGCGCGGCGCTGGAGCTGCTGGAAGGCCGTCAGCTGCCCGGAGTGGAGGCGCTGGCGTGAGCCCCCTGGGAAATGCCACAGAGGCCGCCCGGCGCACGCCCCTGATCGCCGGCAACTGGAAGATGCACAAGACGGTCGCCGAAGCCGAGGCCTTCATCCAGGCGCTCCTGCCGCGCGTCTCGACGGCCGACGGCGTCGACGTCGCGATCTGCCCGACCTTCACGGTCCTGGAGGCGATGGTCGACTCCACCCGCGGCTCACGCGTCGAGGTCTACGCCCAGAACATGCACCACGCCGCCCAGGGCGCGTTCACCGGCGAGGTCTCCGCGGCGATGCTGACCGAGCTCGGGGTCCACGGAGTGATCCTGGGTCATTCCGAGCGCCGGCAACTGTTCGGCGAGACCGACAAGGCGCTGCAGCTCAAGCTGCCGGTGGCGCTGGAGGCCGGCCTGCGTCCGATCCTGTGCGTCGGCGAGACCGAGGAGGAGCGTGAGCGGGGCGACACCGAACGCAAGCTGCGCCACCAGGTCCAGGAGGCCGTGGCCCGGCTGGACCCGGCGCGGCTGGGTGAGGTGGTGATCGCCTACGAGCCGATCTGGGCGATCGGCACCGGCCGCGTGGCCACTCCCGAGCAGGCCCAGGAGGCGATCGCGTTCGTCCGCGCGCTCGTTGCCGATCGCTCGCCCGAGCAGGCCCAGCGCACCCGGATCCTCTACGGCGGCAGCGTCAAGGCCGACAACGCCGCCGAGCTGATGGCGCTGCCCGACATCGACGGGGCGCTGGTCGGCGGCGCCAGTCTCGAGGCGGAGTCGCTGGCGGCGATCGTGGACGCGGCCGGCTGATGGCGCTGGCGTCCGGCGCCCAGTCGCTGCCCGCCGCCTGCGCCGCGCTGATCGTCCTCGACGGCTGGGGGATCGCCCCCGACGGACCGGGCAACGCGATCTCGCTGGCTCAGACACCCGTATTCGATCAGCTGTGGGCAACCTATCCCCACACCTCGCTGACCGCCTGCGGGCTCGCCGTCGGGCTGCCGGAGGGCCAGATGGGCAACTCGGAGGTCGGCCATCTGAACCTCGGAGCGGGGTCGGTGATCATGCAGGACCTGACCCGGATCGACGAGGCCGTGTCCAACGGCGAACTGGCGCGCAACCCGGTGTTGGCCGAGGCGTTCGCCGACGCTCCGCGCGTGCATCTGATCGGCCTGGTGTCGGACGGCGGCGTGCACTCGAGCCTCGAGCACCTGGAGGCGCTGATCAAGCTGGCCGCCGAGCTGGGCGTGTCCGACCTGGTGCTGCACGCCTTCACCGACGGCCGTGACACGCTGCCGCACTCGGGCGCCGGTTTCCTGGAGACGGTTCAGGGCTGGATGGACGACGCCGGCGTGGGACGGATCGGCTCGGTGGTGGGCCGCTACTACGCGATGGACCGCGACCGCCGCTGGGACCGCATCAAGCTGGCCTACGACATGCTGGTCCACGGCCAAGCCGAGCACCACGCCGATTCGGGGAAAGAGGCCGCCCGCGCCGCCTACGAGCGCGACGAGACCGACGAGTTCATCAAACCGGTGCTGGTCGGCGAGGAGGCTCGGATCCGTCCCGGCGATTCGGTCTTTGGGCTCAACTTCCGGCCCGATCGGATGCGCGAGATCACCCGCGCGCTGGCCCAGCCGGACTTCGATGAATTTGACCGCGGTGGGGTGGACCCGATCGAGCGCTACGCGACGATGACCGAGTACGTGGAGGGCTGGCCCTACCCCGTCGCGTTCCCGCCCCAGCATCCCGCGATCACGCTGTCGGCGGTGATCGCCGCGCGCAATGAGCGCCAGCTGCACGTCGCCGAGACCGAGAAGTACCCGCACGTGACCTATTTCTTCAACGGCGGGGAGGAGACCCCCTACGAGGGCGAGCGGCGCGAGTTGGTGCCCTCCGCGCGCGACGTGCCCACCTACGATTACAAGCCGGAGATGCGCGCGCGTGAGGCCACGGCGGCGTTCACCTCGGCCTGGGGTGAGGATCAGCCGAAGTTCGCGATCATCAACTTCGCCAACGCGGACATGGTGGGGCACACCGGTGTGATCGAAGCGGCGGTCACGGCGGTGCAGACCGTCGACGAGTGCCTGGCCAAGATCGTCGGGGCCGTGCACGCCGCCGGTGGCGCTTGCTTGATCACCGCCGACCACGGCAACGCCGACCACATGCTCGAGCCCGATGGCAGCCCCAATACGGCCCATTCGCTTAATCCGGTTCCCGTGATCGTCACCGTGCCCGGGCTGGTGTTGCGCTCGGGAGGCGTGCTGGCCGACGTCTCGCCGACAATGCTTACGCTGCTGGGGATCGAGCAGCCACCGGAGATGACCGGCACCTCGCTGGTCGTCGGCTGAGTCGCGCCGCCTGGCTTGGTCGTCGCCGGAGCCGCACCGGCCCGCTTCGGCTGGCAGATCGGATTGCTCAAGCTGCCCGCACCCGTGGCGCCGCGCTAGTTCGCTGCTTCAACGGGCGAAAGACTTGACATGGTTCGACTTAGATTTCATAATGAGTCCAGCAGCAAAAAGCCTAATAGAAATAAAGGAGCAGACATGGCCCTGATTCGATGGGAGCCGGTACGTGAGCTGAACACGATCCAGTCCGAGATGAACCGCCTCTTCAACACCTTCTTCGACTCGCCTATGCCCAGCAACGGCGTTGCCTCGCACACACAGCGCCGCTGGATTCCGGCGATGGACCTGGTCGAAAGTGCGGATGAGTTCGTGCTGCGCGCCGACCTGCCCGGGCTCACCGAGCAGGACGTCAAGATCGAGCTTGAGGACAACGTCCTCACCGTCTCGGGCGAGCGTAAGGCCGAGCACGAGGAGCGCAAGGAGGGCTACTACCGCGTCGAGCGTTCGTCGGGCACCTTCTCCCGCTCGCTGACGCTTCCCGAGGGAGTCGATGCCGAGTCAGTCAAGGCGAGCTTCGAGAACGGCGTACTCGAGGTGCGGATCCCCAAGCCCGAGCAGCGCAAGCCGCGCAAGGTCGCGATCTCGGTCGGCACCGGCACTGGGTCGGCCGCGATCGAGGGTGCCGAGAGCGCCGCTCCGACCGCGTAGCAACGAAGCCGCTGGAGTAACCCCAACAGTAAGTAGGGTCCGGGCCGTGTTCACGGTCCGCCGTTTACCACCCTAAGAACGGGTCCGCCCCGCTCGGCCAATGAAGTTGAATCTCGGAGCATTGCCGAACTCTTTATGAGGAGATCCAGCCGACCTAGCGGGGCGTGCCGTTTTCTGGCTCTTCTGGCGCGAACCCGCAACGGATCAGCGCTGTCTTTAGCTTACCGTCCAAGCCCTTCTCGCGTAGCACGCGGGGCCACAGCCGTGGCACAGCGGATAGGCTGAGGCATGAAGACCGAAATCCTCCGAGCCCGCGTTGACGCCGAGCTAGCGCAGTCCGTCAAGGAACGTGCGAAGGCGGGCGGCACGACGCCGTCGAGGATTGTCCGGGATGCCATCCGCCGCACGGCGCCTCGGCGCGGCTGATATCGGCGCGGTCGGCGACGGCGCTCGCGAGCTGTGTCTGGGTTAGCGGCAACGGAACTCCTCGGTCGAACGATGCGACGGCGCGAGAGCCCTCACCGGAGGCTGCGTCCAGCGCGGGAGCGCCCGCCCACGCTGCGCCAGGCTGCTGACGTCTTTCTCGCCCAGCCCGACCTCGCGGCCTCGAGCTATCGCTCCTACGCGCAGACCCTCGGTCGGCTGGGGCGCGACCTCGGGCCTGAGCGCCCATTGGAGTGGGTTTGCGGCCGGGAGCTCGAGCGGGCCGTAGTGGAGGCATGGGGTGGGTGCGCGCCGGCGACGTGGAATCGCCACGTGGCCACCGTGCGCTCATTCTCGGCCTTCTGCGTACGCCGCGGCTGGGTGGGCGAGCCGTTTGCCGAGGTCCTGGCGCGTCGGCGCGAGCCCGCCGACCGGACTCGGGCGATCCCGTTCGCCCAGCTCGAGCGGTTGTGGCGCCGCGATGACGTCGCGGTGCGTGAGAAGGCGCTCTGGCGGCTGTTGTATGAGACCGCGGCGCGGGCGGGTGAGGTGCTCTCGCTGAATGTCGAGGACGTCGAGTTGGAGAACAAGCGGGCTCGTGTGCGGTCGAAGGGTGGCGATGTGGAGTGGCTGCACCTGCAGGCCGGCTCGGCGCGGCTTCTGCCGCGCTTGATCGCTGGCCGTCCGAGTGGCCCGCTGTTCTTGGCCGACCGGCGGCCGGCGCCGGCACGGATGCCAGCTGCCGCCGATCTGTGCCCGTACACGGGGCGGGCTCGGTTGTCTTACCGGCGCGCGGAGGAGCTGTTCAGCGCGGAGTCGGATGGGTGGACGCTGCACCAGCTGCGCCACTCGGCGATCACGCATCTCGCCGAGGCCGACGTCGGGCTCGCGTTGCTGATGGCCAAGAGCCGTCATACGTCATTGCGCTCGCTGCAGCGCTACGCCCGCCCGGGTCCCGAGGCGGTCGCGAGGCTGACCGCCGAGCACGATCCCAAATCGCCAGTGTCTATAAGGGCTTGCCGAGCCGCGCGGACGCACTCTAAACATCCTCTTGATCGCCTTTTCGGCCTTCCCAAAAACCCAGACACCAACAGGAATTACGTCATCTCATCCCGCACGCCCTGGCTGACACCGCCACTCTCTTCAACGCGCGGCCGCTGACGGGACCGCAGGAGGTGGCGGCGCTGTTCCACGAGGCGTACTGAGTCCGTGACGAGCCAGCCTGAGGCTTGTCCCGAGGAGGTACTCGATTCGGTCGAGGCCGATCAGCGGACCGCGATCGAACGCGGTGCGCAAGTCCGCGGACACCGTCGCATGGTCGACATCATGCGTGGCAAGGGAGCCAAGCGCCGAGTCATCTGGCTTCCGGATGACGCGCTGGCCGACGTGTTGCGCTGGACCGACAGGCGACCTCGCGCCACCACGCTCATCTGCACGCTTCAGGGCGAGCCGGTTAGCCGCCACCAGTACGTCCAAGCGCTGCTGGCCCGCCTGGCGAAGCGTGGCGGCGTCGAGCGGCGTGTCAATCCGCACGCGCTGCGCCACACCTATGCGACCGAGTTGGCCGCGGAGGGCAAGGCGCTACCTGTGATCCAAGGCGCGCTCGGGCACTCATCGCCCGTCGCGACCGCCATCTATCTCCACGCTTTGCACCCGGCAGACCTTGAGCGCCCGCTGCGTGACCGCCCGCCGCTCCTCGACTAGCCCCGGGCGTGCAGTAGGCGCGTGAGAGTGACTGCGCGTCGCCGTCCTGGTCAAGCGCTGGGACCCATGCGTGCTCGGGGATCTGGAGGATCGCTGAGCGGACTGGCTCGGTCAGCTCGTAGCCGACCGAGAAGCGCATGTTGCCCTCCCGGCAGTCGTCGATCAGTCCGTGAGTGGCCCCGGCCGTGTCCGCGCGGACCAAGATCTCCAAGCTCTCGGCGTACTGCGCGGGGATCTGCGCCAGCGCGCGGTCCAGGACCGCCACATGATCATCGGCGGTGTTGGAGCCGGCGTTGCCGGGGCGTAGCAGCCCGCCGAGCGCTTCGCGCGTCTCGTCCAGGTAGGCCTGCAACGGGTGAAACCCGTAGCCGCCCTTGTAGTTGCCGGCCGCCTTCTCCTTCTCCGAATGCGCCGTGATCAACGTCGCGTCGACATCGACCGTCAACCGCGCCGGCGCGCCCTGCAGCTCCCAGAACCGCGCTCGCGCGCGGGCGTGCGCGACACGCAAGGCGTCCAACATGCCTGGGGTGCACGCGATCCGGTCGATGATCCGAAACGCGGTCGAGTCAGACGCCACCGCCCCGAACAACGCGTCCTGCTCGCGGACCGCACCGAGGTCAGACACGCACTCGCCGCCGTCGGCCAACATCACCGCGAGATCACGGATCACCCGGCCCGGATCATGACCGCGACGGCGCTGCTTGACCCCAGCCAGCCGCAGCGATAACGCCCCGGTCAGCCCCACCCTGTCAGCGACCTGCGCGAGCAGCGCGCTGCCCGCGTGCGAGACCAAACCCGCTCCGTCCGACGTCACTTCTACGGTTACCGGGCGTCCATTACGCATCACCCTCAAGGTGAACCTCCAAGCTCGGGATCAAGGACCGTCGACAAGGCCAAGGATCCCTGCTCAGCCGGACGTTTCCGCGCCCCCGCTCGCCGGGAGCGCGGTCCTTACTGCACGCTCCGGGCTAGAGATGCCTGCCACCTATACCCGTTGCACCGCTTGGGGTGGCTGCTACCTTGATTTCGAGGTAACTCGCGGCTATCACAGCCACTCGCGGGCGGCGTGCCTCGTCCTGAACGTCACCCCGGAGCGCCTGGCCTGGCTTGTGCTGTACCCCGGCGACCACCGCTGCCAGCAGGCGCAGCTCGGCGGTGCGGGCACCCCAGGCGAGATCAGCCACCGC